>NZ_JADEXE010000149.1 GCF_015207265.1 Nodosilinea sp. LEGE 07298 | reverse complement strand
TTTCGTCCTCTCCCAGAGGTCCCAAAAAACCTGCTAAAAAGGAGCCGTTTAATCCGAAGCATCCCCATGTTGCCACCGCTCGGCTCCTCAAGCAAAAGGAGAACAAACGTTCACCTTAACAGGGGTAGGATATTACCTTAAGAAACCAGTACCCTTTTGCCAGCCGCCATTCGATGCTGTGGCGTTCGATACTGTAGTGTTTGATCCGTTACCTCGCCCTGACTAGCGATCGCAGCCCGTTGGCTCCAACCAGATCAGTTATCCAGTCCTATCATTTATATAGGCCCAGGTAATAGCAACATTACCGGTGCCCCTTGGGGTTCACGAGGGATAGTGTTGGATAGCTGACCGTTTGCAGCTGGTGGGCAGCCTATGCTCTACTCAAGCGCTATGACCGCAGCCCCAGCGCCCAACTGATATACTGAACGTCCAACCGTTACAAAAAGCAAAGCGCACGTCGGCCCGCCCACGGAGATTATGCAGCCAACCGATCCCGATAAGTTTACCGCCAAAGCCTGGGACGCCATTGTTGAAGCCCAGGATGTGGCCCGCCGCTGCAAACACCAATATATGGAGGTCGAGCATGTCATCATCGCCATGCTCGACCAGGAAGAAGACGGGCTGGCCCACAAAATTATCGCTAAAGCAAATCTTGACTGCGATCTGCTGCTCGATGAGCTAGAGACCTTTGCTAAGCGCCAGGCCCGCGTACGCCCTGGTCTCGATAGCAACCTGTACCTGGGCCAAAGCCTCGATCGCATGCTTGACCAGGCTGAAGCAGCGCGAGAAACCCTCAAAGACAAATTTATCTCCGTCGAGCACCTGCTGCTGGGCTTTCAGGAAGACGAGCGGATTGGCCGACGGCTGCTGCGCGGCTTTAATATAGAAGGCCCAGAACTGATGGCAGCGGTGCAGGCGGTGCGGGGTAGCCAAAAGGTTACCGACCAAAACCCCGAGTCGCAGTACGAAGCGCTGGAAAAATTTGGCATTGACCTCACCCAGCTTGCCCGTGACGGCAAGCTCGACCCGGTGATTGGTCGCGACGACGAAATTCGTCGGGTGATTCAGGTGCTGTCGCGGCGCACCAAGAATAACCCAGTGGTAATTGGTGAACCGGGGGTGGGCAAGACCGCGATCGCCGAAGCCCTGGCCCAGCGCATTATCAATGGCGAAGTGCCCGAATCGCTGAAGGGGCGCACCCTAATTTCGCTCGATATTGGCGGGCTAATTGCCGGAGCCAAGTTTCGCGGCGAGTTTGAAGAGCGACTGCGGCTGGTGCTGCGCGAAGTGACCGACTCTGCCGGGCAGATTGTGCTGTTCATCGACGAGCTGCACACGGTAGTGGGGGCCGGAGCGGGGCAGGGCACCATGGATGCCAGCAACCTGCTCAAGCCCATGCTGGCCCGTGGCGAGCTGCGCTGCATCGGTGCCACCACCCTAGATGAGTACCGCAAGCACATCGAGAAAGACGCCGCCCTGGAGCGCCGCTTTCAGCAGGTCTACGTAGGCCAACCCAGTGCCGAAGACACCATCTCCATTTTGCGGGGGTTGAAAAAGCGGTACGAGTCGTACCACGGTGTCGATATTGCCGATAGCGCTCTGGTGGCGGCGGCGGTGCTCTCTGACCGCTACATTTCCGATCGCTTTTTGCCCGACAAAGCCATCGACCTAGTCGATGAAGCCGCCGCCAAGCTCAAGATGGAAATTACCTCCAAACCCGAGGAGCTAGAGAGCATTGATCGCCGCCTGATGCAGCTAGAGATGGAAAAGCTCTCTTTAGAAGCCGAGAACGGGGCCGCCACCCCAGCGTCGCGGGCACGGTTGGGCCGTATTGAGCAAGAAATTACTGAGCTTCAGGCCAAGCAGCAGGAGCTTAACGACCAGTGGCAGGGCGAAAAGCAGGCCCTCGATGCCATCAACGCCCTGAAAGAAGAAGAAGACCAGATTCGCCTTCAGATTCAGCAGGCTGAGCGCGCCTACGACCTCAACAAAGCCGCCCAGCTCAAGTACGGCAGGCTGGAGGCCATTCAGCGCGATCGCGAAGATCTAGAAGCCCAGCTAATCGAAGTGCAGGCCAAGGGCACCACCCTGCTGCGTGAGCAGGTGACCGAGGCCGACATTGCCGAAATTGTCGCCAAGTGGACAGGCATTCCGGTCAACCGACTAATGGAGTCGGAGCGACAAAAGCTGCTCCAGCTCGAAGGGCACCTGCACGAGCGCGTGATTGGTCAAAACGAAGCTGTGGAGGCCGTCGCCGCCGCGATTCGCCGCGCCCGTGCCGGTATGAACGATCAGGGTCGCCCCCTGGGATCTTTTCTATTTATGGGGCCGACTGGGGTGGGCAAAACCGAGCTGGCCCGCGCCCTGGCCGAGTTTTTGTTTGACACCGAAGACGCGCTAATCCGCATCGACATGTCAGAGTACATGGAGAAAAATGCCGTATCGCGCCTGGTGGGGGCACCTCCCGGCTACGTGGGCTACGAAGACGGCGGCCAGCTCTCGGAGGCGGTGCGTCGTCACCCCTACTCGGTAGTGCTGCTCGACGAGGTCGAAAAAGCCCACCCCGACGTGTTCAATATCATGCTTCAGGTGCTCGAAGATGGCCGCATTACCGACTCCCAGGGCCACCGAGTCGATTTCCGCAATACTGTGGTGATCATGACCAGCAACCTGGGCAGCGACCACATTCTGGAGCTGGCAGGCGATGACGATCGCTACGACGAAATGCGCACCCAGGTGCTCAAAGTGCTGCAAAAGGCGTTTCGCCCTGAGTTTCTCAACCGTGTCGACGATTTAATCCTCTTCCACTCGCTGCGCAAGAGCGAGCTGCGCAAAATTGTCGCACTGCAAATTCGCCGGGTGCAGCGCCGCCTGGCTAGCCAGACCATCGGCCTGGAGATTGCCGACCCGGCCATCGACTTCATTGCTCAAAGCGGCTATGACCCGGTATATGGGGCGCGCCCCCTCAAGCGAGCGATTCAGCGACTGCTCGAAAACCCGATCGCCACCAAAATCCTAGAGACCACCTTTGCCCAGGGAGCTACCATTGTGGTCGATTTACAGGATGGTGAGCTGCTTTTCAGCCACCAGGAACCCGTGGTTCCAGAGCCTCCGGTAGCCGCAGAGGATGAAGCGGTCAGAGTTGAGTCAGTGGTGGGCAATTAAATAGAAGCCCCCCGATCGCCTGAAACTCATGCCGCTCTTCTCCTGTTCTGAGCCCATTCGCATTGGCGTGCTGCACTCACTGACCGGCACCATGGCCCTCAGCGAAGCACCCCTGGTCGATGCCGCGCTAATGGCGATCGCAGAAATCAACCAGACTGGTGGCGTGCTGGGCCGTCCCCTAGAACCTGTAATTCGGGACGGGGGCTCAAACCCAGAGCAGTTTGCGGCGATGGCTCAGGCACTAATTGAAGTCGACCAGGTGGCTACAGTATTTGGCTGCTGGACATCGCTCAGCCGCAAGGCCATGCTGCCTATATTTGAAGCTCACCGGGTGCTGCTGTGGTACCCCTTGCAATACGAAGGGCTAGAGCAGTCGCCCTGGGTATTTTACTCGGGCTCTTGCCCCAACCAACAGGTAGAGCCTGCCCTAAAGTGGCTGCTAGCCCAGGGCAAACGGCGCATGTACCTGCTGGGGGGCGACTATGTGTTTCCTCGGGTAACCAACAAAATTCTCAAAGGTCAGCTGCACTACCATCAGGGCGATCTAGCCGGGGAAGCCTATATGCCCCTGGGTGCGACCGAGTTTGGGGCCATTGTTCAAGATTTGCTGCGCCTGCGACCCGATGTGGTGTTCAGCACCCTCAACGGCGACAGCAATTTGGCCTTTTACCGGCAATTTCAGGCGGCAGGGCTTACCCCCGAACAGATGCCTATTATGGCCATGAGTGTGGCCGAGGCTGAGCTACAGCTTATTGGCTCGGCGGCTGTTGGGCACTACGCCTGCTGGAGCTATTTTCAAAGTTTAGATACACCTGTCAACCAGCGATTTGTAGCTGAGTTCAAGCAGCGCTATGGAGCCAATTGCGTCGCTAGCGACCCCATTCAGACTGCTTATACGCAGGTTTACCTGTGGCGGCAGGCGGTGGAGCAGGCCCAGACGGTGGCTAGTGAAGCGGTGCGAGCGGAGGCCTACGGGCAGTGCTGGCGATCGCCCAGCGGCGAGGTGTGCTGCGAACCCAACCACCACCTGCAAAAAGAATGCCACATTGGCCAGGTTCAGGCCGACGGCCAGTTTCGCATTGTTTACTCTAGCCCAGAGCGCATTCAGCCGCTGCCCTGGCTGGGGGTCGAAGCCGAATCCTTCGCCGCTGCCGGTGTGGTGGTCGAAATGCTGGGGGAAGTCTCGCGCTGCGTGCAGTACAGCTGGGAGCTAGAGCAGCAGTCGCGCCGTTTAGAAGAAACCATGACCCAGCTGCGCCAGGAAGTGGCCCAGCGGCAGCAGGCCGAGGCCGCGCTCACCGCCGCCAATGCCGAAATTATTAGCCTCAATCAGGCTCTAGAGTCTGATAACAGCCGCATGAGCGCCGAGCTGAGCGTCGCTCGTCAGCTTCAGCAAATGATTTTACCTAAGACTGAGGAACTGGCCGCGATCGCCCACCTGGATGTTGCTGGATTTATGGAATCTGCCGAGGAAATCGGGGGCGACTACTACGACATTCTGCAAGATAGCAGCCATCTAATCACCATTGGCATTGGCGATGTGACCGGCCACGGCCTCGAAAGCGGCGTGCTGATGATTATGGCTCAGACAGCGGTGCGCATGCTGCGGGCCTTAGATGTGACCGACCCGGTCGTCTCCTTTAACGCGCTTAACCAGGTAATGTACCAAAACCGCCTGCGCATGGGTTCCTTGCGCAACCTGTCGCTGGCGCTAATCGACTACCAGGACGGCAGGCTTTCCATTAGCGGACAGCATGAGGAGGTGATTGTGGTGCGCGCCAGCGGTACCGTCGAGCGCATCGACACCCTTGACCTCGGTTATCAAGTGGGCCTAGTAGAGGATATTTCAGCATTTATCGCCCAGCATCGCCTCAACTTGGGCATAGACGACACCCTGCTGCTCTACACCGACGGCATTACTGAGGCCGAAAATTGCGATCGCAGATTCTACGGCCTAGACCGCTTAATTGAGGTGGCGCAGCAGCATTCGACCCAGCCAGCCGCCGCCATTATCGCCGCCATCATCGCCGATGTACATGCCCACATCGGCGAGCACACCATCTATGACGACATCACCCTAGTGGTGCTCAAGCGCAAGGTTTAGTCAAGGCCGATGACTAGCGCTTTTAGCTATGATTTGATCAAATGAATGTAACCTACCGCATTGAGGGTCTTGAGTTTGAATAGGACGAGGATAAAGCAGAAATCAACATCTTAGGCTACTCGCTGGTTCCCAGGTTATTGCTTGCAGTTTATGTTGAAAGAGGAAGCAAAACACGCATTATTTCAGCACGGATAGCTACTCGTTCTGAGCGATACCTATATGAACAGTCCTAATGAAACTTTTGAGTTAGAGATCAATGTTCGCCCTTTTGAGGTGGTGACGGTAAAGATACTTGCTGATACCTTGGTAGAGCTGCGGGCGATCGCAGCCAAAAAAGATATGTCCCTAGAGGGGCTAATAAAGTTCTACGTCGGTCAGGGTTTAAGGGCTGATCTAACTCAAATGCGGGCCGATCAAACCCTAAATGCTGCCCAGCAGGTTCTAGCTGAACATCTCAAATCCGGTGAGGCCGCAGCCAAGCTCGTCAATGAAATTCGTCAGAGAAGCATAACGGAGACTGCTGGATAGAGACCTACACCCCAACGTTTGATGGGCGATTGCTAAGGTAACCGTCCTTTAAGCCTTGTGGCTTCATTGCTAAAACTGTCCGGACTGTTGTCAAGACAAGTGCTACTTTCAACGGTCTGGAAGGTAGATGGGTTTAAGTTTCCTTTGATAGTCCACTTATAACAAAGAGGGGCAGGCTTCGGCCTACCCCTCTAATTTAACTCTTATCCGAAGTCCTACTCCACTCCCTCAATGCGGTCTTCGACTTCTTGGTAAAGCTCTTGCAACTTCTCCAGGTTTTCGTCGCTGGTTTCCCAGTAGCCGCGCCCGTTCACTTCCAGCAGGGTCGACACCATACGGCGGAAGGAGTTGGGGTTGAGATCCATCAGGCGCTTGCACATTTCTGGGTCTTGAATGAAGGTGGTGTTCACGTCTTCGTAGACCCAGTTGTCCACTGCGCCAGCGGTGGCCGACCAGCCCATCGTGTTGACCAGGCGCTTAGAAAGCTCACGAACCCCTTCGTAGCCGTGGGAGAGCATGCCCTCGTACCACTTGGGGTTGAGCATTTTGGTGCGGGCGTCGAGTCGCACCGTTTCAGATAGAGTGCGCACCTGGGCGTTAGCAGTGGTGGTGTCGGCAATGTAGGACGCCGGAGCCTTGCCGTCTTCGCGCAGACTGGCCACCAGCTTGGTGGGGTCGGAGTCGAAGTAGTGTGACACATCGGTGAGAGAAATCTCCGACGAATCGAGATTTTGGAAGGTAGCATCTGCCGTCTTCAAGGCCGACTCAAACAGACCTCGGCTGCTGTCCATAACACCGGGGTTGTCGGAGTTGAAGGCAAAGGACTTGCGCTTTAGGTACATCTCCTGTAGTTCGGCCTCGTTCTCCCAGGTGCTGTTCTCCACCGCCAGGTTGATGTTTGACGAGTAGGAGCCGGAGGCGTTGGAGAAGATGCGGGTAGCGGCTTCGCGTACCGAAAGACCCATTTCTGCCGCCTGCTCTAGGGCGTGCTTGCGAACGAAGTTCATCTCCAGGGGCTCGTCGGCTTCGGCGGCCATTTTGACGGCGCGATCGAGCAGGGCCATTTGGTTGATGAACAGATCGCGGAAGACCCCAGAGCAGTTGACGACAATATCGACACGGGGCCGACCCAGCTCTTCGAGGGGAATTAACTCTAGCTTGTTGACCCGGCCCAGGGAGTCGGGCAGGGGCTTGACACCGACGAACCACATCATTTGGGCCAGAGATTCGCCATAGGTTTTGATGTTATCGGTGCCCCACAGCACGGTGGCAATGGTTTCGGGGTAGGCCCCGTTGTTTTCCTGGCGCTGCCGCTCTAGCAGGCGATCGACCACGATTTTGGCCGACTGTACCGCAGCGATCGTGGGGATGGACTGGGGATCGAGGGCGTGGATGTTTTTGCCGGTGGGCAGCACGTCGGGGTTGCGAATTGGGTCGCCGCCAGGGCCGGGGAGCAGGTATTCTCCTTCCAGGGCTTGCAGCAGGGCACCCAGCTCGTTGTCGGCGCAGACCTGCTCCAGGCAAAACTCCAGGTACTCCATTAGGGGTTTAACGGCTTCGCCGTCAACCTTGGTGTAGCCTGCCTCGTGGAGAGACTTGATCCAGGGCTCTTTGCGGCCAATGTTGAAGAAGTTGAGCCGCGACACCTTAGACACCCGACCTTCAGCGTCAATCTGCTCGTGGACGAGGGCGGCAACGGCGGCCCGCACCCCCTGGTTGATGTTGTAGAGCAGCTGCACGTCGGCGAGGTGACCGCGATCGCTATTTCCGTAAATGTCATCAATATCCCGGCCAATGCTCTCGGCGATAATCCGCTGCAGGCTCTTGATGCCGTCTTCTTCGCGATCGAGGCTGCCGATGTTGACTAGCGTTGCGATCGCCTCTTCTGCCGTAGGTGGCTTGCCCACCACGTGCAGACCGCAGGGCAGCAGGCGCGACTCGATCTCCATCAACTTGATGTAGATTTTGCCTACCAAGTTGTCGCGTTCGTCGTTGGAAAGCTCTCCGGAGTCGCCTTCGGGCAGCACCACATCCCGATCCAGGTTGCAAATCCGCGCCGTCTCGATGATGGCGTTGACGATCTGCACAGCCCGACCGCTCTCTTTGTTGCCTTGGTAGGAACCGATCAGCTCGCTGAGTTCCTTCAGCCCCTTGTATAGACCCGCGTTTTCGGCTGGGGGCGTCAGGTAGCTGATGGTTTCGGCGTAGCCTCGGCGTTTGGCGATCGTGGCCTCGGAGGGGTTATTCGCCGCGTAGTAGTAGAGGTTGGGGATGCTGCCGATCAGGTTGTCGGGGTAGCAGGTGCCCGACATGCCCATCTGCTTACCGGGCATGAACTCTAGCGACCCGTGGGTACCAAAGTGCAGCACCGCATCAGCGCCCCAGATTTTGTTTAAAAAGGTGTAGTAGGCGGCAAATCCGTGGTGGGGGCTGGCAGAGCGCGAAAACAGCAGCCGCATCGGGTCGCCCTCGTAGCCAAAGGTAGGCTGCACACCAATAAACACGTTGCCAAAAGCTTTGCCGTAGACCAGCATATTCTCGCCGTCGGTATTCAGGTTGCCCGGCGGTGGCCCCCAGTTTTCTTCGAGCCGCTCGGCATAGGGGGTGAGCGCCTGGTACTCGCGCACCGGCATGCGATAGGCAACATTGAGTTCAGGGCTGCTGTACTGGGCCTGGGCGTCGTGGATGACTTCTTGGAGCAAAGCCTCCGGCGACTCGGGCAGATCCTGCACGTCGTAGCCGTTTAGCTTCATCGCTTCCAGCACTTTATAGATAGAGCCGAACACGTCTAGGTAGGCGGCGGTGCCCACGTTGCCCTTGTCCGGGGGAAAGCTGAACACGGTGATGGCCAGCTTTTTATCGAGCTTGGGCTTGCGGCGCAGGTTGGCCCACTTCATCGCTCGCTGGGTGATCGACTCAATCCGGTCTTGCAGGGAAATGGCGCGCCCGGTCAATCCATCGCGGCCCGAGAGCACGATCGGCTCGATCGCCCCATCCAGCTCAGGAATTGCCATTTGCAATGCCACCTGAATGGGGTGCAGGCCCAGATCACTGTCTTCCCACTCTTCGGTGGTTTGAAATACCAGGGGCAGGGCCACCATGTAGGGGCGGTTGAGCCGCTTCAGGGTTTCGATCGCCTTGGGGTGATCTTGGCGGGCCGGGCCACCGACGAGGGCAAAGCCGGTGAGCGAAACCACGGCGTCGACGATGGTTTTGGTGTTATCGACCGGGTCAAAGAAGTAGGCATCGACGGGCTTTGAGAAATCTAGGCCGCCCGCAAATACGGGAATCACCTTCGCGCCCAGGTACTCAAACTCCTGCACCATGGCGACGTAGTGGGCCTCGTCGCCCGTGACCAGGTGGGTGCGCTGTAGCACCAGGCCAATGGTGGGGGCCAGGGGATCTTTTAGATCCTCAGAAATATCGCGGCGGGAGCCGTGCCAGTTAAGGTATTCTTTGATGTCCTCAAACATGGTGGGGGCCATCGGGTGCCAGATACCCATGTCGGGGTAGGTAACCGGCTCTTCGTAGTCTAGGCTTTCGGTTTGGGGCGCACCCTCAATCTGCTTGTCGGTGATCACGTAGCGATCGGCCAGCATCAAAAAGAAGTTTTCCAGGTTTTCGGGCGACCCACCCAGCCAGTACTGGAAGCTGAGCATAAAGTTGCGGGCATCCTGGGCTTTTTCGACCGGCAGGTACTTGAGCACCGTAGGCAGGGTGCGCAGCAGCTTTAGCATGGCGTCTTGGAAGCCGGCACCCGACTTCTCCTTACGCTTTTTCATGAATGAGCCAATCATGCTCTTCGATTGGCCCAGCTGCGCCATCGAGAAGCTGCCCATTTTGTTCAGGCGCATCACCTGGGGCATGGAGGGGAAGCAGACGGCCACGTCAAGCTGGTCGCGCACGGGGGCGACCGCCTCAACCACCTTGTCAGCCAAATCTTCGATAAAAATCAGCGAGGCGATGAAGACATTGGCCTCGGCGACATCCTGCTTAAACGCCGCGTAGTTGTTGGCGTCGCGCAGTTCTTCGATCAGGTAGCCGTTGACTTCGAAGGCCACATGAGGATTGCTGGTATTAATCGAACGGATGGCCGAGGACAAAGAGCTCTGGTATTGAGGCTCTAGAACCACATAGACCACCTTAACCAGACGCCGCCCGTTGAGAGTGTCAGGGGCAATGTGGCGCACAGTGGGCTTGACGTGGGTGAACATGCAGTAAAACTCCTTTCGCGGCTAAAGCTGGGTTAGTGAAAGGCCGTGAGCGCAGGATCAGCAGCACTGACTGAGGCGCACCAAAGGCTAACTCTAGGGATTGTACGGGAAATATTTCGTAACGAAAGCAAAATCAATGATGTCTTTCATGTTTGTATCAGAAAACCTTGCCAGATAAGGATTTAGGGCGATCAGGTGACACAATTTGAAATAAACAAGGTTCAGCTTTGTTAACAAAATTTACAGTACAGTGCGATTGCTCCTCTCACACTCGTAACAAAACATTAACTAAATCTTGGTTAGAGTTTATTCCGCGAATGGTATGGATCCTTGAGGCCGATTGCGATGAAGGATGCTTCAGTATGGAAGGGCTTTATGGAGGTGTATAGCTGTGGCCAGTCTGGTTAAGACAGGTCTCCTATGAACGTTCAAACGTTTGAACGTTCATAGGGTTTCTGGATGTCCTAACCAACGTGACTATGGCTATATCGCCGGTTTTTTAACGCGATACGGCAACCTTTGGGGCTGAAAGCGTGTGTGGTCTTCAGATAGCGTCTGTCAGCGCTAGCCGCTAAGTAGGAAGACCCAATCAAATATGAGACCGTGTAGGTTGCGGTTGAGGAACAAAACCCAGCGCCCGGATGGGTTTACGCTACCGCTAACCCATCCTAAATTTGAACCAGCCTAGCTACCTAAATCTGATTGGCTAGAGCGATCGCATCGCTTGACGCTCTAGCCCACTGGAGTGTGTACCCTAGATGGGTAACGCGGTTTGGATACTGACAATGCGCTTCAATCGGTCTCTAGCTACGGTTCTTGCCCTTGCTACCCTGGTGCCTCTGGCGGCTTGCGGTAGCAGCACTATGGAAGCCATGCACGAAGGTCATTTAGCCGGAGACGTGGCTGATGGCGACAGCCTGCACGTGGGCCACAACATGGATCTTGGCCCCGCCGATGCCACCTACGATCTGCGGTTTATCGACGGCATGATTCCTCACCACGAGGGAGCGCTGGTGATGGCTGAAGCGGCCCTGGCCCATTCTCAACGGCCTGAAATTCGCCAATTGGCCGAAAACATTATCGCGGCCCAGCAGGTCGAAATTGCTCAAATGCAGGAGTGGCGAGCGGCTTGGTACCCCGATGCCCCTACCGTGCCCATGATGTACCACGCTGAAATGAGCCACGACATGCCCATGAGCAAGGAGATGATTGCCGCGATGCGCATGGATGTGGACCTGGGCGGGGCCGACGGCGAGTTTGACCAGCGCTTTATCGACGGCATGATTCCTCACCACGAGGGGGCGGTGATGATGGCGGAGGATTTGAAGGTCAAGAGCACTCGCCCCGAACTGCAAACCTTAGCTGACGAAATCATCGCTTCCCAGCAGGCCGAGATCGATCAAATGAATCAGTGGCGGCAGGACTGGTACGGGCAGTAGGCCTAACCTTAACCAGTATGGTTCTAGCGGTTGTTATGAATTCGTGACAACTGCTAGTGCCGCTCTTTAAACTGTCCTGAGGGGGCTTGCAAAGCGTCGAAAGCTTCTACCAAGAGATTCAACTCTTTACTCTTGAGTTATTTAACTAAGACGCAAGCGAGTCAACCTATGAAATTTAATCAGTTTGGAAACGCTCTACTTCTAGCGATAGCCATGATTGGCCCTAGCCTAGCGTTGGATAGCTTTAATCAAGAAGCGCAAGCACAGTTCGCAGGTTTAACCTTTGCCTGTAGTAATCCCGGCTCAGGACAAGAGGTTTTCCCCGGCAGTCCCAATGCGTTAATCGCTAGCCCTAACTTGGGTCTAGCAACGTTTCCAACTCAGCGGACCATCGCTGTTTTCGGTAACGTTGCGCAGTCAGACGGCACAATGGCAGATGGGGCTTCCCGTTGTCTTCAGGCCATGCTGCAGTTAAATACCCTAGCCGCTACAGCACGTCCGGGCTTTGGCATTACCTACCAGACATTTGCCAATCGGGGAGGAGCAACCATCTGCCTAGTACCTATGCAGTTCTCAGGTGCTCGTGCCTGTGGAGGCGACAGCACTCCGCTGTTCAACATTTTCCCAAACTCAGCACCAGAGGCTAGAGCCGCAGAAGTTGTCCAAGCTCTAAGCGGCCCTGGTGGATTCGTACCTGGTGTTCCAATGGGACCAGTTGTAAGCGGCCAGATCTAGACTCGATTTGCTAGATAGCCTAGCGATGAACTAGGTTAGCCACTGTTTCACCCGCGCCAGACTCTTCCAGTCGGGCTTGCGGGTGAGACCATCGTCGATGCTCTGCATGACTTCGGTGCGCAGGTCATCAGCGACAGACATCACCTGACCGGCAATTTCTACATGCTCGCGCACGCCGGGTTTACCGGCATCGAGCATGGCTACCGCCAAATTCACTCGCCCTTGGGGGTCTTGGGGGTTGAGCTTGACGGCTTTTTGGGCGGCTTTGAGGCCAGGGTTGGGTTTGTCGGTGAGCAGATAGAGCCAGGCCAAACAAGCCCAGGCGGCACTGCTCTTGGGGGCGCGATCGCACACTTCTTTGAACACCGGAATTAGCTCAGCCGGGTCTTCGCCCGCCTTATAGCGTTCAATACCCTGGTCAAACAGGGTTTCTACGGTTTGAGTCATGGTCTATCTCTTAATCTAGGCCCCGAAGGATTTGCCGCAGCCGCAGGTTTGCACAGCATTGGGGTTGGTGAATTGAAAACCGCCGCCAATCAGCGCATCGCTGTAGTCGAGCATAAGGCCATAGAGGTAAAGCAGGCTCTTTTTGTCGCAGATAACCCGAAAGCCGTCGTAGTCGTAGACTTCGTCGTGCTCGTTGATATTGGTTGGGTCTTCAAAATCCATGGTGTAAGACATGCCGGAACAGCCTCCCTGGCGCACGCCCACTCTCAGGCAAAGCTCTTTGCCGCCCTGCTGCTGCTGGAGTGCCTTGACGTGCCGAAGGGCCGTCTCAGACATTAAGATTCCTTGGGTTTGTTCAGTGGCTTGAGCCATTGCAACCTTGTTTAGTACGACAACATACTTTCAATGATAAACAGACTTACCCCTGACCAGAGCAAGGCGGCTTAAATTGTTTTGAAATCTAACACTTTCGTATTCTAGGCTGAGTCGCTGCCGCCAAGAATTTTTATAGTTTATAGCAGCCATTGGAGCGTTGCCAGGCCATGGCGATCTAAGTGGATTTATCAAGGGTAGGATGGGCATCTTGCCTGTGTAGCTGGGCTAAGTAGTGCCATCTTGAGCCTGCGATCGCCCAAAGGCCCTCGACCAATGGGAGCGTTTGGCGATTAAACTTGGCTAGGCGACTCCAGATCCGCCCCTAAAGTCTGCCAGCACCCTAGAGTCAGCCAGCAACGACTCGCCGTTTCTACTACTCTGGTCTAACTACGACATTGTTACTCTTAGCCCATGACCCGACTGAATCGCATCACCCTAGATCGCCTGAAGCGGCTGCCTCGCGTAGCTAGCGTGTGGGAGGGCGATCGCCGTTTGGTGGGCGGGTTAATGGATGACGATGGCGGCCTTAGGCAGCGCCACACCGAAACCAGCGACTGTATTCTTTGGGTCGACAGCAGCCACGGCGCGGTGCGGGGGCTGACCATTGTGCCCACCACCTGCGGCTACGAACCCGTGGTGCGCACCCTGCTGCAGGCGATCGAGACCCCCCAGGGCAACTTACCCCCAGCCCGACCCCAAAAGATTGTGGTCAGCGATCGCGAAATTCAGTTTTACCTGCGTGGTGCCCTACAGGGATTAGATATTGCGATCGATTACGCTCCCGAGCTGCCTCTAATCGACGAGCTGTTCAATGCTCTGCAGCAGTCAGCCGAGATGACCGAGGCCGAGCTACCGGCTCGCTACGCCGAGGCTATGATCGACAAGGCCATGGAAATATGGGAACTGGCCCCCTGGAACACCCTGAACGAGCAGCAGGTGCTGGCGGTTGAACTCAACGCCTGGGATATCGACACCCTCTATGTCTCGATGTTGGGCATGGGGGGCGTAGAGTACGGTCTGCTGATGTACCGATCGCTCGACTCGCTGAAGCAGTTTCGCCAGCGGGTGCTGATGGGGCAGCAGTCGCCCAAGCAAATGCAAGAGGCCTTCTTAGAGCAGGACTGCCTGTTTCTCAACTTTGAGCTGTTTGACGACGAACCTTTTGACAACGGCTTTCAGCCCGCTGGCTGGCTGGGGACAGCCCCCGAGGCCGTGCAGCCCGACTTTGGCAGCATTCACCCCCTAGAGGGCATGCGTAGCCAGCTTGCCGACGAAGAAGGGGCCACCTTTTTAGTGGCAATGGAGGCCATTGGTCGCTTTGTGACCCGCTACCGCGCCCAGCTTGAAAAGCCCCCCCTCAAAGCCCTCAAGAGCAGCTACAAAATTCCTAACCCGCAAAAAAGCGGCAGCGCGTCGCCGCTGAAGGTGACCGTTCAAACCCTGCCCGAGGTCACCGAAGAACTGGTGGCCGAAACCGATGAGGCCTTAGACGAGGTCAGTGGCCCCACCGGCTTGGTCAATTTTCCGGTCCTGCGCGACGATTACGTGCCCGAAGGGGCCATTATCATTCTCACCCAGTTTCAGCGGCGGATGATTAATGACCTGCGCCACGACCCGACAGTAACGTTTCAGCAACAAGAGCCGCAAAAAGCCCTCAGCGGAGTTGCTGCTAGCTCCCCTGATCTGCCGGTGGTATTGATTCAAACCTCGCGGCCCAAGGCCAAGATCCTGATTCAGCAGCTGCAGCAGGCCCAGGGTGTGCAGGCCGTGTGCTTTAACCCCGGCAGCGACCCCTTTAGCGGCGAAGCCTTTGAGCTGGGCCTGCTGCAAACTGGCGACAGCGAACTGCACCTGTTTGCCGAGTACGAAACCAACGGCAGCGCCGATCGCCACCTGCTAGAGCGCTGGAACCAGTGGCAACGCGACTGTAACGGAGCCTGCGCCGTGGTTATTGCCAGCGGCATTACCGGCAATAGCAAGGGCAACCCTGGGGTGAAAGATATTCTGGCGATCTTCGAGGCCCGCTGCAAAACCCCTAAAGAACTGCATCTGCCGCCGCTGATGTTGCAGTATGCGTCGGAGTGGGAGTTGGATTAGGAGTGGATGGGTAGATGGGTGGATGAGTGGATGGGTGGATGGGTAGTGGATCCAGTATTTTCTAGGGCAGCGTAGGGTGGGCATTGCGCACCATCTCACCTTTCATGAATCGATCGCACAGTGGTGGATAGTGCTTTGACGACTGGATCTTTGGATTGCACCAGCGCCTTTATTACCCTGGCCAGTGAGCGGTTTGAAGATCTGGTCTCTTTTTACAGTGCCCTGCTGGGGCAGGTGGCCCAGCCCTACCAGCTCGATCGCTATGCCGAGTTTGGGCTGCCGGGGCTAAGGCTGGCGATTTTTAGGCCCAAACTTGACCAAGCCGATCGCTTTAATGGGCCTACCAGCGGGGCGATGAGTCTGTGTCTGGAGGTAGTGGATTTGGAGGCCGCGATCGCGCACTTTACCGATCTCGGCTATCCGCCCCCTGGCCCTGTGCTGAACGCCTCCCATGGGCGCGAGGTCTACGCCTACGACCCCGACGGCAATCGCCTGATTCTGCACCAGAGTTCTACCCAGCCCGCTTGAACGCGACGTCTTTGAATATCGGCACCAGAATTCTGCACCAGAGGCTGGTCTCAGAGTTCTACCCTAAGATTTTGAGGAAACGTGGCAGTATTGAGAGGGATAGGCCCCCAGGGGCTGTTCCGCAGCGTATCGGCAATCGTGGCCAGGTCGGTAACCCATGAGACCCCAAGATCCTAACTATCCCCCCGAAATTCCTCCTGTTCCGCCCCCGCGCAAGGGTGGTGAAGCAGATTTGAGGGACGAACTGACTGCACCCCAGCCCAACCTCAGCGACGAGGCGGTTGAGGGAGGTGTTGATACGAGGGGAGATGTTGAGCCTTCTCCTTTCATCGCCGCCAACGGAGCGGAGGATCTAGCCAGCCGCGATGATTCGCTCGATTCGGTCGTTGTCTATCGATTCTCCCCTGATTCTGCCCCTGACGCCTCCCCCAATGGCTCTGCTGACGCCTCCGGCCAGGAGACCGATCGCCCCTACACCCCCGATGCCACACCCTGGACCGACAGCGACCTGCAAGACGTCGAAGATCCGCTGCCGGTGCCGACCCCCGAGCCGCAACCCACCTACATTGACCGAGGACGGCAACCTAATGCGGCTACCAGCAACCAAAACGCGCGCGCCATTGCCCCAGCCGAAGATGTTTGGGCCGATACCGGAATTCCCTACCAACCAAAGGAGCTGGGTGTGGTTGATCAACTGCTGCTGTTGCTGGCCGACGGTGTGACGCTATGGAAGAAGGGCTTGCGGTGGGTGCGATCGCAGCTGCCTCCCGACCTCCAGCGCCAGCTCTCCGACGGCGTGCTCACCGCCATAGCTTTGGGCCTGCTGATGCTGTTTTTGGCCCTATGGAACCCGCTGGGTGCAGGCCAGAGCGGCCAGGTAGCCTCAGAATCACCGTCGGCAGAGGCCCCCGTCTCACCCGCTGAAGCCTACTTCTCTGAAGCCCAGCCTGAAGCACTTTCTGAAGCACCCCCAGTAGATTCGGCCTCGAACCC
>NZ_JADEXE010000148.1 GCF_015207265.1 Nodosilinea sp. LEGE 07298 | reverse complement strand
ATCAACACGCGTTTGAAGTTGATTAAGCGCTCTGGCTACGGATTCACTAATTTTGAGCGATTCCGCCTCCGATGCCTAATCTGCTGGCATTTTTCTCCAACCGCTGCATAGTGATCCCAGGAGAGCCTCAGGCTTCTCAGTCCAGTGATCGGGTGGTCCGCTGGTTGCCTGACCCACCATCTCGAATTAAGAGCTTTTAGCTGTCTAAACAAACCTCTTCCTGGTTAGCTTTGTTTCTGCTCACTTCACGGCTTAACAAAGCGTCGATATTTCCATTTGCGTCTCGTGTCCGCAAAGAGAGCCAGACAATATAACGGGTCTCAGAGACCGTAATACAAACGGCATTTCCTTGCTCGATCTGTTCGTAGGCTGCGGCATAGGCCGCTAATCGATTAGCGGCTGAAAAAGACTGGAAGTAAGTATAGAGATCATGTTTGAAATACATACCTTCCTGGATGCTCTCACTCCAGTAGCGAAAGCGACAGACCAGACTTTCTTGGATAACCAGAGGATGAATCACGGTACAAAACAGATGGAGAGCGTAGCCTGTAGAGGCCGAGGATTAGCAACATTTCTTCGATTTATTGCGTTTACCCAGTAGCTGAGGACATAAGCTGAGAGCTGAAAAACTCAGTACTGGGAGGCTGTCAGGGGCGCAAGCGCCCTAATAAAGTCGGCACTTGCTATGCCAACTTATTGAGTAGCATAGAAAACAAATGTGGCAATCTCGTGGACATGAAGCTGACGATGAAGGTTGAATCTATTTGGGAAGTCTTTTTTTAACCTGTCCTAATCTTAATAAATAAATAAATTCAGGTTTTTAATTGACGTTTGTCAGAGGAGAGCCGTCTCTCTAGGCTGATTAATTGGCCAAAATTGTAGCCCACTTTTAGTAGAACTAGTCCGCACCCACTTCAATACCTGCTCCAAAATTTTCGTGATCCCACCCAGGATCGCTATAATTGGATACCGTCACCCATGCTGACTGCTGAGGATAGTTTTGGGTGCCATAGCCACCGTGGTGGGAGTATGAAACAAATCCTCGTGATTGATGATGAAGATGATATTCGCGAAATTGCTAAGGTCAGCCTGCAAACCTTGAAGCAGTGGCAAGTTTTGACCGCCGGTTCTGGAGAAGAAGGGGTAGCGATCGCAGCCCAGGCCCAGCCCGATGCTATTTTGCTAGATGTCTTAATGCCTGGCGTAGACGGACTGATGACTCTCCAGCTCTTAAAGAAAACCCCTGAAACTCAGCTAATTCCAGTCATCATGCTCACGGCAACAGGGGGAATCGTCTCGGAGCAACAGTACGCTGAACTCGGAGCTTACGCCATTATGAGTAAGCCCTTTGACCCTGGGCTACTAGGCGATCAAATCGCCCTAGCCTTACACTGGAACGGTGAATAGCGCTTAGCCTGGCTAAGGCTGAGGATTCTGCCAGATCAACGGTGCCTCCACAGAGATGTCACATTCTTTACCTACACTGCGAAATAGGTGATATGTTGCGATAGTTATCTCCTACTGTCGCCTGTAGCGCAGATGTCCCACTCGTGGGGGCGAGCTGCCCATCCGACAGTCATCAACCAATTTGGGTTGCTATATCAGGAAATATAGCCAAATAGTTCGCCTATATTTCAACGCCAACGGCATTAGCTCAATCCCGACTGAGATGAACTCACACCCAGCAGATACTTATCAAGGCAACATTTTAGTTGTAGATGACTCACCGGACAACCTACGGATTTTGTCGGCCAGCCTATCTATGATTGGCTACAAGGTTCGCTGCGTCACCAATGGTGAAATGGCCTTAGTCAGTGTCAAATCCTGTCCTCCTGATCTTATTTTATTAGATATTCGTATGCCCGCGTTAGACGGCTATGAAGTCTGCCAACGGCTAAAATCTGATTTAGAAACAAAGGATATTCCAATCATCTTTCTGAGCGCTTCAGATGATGTTATAGATAAAGTCAAGGCTTTTGATCTGGGTGGTGCTGACTATGTTACTAAGCCATTTCAGACCGGAGAAATCTTAGCCCGCATTGCTCATCAATTAACTATTCAGCGCTTACAAAATCAGCTAACCGAGCAGAATCAGCAGCTTCAGCAAGAAATTGAGGCCCACAGACGCACTACCGCAGCCCTAAAAGACGCCAAAGAAATCGCGGAAATTGCTAACCGGGCTAAGAGTAATTTCGTTGCCCGCATGAGTCATGAACTCAGGACTCCCTTAAACAGCATTCTGGGTTTTTCAGGTCTAATGGTCAACGACTCATCACTCACAGAGGAGCACCGGGACTACATTTCAGGCATTCACACAAGTGCTCGACATCTCCTTAAAATGATCAATCAATTTTTAACGATTACTCGGGACGAATCTGCTTGTATTGCCCTTAACCAGCAAGATTTCAATCTAAACTTATTGCTTGAAGAAATCGTGTTTGACTGGCAGCCTCAAGCCAGCAAGCAAGGTTTGCAGTTCAACTTGATTGTCAATCCTCAGGTGCCAAAATATATTCACTCTGATGATGGCAAGCTCCGGCAGGTTCTCATTCAGCTTTTGAAAAATGCGATTCAGTTTACCAGTGCAGGACAAATCAACCTGCGCGTGAGCCTAGAGGACAGCTATTGGCAAGACTGTGCTTTGGATGCACTACCGGAGACTCGTAATCAGCAATCGGCTCGTATCCTATTCTTTGAGATTGGAGATACTGGCTGTGGCATTAATCGCCACGAGGTCAACCAACTTTTTCACGCTTTTGCACAGTCAGAGTCAGGGCCTCAACCCAAGCAAGGGTTAGGCCTTGGCCTCTATATTAGCCACCAATACATTCAGGCCTTGGGAGGGCAAATCAGCCTCTCAAGTACCCCTGGGCAGGGTACCAAAGTTAGGTTTTACCTACCGGTTCACTTGGCAACGGTAGCTTTAAATGCGTCTCCATCGGATACCTCTGTAGAGATGGAGCTGTTAGGTGGAAGCTTGCCTATGGCTGCGACCATGTCACTGGAGACCGCCGAAGCACTGATGGCCGAAGTGTTAGATCAAGGTCTGCCCCTGGACTGGGCGATCCATCTTCATCGAGCAGCCATGCAGGGGTTCGACCAACAAATTGCAGCTCTGATTCAGCAAATTCCTCAGGTTTATCGGCCCTTGGCAAAAGTACTATCTGATTGGAACAAAAACTTTCAGTTTGATCCAATCGTGACGATTGCCCAGCGTGTTTTAGACCGGAGTCAATGATGCCAACCTATGGATGATGCTTTCCACGAGGTAATTGACCATCAGGTGTCTACCATAGTTGCTACGGCCACTGTGGCAGCGGCGATCGCTCAGCTTAGCCAAGTGCAGCAGCCCTGCCTGGTGGTCATTGAGCCCAAAAGCCACCGCTACCTTGGGTTATTTACCGAGCGCGATGCTGTGTGCCTAGTGGCCAGGGGCCTCAGCACCTCTAGCCAAGCCCTGTCAGCACACCTTCAGCCCTCTCCAGCTTTATGGCAATCGGATCTGGGCTCTGTGGGCGCGATCGCAGCCTGCTTCGACCAGCATCAACTTCCAGCGCTCCCAGTGGTAAACGACTTTGGTCAACCCGTGGGTCTCATTACTCTCCGGCAGCTGTGGCGTAGGCTGCGCCAGCCAGAGCCGCTTGACACCATAGGCGATGTGCCGACAACCCTAGCGCTGCCTGCCCCTAGCGCTCAAAACATACATCCCATAGCCAACTCTGAACAGCGAGCTACGCTGCGAGAGCTTCAGCAGACGAAAGCCCGCTTAGAGCTTTTCTTCACGCAGTCCCTGGATGGGTTTTTCTTTATGATGCTCGACCAACCGGTTGCGTGGAACGACAGCATAGACAAAGACAGTACCCTGGACTATGTCTTAACCCACCAGCGCATCACTAAAATTAACAACGCCATGCTAGAGCAGTATGGCGCTTGTCGAGAGCAGTTTATGGGGCTAACCCCAGCCGATTTTTTTGCCCACAACTTAGAGCACGGGCGGCAGGTTTGGCGACAGTTTTTTGATGCCGGTCAACTGCATATTGAAACCGAGGAGCGCAAGTTAGATGGCACCCCGATCTGGATTGAGGGAGACTATATGTGCCTTTATGACGAACAGGGCAACATCACCGGCCACTTTGGGGTACAGCGAAACATAACCGCTCGCAAATGTGCTGAGGCCAGCCTGAGAGAAAGCGAAGCCCGCTGGCATCTGGTTATTCGAGCCAGTCACGACGGTATTTTTGATATTGATCTAGTGACTGGCCAGGGGTTTTATTCCGATCGGTTTAAGGCGATGTTGGGCTATCAGCCCCACGAGTTCGCCAACACCGGGGAACAGTGGGTGGAGTTGCTGCACCCCGAGGACCGCGATCGCGTCCTTACGGCCAAAGCCGCCTACCTAGAACGCAAGCAACCCGATTTAATTCAGGAATATCGGATTCGATGCCGAGATGGCAGTTACCGATGGCTGTTTGATCGGGTCCTAGCTGTATGGGATGACACCGGTAACCCCATCAGAGTTGTCGGTACCTGCACTAACATTACCAGTCGCAAACAAGCTGAAGCCGACCTAGAAAAGCGAGAGCGCTATTTAGCCGCCCTGGTCAAAATTCAACGGCTGCTGCTGGCCACCAAAGGGCACCATCACTACTATCAAGAGGTTCTAGAGTACCTGGGGGTGGTAGCTGGGGCCTCTAGGGTTTACCTATTTAAAAATCACTCGGATGCCGCTGGTCGTATGTTCATGAGCCAGCGAGCCGAGTGGTGTGCCGAGGGCGTCACCGCCGAAATCGATAATCCCCTGCTGCAAAATCTGCCCTACCCAGATTTTTTCCCGCGCTGGGGAGCATCGCTGTCGCGGGGTGAGAGTATTCATGGCTGCGTGGCAGATTTTCCTGAATCTGAGCGCCTGGTGCTAGAGCCCCAGGGGATTCGGGCTGTTCTGATTTTGCCTCTGATGGTAAGGGGAGAGCTGTTTGGCTTTATTGGGTTTGACAACTGCGCGTCTGACTACAGCTGGGATTCCTTAGAAAGCAATCTTTTGAGTGCAGCCGCCGCCGCCATCTCTCTGCACCAGGAACATTTTCAACTCCACCAAAAACACCATCAGGCGGAACTTGCCCTACAGCGGCAGCAGGAGTTTCTCCGCAACGTGATCGACAATCCACCAAATCTAATATTTGCCAAGGACTGGCAGGGGCGGTTTGTTTTGGCCAATCAGGCTGTGGCCAGTCTTTATGACACCACGGTTCAAGACTTAATTGGCAAGACCGATGCAGATTTTAATCCAAGCCTAGCTGAATTTGAGCATTTTTTGCGAGACGATCGCGAGGTGATTAGCACTGGAAAGGTAAAAGTAATTGAAGAAGAAGTAACTTCAAAAACCGGTAAAATTTATCAGTTCAAAACTATTAAAAAACCTATTAAGGCGATTGACGGGCAAACAACGCTATCCCTTGGCGTGGCTACAGACATTGGCAGCTACAAAAAAATGGAGCAGGCGCTGCGATTAATTGTAGAGGGTACGGCCACCAAGACAAGCCAGGACTTTTTTCACTTGTTAGTACGCCATCTAGCGGAGGTGTTGGGCGTTCGCTATGCTCTTGTCGCTGAGTTGACTGGCCCAGACAGCAATAGAAGTCGTACCCTGGCTTTTTGGCAGGGCGATCGGTTTGGTGACAACTTTGAGTACGCGTTAACGGGCACTCCCTGCGAACGAGTAGCGGCTGGTGAGATGATCTACTACGAAGATTCTATTCAAGCTAAATTTCCTCAACACGAGCATCTGGCTGATTTGGGG
The DNA here is from genome assembly GCF_015207265.1 of Nodosilinea sp. LEGE 07298. GTDB lineage: Bacteria > Cyanobacteriota > Cyanobacteriia > Phormidesmidales > Phormidesmidaceae > Nodosilinea. Next base: position 10,970 of record NZ_JADEXE010000148.1, on the reverse strand, counting down.
GTAGAAAGCTATTTAGGCATGCCTTTGAACAACGCCTTGGGTGACGTCATCGGACATCTAAAGGTTCTAGATAACCGTCCCATAGTAGAGCGGGAGTTTTCTGAGCAAATTTTGAGAATTTTTGCGGCGCGAGCCGGAGCTGAACTGGAACGAAAGCAGTCTGAAGAAGCCATGGCGGCGCTGCTAGCCCAGGCTCAAGACCAGGCTCAAGATCTCAAAAAAGCCAAGCTGTCGGCAGAGGTGGCCAGCCGTGCCAAAAGTGACTTCTTAGCCCATATGAGCCACGAACTACGCACTCCCCTCAACTCCATCCTGGGCTTTACCCAAATTATCAATCACGTTCCCAATCTGCCTGAGGCTGTTCGGGACTATGTCACGATTATCAATCGCAGTGGTCAGCATTTGCTAACCCTGATCAACGACGTTCTAGAGATGTCTAAAATTGAAGCGGGTCGCCTGAAGCTTCAGGCCCATGACTTCGATTTCTACCAGTTGCTAGACAGCATCTATGAGATGCTATCCCTCAAAGCTACCCACCAAAATTTGCAGTTTTTCATTGAGCGATCGCCCCAATTGCCTCGCTACATTACCGCTGATGAGGGTAAGCTGCGCCAGGTCTTACTCAATCTGTTGGGGAATGCGATTAAATTTACGACCCAGGGCTGTGTTGTGCTGCGCATAGACGCCATAGCCGCTAGCGACGATCGATTTGCGCCTATTACCCTCGGCTTTGAGGTTGAAGACAGTGGCCCAGGTATTGCCCCAGACGACTTGCCCCGCTTGTTTACGCCTTTTGTGCAGACCAGCACGGGGCAAAAAAACAACGAGGGCACAGGGCTGGGGCTTACCATCAGCCAAAAGTTTGTGCAGCTGTTGGGCGGCACCATTACCGTTGAGAGTGGGGTGGGTCAGGGCAGCACCTTTCGATTTCAAATTCCAGTCACCCCATCCCTGGTGGAGGTACCCACCCCGGTCTTTCCTGCGCTACCGATGGTCGGGGTCCACCCCAGTCATCTGCCCTGCCGCCTGCTGATTGTCGAAGACCACTGGGAAAATCAGCAGGTGCTCCTCAATCTCTTGCAGCCTTTGGGATTTAGTTTGCGGGTTGCCAACCACGGCCGAGAAGCCATCGATCTGTGGGCCGAGTGGTACCCCCATGGTATTTTGATGGACATGCGGATGCCGATCATGGATGGATATGAGGCTATCCAGCACATTCGGGCTCGCGAGCGGAAGGCCAGGATGGCTGTCGAGCGCCCCCCCGGCTCCAGCGCTCACCCAATGGCCAAGATTATCGCGGTCACCAGCAGCGCCTTTGATCAAGAGCGGGCGGACATTCTAGAGGCGGGTTGTGACGATTTCATTAGTAAGCCCTTTCAGGAACAGGACTTGTTGGCCAAATTAGCCCAGCATCTGGGGCTAACCTACCTCTATGCTGCCCCGATCAGCCTGGGTAAACAGGTCGATGAGGCTTCGACTGCCGTTCCACCAGGGGTACCTCATGCCCAATCAGAAACCCTGACGCTTGAAGGGCAATCCAGAGCGTGGATCGATCAGCTGCATCGAGCAGCGGTGCTGGGACGAGATACCCAAATCTTGAAGTTAATTGCGCAGCTCCCTGCGACCCAGGCTGACCTGATTCAAGCGCTCACCCGATGGGCGCAGGATTTTCACTTTGAGCAAATCCTGGCATTGACCCGGGCCGCTGGCCATGATTAAGCGCCTAGTTGAACATTTATGGCGGTTACTCCCTGGTGCGATCGCGGCGGTAGTCATCGCCCTACTGTTGCAGGGGCAAGCCTTTCAGCCGCTGGAACAGATGGCCTACCGCAGTCTTTTCGACCTCCGGGGGCCACAAACGCCAGACGATCGCCTGGTCGTCGTGGCCATCGACGATGCCAGCCTCCGGGAACTGGGGCGGTTTCCCTGGCCGCGCCACTACTACGCCCAACTGCTCGATCAGTTGTCCCGCCAGGGGGCCAGCGTTGTGGCCATGGCGGTGCTTTGGTCAGAGCCCAGCGATGACGATGCCGAGCTGGCCCAGGCCCTACAGCGCCAGGGGGTGACGGTGCTAGCCCAGGCCTGGGACGCCGACAACACCGCTCTACTGCCGGTGCCAGAGCTTGAGCAGGCGGCGATCGCCACCGGCCACATTATGCGGCGCGAAGATTCTGACGGGCTAGTGCGCGACATCGTCCCCCTGTGGCAAGGTCAGCCCGCCCTAGGAGTGGCGGCGATTCAGGCCCATAGCCTGGTGTCTGGCCTGGTTGAACTCCCCAATTTAGATCAGCCCCTGTGGCTTAACTGGACAGGCCCAGCCGCTGATATCCAGACCTACTCCTTCGTCGATCTTCTCCAAGACCGCATTCCAGCGATCGCCCTGCAGAACAAGATAGTGATTGTGGGAGCCACGGCGGCTGGGCTCGATCCGCTCATCACTCCCTTTGATCGCAACCCACCCACCAGCGGCGTTTACCTCCATGCCACGGCTATTCACAACCTGCTGCAAAACAACGCCCTGCGCCCCCTGACTAGCCCCTACCTCTGGCTGGTTTTACTGCTGAGTGCCCCTGGCCTCAGCTGGCTGATGACCGGATGGAACACCCCCCAGCAGCTTGCTGCCATAACCGGACTGTGCGCCAGCTGGGGACTGATCAGCCTGCTGCTGTTTCATGCCTATTTTTGGTTACCCACGGCGGCCCCGATCAGCCTTTTCATGGCCACAGCCGCCCTGGCCGCTCTCTGCGATCGCCTGCGGGAAGACTACCTGCTGCGGCGTCAGGTGACCGAGCTTTGGCGGGAGCATCACCAAGACTTGCTCAGCCACACGCTTACGACTGGGGTGGACTGGCAACCAGCACCACCGCTGCCTCGACCCCAAGGTGCAATCCCGCAGGTGGCCCAACTGGCAGATCTGGCCCAGCAGCTGGGCCGCTCCCAGGCGATGCAAATTGCGATCGCCCGCACCCTGCCCGTCGGGCTGCTAGCCGCCGATGCAGACCGCCTAGTCTGGTTTTGTAACCCCATGGCCAAACGGTGCTTTGCCATTGAAGTGGGCAGTCCAATACAGGCGGCAGTGGTACCCCACTGGCTGAGCGCCGACCAGTGGCAAAACAGCCTAGATCGGCTCAAAACCGGGAATACTAGCCAATACCGTGGCCTGTATCGGGGTAACCGTTGGTTTGACCTCAGCCTGCAACCCTTGCCGATCTCTATGCCGCTTAACCTCCCCGTCGTTACCCCTTCCTCCTCCGGTATCTTGCTACTTCTAGAAGAAATCACTGAGCACAAACAGGCTGAAGCCGCCCTAAAGCGAGCCAAAGAGGCCGCCCTGCGGGAGGCTAAACGCAGTGCGGCAGCCAGTCGGGCCAAGGGCGATTTTCTTGCCCAAATGAGCCACGAGTTGCGCACTCCGCTGAACGTCATTCTGGGGTTTACCCAAGTTATGAGCCACGATCAGTCGCTCCACCTTGACCACCGCAACCATCTCAAAATTATTAACCGCAGTGGGCAGCACCTGTTGGGCATGATCAACGACGTTTTAGAGATGTCAAAAATTGAGGCGGGTAGAATTCAGCTCAACGAAACTCGATTTAACCTCCATCACCTGCTGCATGACCTAGATACTATGGTGCGGGCAAAAGCCCAGACCAAAGGGCTGCAACTGATGATTCAAACCACAGATGATTTGCCCCAGCACATCGCCACTGATGAGGGCAAACTAAGGCAAATTCTGCTAAATTTGGTCGGCAATGCGATCAAATTTACAGAGACCGGCAGCGTCACGGTGCGGATTCACCAAATTCACAATCTGCACCACTCCCGTGCCATCACCCTGGCCTTTGAGGTCGAAGACACCGGTAGCGGCATTGCCGCTGCTGCTCTCGGACAGCTGTTTCAACCCTTTACTCAATTCAATACCGGTGACCATACCGAAGCTGGTACCGGCCTTGGGCTGGCCATCAGCCGCCGATTTGTTCGCCTAATGGGGGGAGATATTACGGTGCAGAGCACTCTTGGCGTGGGCAGCCGCTTTAAATTTCACATTCAAGCTGCCCCCGCCGAGGCCCCGCCGCTTGCTGCACCCAAGGCGAGAGGGCGGGTTGTTGCCCTGGCTCCCAATCAACCCACCTACCGCGTCCTCATCGTTGAAGACCAGCAAGAAAATAGCCAGCTGCTGCTGGAGTTGCTGACGCCTCTAGGGTTTGAACTTTGCTGTGCCAAGAACGGTAAATCGGGCATTGCCCGGTGGCAACAGTGGCACCCCCACCTAATTTTGATGGATTTGCGGATGCCAATTGTAGATGGGGTAAAAGCCACCCAAACCATCCGCGCAATTGAATACGACCAGTCAAAAGCTCAGGGGCAATCTAGTAAGGCCCTGTCTAGCCTATCCGCGATGGCAGCCCCCGCTTTAAGTCGGTCTCCTTCAAACCGCACTAAAATTATTGCGCTAACGGCTAGCCCCTTTGAAGAGACCAAAGCCAACGCGATCGCGATCGGCTGTGACGACTTTTTGCGCAAGCCAATTCAAGCCGATCTACTGTTGGAAAAAATGGCTGAGCATTTATCCCTTACCTATCTTTATCAATCGTCCGCCCAGCTGGCTAAAGCAGCCGATCGTCTAGCTGATCCAGAAATTCTGTCACCCCAAGCTTTAGGGGAGATGCTAGCGGACATGCCGCCTGAGTGGATTCAGCAACTGCACGAGCTAGCCGTGAAAGGGGCCGATCGCCCCATACTTCAGCTCCTGGCCCAGCTGCCTAAAACCCATACCCCTCTGGTTAAAACAGTGACCCATTGGCTGAATGATTTCAACTTTGATAAGATCATTCAGCTTACCCGACCTAAATGTTAATCCAAACGTTAATTAGCCTAAAGCAATGGCTATTTAGCTTAAACATCTGTCCAAGTAAGTTCCTGATTCACTTTTCTCCCTATAATAAATTCGTCACACTAATATGGATAAGTATTCAAAAGGTGGTCTGCGAGAGGATATTTTGCTAGTGGATGACACCCCAGACAATCTGAGGGTTTTGTCTGCCATGCTGACCAATCAGGGCTACGAAGTGCGCAAAGCCCTAAATGGGCAGCGGGCGATCGCATCAGTGCAGTCAGATCCCCCCGATCTAATTTTGCTTGACATCAGAATGCCGGGCATGGATGGTTATGCCGTGTGTCAACAGTTAAAATCTGACTCTAAAACCTGCGACGTTCCGGTTATTTTTATCAGTGCCCTAGACGATGTCTTAGATAAGGTCAAAGCCTTTGCCGTAGGGGGCGTTGACTATGTGACCAAGCCTTTTCAGGAAATGGAAGTGCTCGCCCGTATTGAGCATCAGCTATGCATCCAGCGACTGAAACAGCAGTTGCTAGAGCATAACCAAGAATTAGCTCGATCTAATCAAGAACTAGAGCAATTTGCCCACGTAGTATCCCATGATCTACAGCAACCTCTCCAGAGCATTACCGGTTTCGCAAAGCTGATGCTGATCAAATACCAAAACCAATTAGATCAGGCCGCCCTTGATTACTTAAATCGCATTCATGGATCGGGCGATCGAATGCAGCGGCTGATTCAAGATTTATTGTCTTACTCCAAAACTGGCCTGCATGACCAGGAGATGCAAGTTGTTGATTTAAATATTGTACTTAAACAGGTTTTAGAAAACCTAGATGGCAGCATCAAACACAACCAAGTCACCCTTGACTGCAACTCGCTGCCTACCGTTATGGGCCATGAGACTCAGCTAATTCAGCTATTTCAAAATCTGATTAGCAATGCCATCAAATTTGTTGAACCTGGAGTGATTCCACAAATTGAAATTTCTTCCCTAGAGCAAGGAGACTGGTGGCTATTTGAAATCAACGATCATGGTATTGGTATTGACGCCCAGTACCTTGAAAAAGTTTTCGATATGTTTCAGCGTACTAAGTCCGCTGAGAGCTACTCAGGGACAGGAATTGGCTTAGCTACCTGCAAAAAAATTGTAAAAAATCACGGTGGCCAACTATGGGCTACCTCTCAATTGGGAATCGGCACAACCTTTCACTTCACGCTATTGGGGCCTAGCGGGCCGGTATCCCGACAGGTTTAATTCTTTTCAGTCAAATCAGCATTCACCAAGTACCCGCCAGGCCGAGTGCCGGGCCGCAATTTGTCGAAAAAAGCGGCTGCGCTCATCTATCGCATGTGGATCTATTGACCTTGCCTCGAAAAAGTGGACATTCCCGAAGAGTCGACAACGAAGGAGAATGTCCACTTTTTCGAGGCAAGGTCAGACTGCCCTTCCAGACTCCGTGTTGGGCATCGGTGGTGCCCGAGTAGGCGAGATTGACGATCACGGGTGAGCCAGACCCAGGATCTAAGGTAAAGCGGCTAAACCCAGACTCGCGGGTGTAATTGACGGTTAAACCGACTGCCATTGGAGAACGAACCGACACAGGTCATGGTCAGATTGTCGACGTTAGGCTCTGAGGTACCGCCCCCGGCATTGGGATTGTCGTTGTAGGGGTTGCCGTAGTAGCCCGCATCAAACCCAGCATAGAACCCTTTGCGATAGGCCGGGTCGTAGGCCGGGTCGGGGTTGCCAGAACCAGCCTGCAAAGCCCCATCGGGGTTGTAGCCCGAATTGTATTGCTTAAAGTTCTGCCCATCCTGGTAGCCCAGTTTATAGCCGTCTCGGTAACCCTGATCGGGGCTTGGGGTTGTGGGCTGCTCGGGGGTTACCGGTGTACTGTCACCATCGATCACAATATTGCCGCCATAGGCCCAGCCCACATCCTGGGAGAGGTTACTCCCGACCTGATACCAAACGCTGTCGCCCATGGCTGTTTCGGCAAAAATATCGAGCTGGGTGCCATTGGGAGCGGCATAGATCACTGGAGTATTGGTTCCTGGTGCCGTGTGGATACGGAGGGATGGCTGGGCCTGCACAGTGCCAGTTTTAATCGGGGTGGCTGGAGCAGGGTTTGTGGCCTCAATCGCTGAGGCTTCCAGCTCTAGGGCTTCAGGCTCTGGGGACACAGAAGCAGGCCCTTGGCAGGCCGTCGCCAATAAACCTAGCCATAGAGCAGTCATGAACCATTTCATAGTGTCAAATCACCCGTTGAATACTGAGGTTTCTTTGGTGTAAAAACCTTTTAAGCGCTTTGTTTCTAACGTTACGCCAGCCCCAAGCAATAGGCTTGGCGACAGTGAAGCTATTAATCCTAAACTCATCTCGTCAATAAGTCTAATTTAGAACTCATTTTGCTCAAGCCAATTATCTCACTCCACTGCTGCTTTAAATCTCAATACTGCCCATACAAGGTTTTTGCATTGATGCCGTCAAAGCCTTGCCTTGCGGCCATTTCTGTGGTGCGCAGAAAATAATGTCACCTTTCTAACTTTTCTAACCTTTCTTACGATTGTCACTTTTTAGCGTTAATAAAGGTGCTTTTGATCGCAGTTATTTGCGATCGTAAATAACTGAAAACATGTTAGTTTCCAATATGGCAAGTGTCATAATTTCTGTAAAATTAGGGCTTGCCCTTGAAGGCAAGCCTGCTCAACGGTGTATGGTTTTGCCTTAATTATTGCGAACGTAGGACTGTGAAAATGATGTTGAAATATCTGCCTTTGGCGATGATGGTCGGGCTATGGCCCGGTGCGGCAGTAGTGCATGCAAGCACCCCGCCTGCGCCTCAACTCATCGCTCAACAAGTCCAGCTCTATGGCACCGTGATTCCTAACGATCTGAACGTGCGTGATGGGGCAGGCACGGATCGCCGGGTGCTCTACGTGCTCCATCGGGATGCAGTGGTGGGCATTACCGGCCAGTATGGCGACGGGGCTGACAGTTGGTACCGAGTGGTGCCGATGACCAGTGGCTACCCCCAGACCGAAGGCTGGGTATCTGGAGCTTACTTAAAAGTTCGCGACTCGCAGCCCTCGGGTTCCTACTACGATACGGGCTACCAAGCCGGCCTAGCTGACGCCCAAGCCGGTCGCACCTACGACCCCGTGGGCGGCAGCCGCGACCTACCGGCTGATGCTTCCCGCGCCTATAGCCGAGGCTATGGCGACGGCTATACAGCGGGACGGCCGGGCAACCCCTCTGGCCTCCAGCGGTACTACGACGATGGCTACCAGCACGGTCTGGAAGATGGCCGGGCGGGCAGCACCTACGATCCGGTGGCCGGTAGCCATGGTCTGCCTGCCAACCTCTCGCGAGAATATACCCGGGGCTATGCCGACGGTTACGAAGCCGGTCGGCCCTAAGGCACCAAGTGTGCTAACCAACATCAGGAAGGATCAGCCTACTCATGTTCTCATTCATGATTCGCAGCAGTTTAATCTGTGGAGCGATCGCCACCGTCTACTGGTTGATACGCAAGCAGTCCGTTCGTAAGGGCTTTGGCTTTACGTTTCACTGGTGGGCTTTGGGGGATTTGGGCGCTGGAGCGCTAATCTGTGCCATCGCCATGGTGGGCATCTTCCTGGTTGAATGGCTGCTCGGCGGTATTCAGGTTGAAGGTTTCCAGATCGACCTAGAGGCGCTGAGCTACTGGTTTCGCAATGATGCCTTTACCGCCGTTCTTGAGGAAGTGATCTCCCGATCGCTCCAATTGAGCGGCTTTCACGTTGGGCTAGGGGTGTTAGTAGCCCTTCTACTGAGTCAACTGCTGGGCGGGACGTTCCCCAGCAGATTGGATCGCGTGCTCGGCTGGTGTAAGTGGGGGGCGATCGTGATCAGCGCGATCGTGTTTGGTTACGCCCACATTAACAATCCCGGTGCCTCCGCGTTTACGGCTTTTGGCAATGCCCTGGGTGGCATTATCTATGGCATTGCCTTTTTAGGGGGCCGCAATATCTGGTTGCCCATAGGGCTGCACTTCGGCTGGAACTACGTTCAGGGGCCGATTCTTGGCTTTCCCGTCAGTGGCAATGACCATGGAGGGCTGATCGCGCAACAGACCATAGGTTCCGATCTGTTGACCGGCGGTGCTTTTGGCCCTGAGGGCGGGTTAGTGGGGATGTTTTTCCGCTTTGTGGTTATAGCGATGGTGCTGTACTACCTGCACCGACGTTGCGATCGGCAGGGTGATATCAAACACCTCAATTTCCCCATCAGCATCTATGACAATCCCCCACGCCGGAAGTCTGGGGATACCCCAGAAGCGCAACCGGGATGAATTGATGCCCTCCTAAACCCACCCCGGAATCAACGCCGAAATTTGTCCGATCGACTACTTCCAATCCACCGAAACCTATGACTGACACTCTCTCGCCGACCTCCATTCACATTCACAACCTGATCAAAGGCAACAAGTGATTTAATACTCATCCCTCAACTGATTGGAGGTTAGAGGGTAGATAAACCTTGATGTTGGAAAATTCTTAGGAGCAAATCGTGACGACGAATTCTAGACCGTTTGGTGTCACGTTGATCGCGACCTTAATGCTGATTACTGGCCTAACTAGAACGATTTTGGAAATCTTTTTGATGGCTAATAATCCCTATGCTCAGGCTGGCCTAGAGCGAGCCTTGCCTGAGATAAAGTCAGCCGTGACTGGGGGAGGATCCTGGTCTTTTTCGGCTGGAGTGGTGTTTCTGATTCTGGGTTTGCTGGGTCTGTTGGCGAGCTATGGCATGTTTACGCTCAAGGGTTGGGCCTGGGTCTGGACAACTTTTGTGGTAGGTATGCATTTTTTTCAAGGGGTAAACCATATCTTTGATGCCTTATTTCGTTCAGGCGGCAATTGGGTGCTCTTGGATGGTTTGCTTACCCTGCTTATTTTTGGGCTGGTCTTTTTCTACCTGCTGAGTAGCCCAGTTAAGCGGGTCTTTGGCACACTGCGTCAAGGCTAATCTATCGACATCTATCGGCCCCTGGCGAGGGTGCCGCCCATTTTTGACCAATCTGCCGCTAGCTATCTACAACAACAACCATGACCTCAACCCTATCGTTGGATACCCCCATTCAAATTCGGGGACTCACCAAAACCTATCCCAACGGCTACAAAGCCCTCAACGGTGTCAATCTCGATATTCCCATGGGCATGTTTGGCCTGCTCGGCCCCAACGGGGCGGGCAAGTCTAGCCTGATGCGCACGATCGCCACTCTCCAAGAAGCCACCGAGGGCACCGTCCAGTGGGGCGACATCAATGTGCTGACCGAAAAGGTCAAGCTGCGCCAGGTGTTGGGCTATTTGCCCCAGTACTTTGGCGTGTATCCAGGGGTGTCTGCGGAAAAGCTGCTGGATCACTTTGCCGCGCTGAAAGGAATTACCAACGGTAAAGAACGGAAGGAACTGGTCACGCACCTGCTCAACCAGGTGAATTTGTACGAAGCGCGCGATCGCGCCGTTAGCGGCTTTTCGGGCGGTATGCGGCAGCGGTTTGGCATTGCCCAAGCCCTTGTTGGCGACCCGCGTCTGGTAATTGTGGACGAGCCCACCGCTGGCCTCGACCCGGCGGAGCGGGTGCGTTTCCTGAATTTGCTGAGCGAAATTTCCGAGCGGGCGGCGATCATTCTCTCCACCCACATTGTGGAAGACGTGAGCGAGCTGTGCCCCCAGATGGCGGTGCTGATTGCCGGAGAAATTCGCGCTACCGGGCAACCCAGCACCATGATGCAGCAACTGGCGGGCAAGGTCTGGCGGATTCAGCTCAAGCGCGATCAGCTACCCAGCTATGAAGAGACCTATCAAGTACTCTCCACCCGCTTCTTTATGGGCGATATCATTGCGCGGGTCTACAGCAAATCTGACCCCGGTGCGGATTTTGAGGTGGTTGAGCCAGACTTGGAAGATGTCTACTTCTGTGTGATGAAGAAGATTCCGGCTTTGCGATCGGACGAATCAGTGGTAACGCCATCGGTGGCCGATTAGCGATCCCAGCCTACCGACTAGATCCCAGGGTTCTTAAAGAACTCTGGGATCTACTCCCCCAACAGATCTCTGAGTTCTTTAAGAACTCGGAGAT
>NZ_JADEXE010000593.1 GCF_015207265.1 Nodosilinea sp. LEGE 07298 | reverse complement strand
GTGCCCACCCTTGTATCTTAAAAAGTGTGGCAGACCGTCCCACCCTAGGTTAAGCAAACCGTGTGTAGCTTGGGTCGCCGCACCTTTCAGGATAAAACTCGAAAAATCGCCAGGAGCCTGTGACTCCGTATCGAGCAAGGACGAGTTTAGCTCAGAAGGTACTCATTCAAGGTGGAGATAACCATGAACGACATATCAGAGGATCGGCAATGGATTGGCATCGACGTCTCGAAGCGGTGCTTGGATGTCTACATTCGTCCGTTAGGGCGTGCCCTTCAGGTGACCAACAGTGAGTTGGGCCTAGTCGAGCTGCGCCAACAACTCAATGGCTTAGTCATTGGGTTAATCGTGCTGGAAGCGACTGGAGGCTATCAGACCCTAGCGGCGCGAACGTTGATGGAGCAAGGGTATCCGACGGTGGTGGTGAATCCGCGTCAAGTGCGCGACTTTGCCAAAGCGACGGGACGTTTAGCCAAAACGGACAAAATTGATGCTGAGGTGCTGGCGCATTTTGCCGATGCCATTCGCCCGGAAGTGCGGGCAATGGCGAGTGAAGACGGTCAACGGCTCCAGGCCTTGGTCACTCGACGTCAACAACTCGTCGAGATGCGCAGTGCCGAAAAGACCCGCCAGCGCACAGCACGCCCCACCGTACAGGCCAACATTGACACCCACATCGAGTGGTTGGATGAGCAGATCAAGGCCCTTGATAGCGATATTGAGGCGTTGATTCAACAGAGTGAGCAGTGGCAGCGCACCCGTGACCTGCTCACCAGCGTCCCCGGTCTAGGGCCTGCCACCATTGGGGTACTGGTGTCGCAGTTACCCGAACTGGGACGACTGCCCGCTAAACCTTTAGCCAGCCTCTGCGGTCTCGCGCCGATGAATCGCGATAGTGGCCAGATGCGCGGCAAACGCCAAATTGTCGGGGGTCGCGCGGCGGTACGCACCGCACTGTATATGGCGACCCTGGTCGCCACCCGGCATAATCCGGTGATTCGAACGTTCTATCAGCAATTGCTCCAACGGGGTAAGCCCAAAAAGGTCGCCTTGATTGCCTCGATGCGCAAGCTGCTGACCATCCTCAATGCCATGGTGGCCCATGACACCTTATGGCAAGCCCCAGCTTGCTCTCTGCCGCCAGCCGCCACCCCCGTGGCAGCTACTACATAGCAGGGTGAGCTTGACGATCAAGATAATCGCTAC
>NZ_JADEXE010000592.1 GCF_015207265.1 Nodosilinea sp. LEGE 07298 | reverse complement strand
CCTACGCCCTAACGCGGATCGACGATCGCGCCTACAAACAGCAGCGTGCCGCTCTGGCGATCGCGGATAGCGGCGATAAATGGGCGATCGACTACCATCTCGAAGGGTGAATCGGGCGGTAGCGCAATGGAGGTGGGCATGATGCCGATCGCAGTACTGGCAGTGGCTTCGGTGCCTTCTTCGTTGACCTCAATGAAGGTTTTGTGGCGCACCTGGTTGATGAAGGCCTCTAGTTCGGTCAGGCCCGAAAAGTCGGCCTGGCCAGCTTCAAAAGCGATGCCCATGCCCAGGGTCTCCAGGGCTGGGATCAGATCGGCTTCGTATTCAAACTGAAATTTGGGCAGCTGAATGTCACCGGGGCGCGATCGCATCTGGTTCATCCAACTCTGCCAGTTTTCGGGAGTCAGCTGAGCAGAGAACTCGGCTAGGTCAATGCCCGGAGCTGGCAAAATTACTTCAAAGCTGAGCGATGCGTTGCCGTAGGGCAGGCTGACTGCCTGAAACTGGTCAGTTTCGAGGTAGCGATAATCGCCGCTCTGAGCCATCAGAGGGTGCTGAATGGTGTCGCCATTGGCCAGGCTAAAGGAACGCTCTGCCGTTTGGGCGGGGTCAAAGGCTTCGCTCCAGGCTCCTTTGAAGTAGACGGCATTCACCAGCACCAGGAGCTGATCGGCGGGCAGCTGGTCAACAATGGTAGGAATGCGATCGCGAGTGCGTGCCTTGACCCAATCGTTGATGCGATTGGCGGCTGTGGGCAGGCCAAAATCGAGGACGGCGACTTCGGCCCTGTAGGCGGTCCGCATCTGCTCAATGTAGTCGGCCCGCACCGGCAGTTTCTCGTTCACCCAAAGAGAATTGGCAATTTCAAGCGCCACCTCAGGGTCGAGCTGAGTGAGGTACTGGGTCAGAGCCTGATTGCCCGCATTGATCTGGTCGATATCTAAACCTTGAATTTTGAGGGCGTTGGCGATCGCCACCTGAGTTTCGCCGCCTGCGCCGTTGTAGGCCATGGCTATGGCTAGGGCCACGCTGGTGGGCGACACCAGCACATTTTCATTGGGGGTTGCCTGACGCAGCTGATCAAATAGGGCCAAGCCAAAATCTAAATGAGCTTGGGTCAATTCTCTATTCACGGTGGGGGCCACGGCCGGAGCCTGCGCTAAAGGGTCGGAGGAGTCAGCCTGGTTGGCGGGAGGGGCCGGCTGTGGG
>NZ_JADEXE010000147.1 GCF_015207265.1 Nodosilinea sp. LEGE 07298 | reverse complement strand
GGACGAGGAAGATGACACCCCCGACGAGGACGACAGCCCCCCCAGCATTCCTGAAGAGTTTGTCTTTGACCCCGAGGGCATTATTCTCGACCCCTCGATGCTGCTGTTTGCCCAAACCATGGGGCGGCAGGGCAAGTCGGGCAACGCTAACCTAATTTACTCAGAAGAGCGGGGCCGCTACATTAAGCCCTTTTTGCCTCAGGGTCCGGTGCGCCGGATTGCGGTCGATGCCACCCTGCGGGCCGCTGCCCCCTACCAAAAGGCCCGCCGAGAGCGTGATCCTAACCGCCGAGTGATTGTAGAGCAGGGCGATATTCGCGCCAAGCGCCTGGCCCGCAAGGCCGGATCGCTGATTATTTTTGTGGTAGACGCCTCGGGTTCAATGGCGCTCAACCGCATGCAGTCGGCCAAGGGGGCCGTGCTGGAGCTGCTGACCGAAGCCTACCAAAACCGCGACCAGGTAGCGCTGATTCCCTTTCGCGGTGAACAGGCGGAGGTCTTGTTGCCCCCCACCCGCTCGATCGCGATGGCCCGACGGCGGCTAGAGCGTATGCCCTGCGGCGGCGGTTCGCCCCTGGCCCACGGTCTTACCCAGGCGGTGCGGGTGGGGGTTAATGCTCAGCAGTCGGGGGATGTGGGCAGCGTAGTCATTGTGGCGATTACCGACGGTCGCGGCAATATCCCTCTAGCGCGATCGCTCGGAGAAATGCCAGAGCCCGACGCCCCCAAGCCCGACATCAAGCAAGAGCTGCTGGAGATCGCCGGGCGCATTCGCGGGGTGGGGTATCAGCTCCTGATTATCGATACCGAGCGCAAGTTTGTCTCCACTGGGTTTGGTAAAGAATTGGCTAAGACCGCCGGGGGCCGGTATTACCAATTGCCCAAGGCGACCGACCAGGCCATTGCTTCTATGACCCGAGGCGCGATCGCCGATATGAAGAGTGGATGAACAGTTCTGCTTCTGGCCTCTATTTGGCGCGTTGCAGAGTCTAGACGGGCAGTATGTAAACTATAAGCGTCTAGGAGTTTGCCCCTGACCTAGATGCGGCCCATATCTGCTGTGCACCATTGCGAGTCGCCATGGAACGTCGAGTGTCATCGTTATCCCAGGGGCAACGCCTGCTCGCTGCCATTATGATTACCGATGCGGTAGGCTTTAGCACCCGCATGTCGGTGGACGAAGAGCGCACTCTGCGACTAATTGACCGCGACCTCACCCTGATTGGTGATACCTGCCGAGAGTTTGGCGGCACCGTGCTTAAATCGACGGGCGATGGCCTGCTGATCTACTTTTTGAGTGCTGTTGAGGCGGTCTCCTGCGGGCTAGAGATGCAGCGAAGACTGGTCGATTTGGTCGAGGGGTTAGAGCCTCATCAGTACTTGGATCATCGTATAGGCATTCACCTGGGCGATATTCTGGTCAGCGAGCAAGACGTTATGGGCAATGGGGTAAATATCACCGCCCGGCTGCAAACCTACGCTAAACCCCGTGGCCTGTGCGTATCGCGCACCATTTATGACGTGGTCAGGGCTCGGCTCAACCTGCACGCCACCTTCTTAGGGCCGCTGCACCTCAAGAATATTGAGGAGCCAGTACCCGCCTATCAGCTTGCCCTCCAGGCCGAAGACACCGAGCCTGGTCCCCAGGGGTCTGAAGATCATACCTGCACCCTACCCATGACCACCGAGGCGCTGCTGGCCAATGCCGTCCGCGCTCTCAGTACGCACACCCACAGCCTGCGGATTAAAAAACTGGTGTTTGCTACCTATCAACAGGCCTGGGAAAACGACTCTAAGGTGCTAGAGCAGTTTGACCTCCGGGTGCTGCTGCTATCGCTGCGCGATCGCTACACAGCCCTAGCCGATCTAGAAGCTCAGCTCCAGCGGGTTGTACTGGGGCTTAACCGCCAGGATATCTATACTGAAGTTACTGACGTTATTCTTAAGCAGCTCCAGCCCTGGTACGGGCGATCGCTGTTTCAAAATCCTGACGTTGTCGAGCCCGAGTTCACCCAACTGACGGTGCGTTCGATCGAAGAATGCTGCCAAACCGTAGCCGATCAGTTTGAGCAAAGCCCCGATGCCCTGCGGCTGCGCAAGCTGCTCCACTGCCTTTGCCACGGTGGCTGGGAAAACGACCCCAGCTGCCTGAACCAAATCTACTTGCCAACCCTAATTCAGCAGACGCTCGCGATCGCGCCCAAGCCCCAGGATTTGCGCTATCGCTTAGGGCGCATTGTGAAGCACCTGAATCGACGCCAACAGTACACGCGCCTGGCTAACCAAATTGTGGCGGCATTCAAACCCCTGTACCATAGCCAGTCGGAAGCATTCGACGCTACGGCCCTAATAGAATCGACGGTGTTAGCTGAGTCAACTGCCCTAGCCGAGCCCTCTGGCCCCTCTGGCGGCAGTGAGGGCGGTTACACTACGCTCACCAGCTTGGCCGGATCTGAGCAGCCCGCCGATTTGACCACCCTCCACGGCACCCTCTCCAACCCTCTAGGTGCTGGCCATGAGAATGGTGGCCCCCGGCGCGATCGCTCGTCTCTATTTGACCTGCGGGGTGATATTATTCAGTACGCAAATCCGCTGCGGGCCAAAATTCTGCTATATTCCTGCCTGCACGGCCCCTTTGGCTACACCCCCCAAGACTGGTCTAACCTCAACCGTCGCACCCTCAACGACCTGCTTGAGCAAACCTTTGACTATTGCCCCACCTATACCGATTTAGACAGTAAGCTATCCATTATCGCCCACTGCCTGGGCCGAGCGGGCGATGGCGGACAGGTGGCCAGCGCCATTACCCAGGCCATGCGGGCCTACTACCCCCAGGACCCCAATGCCGCGCTAGAGCCTCTATCTCAGGCGGAGGAAGACTTTTCTAGCCAGCTTCCCTCTCCTGCCGTTGGGCGCAAGTTGACTAGCCGTGGCGATCGCCCTGCCGTGGTGGCTCGGTCCTCCGCTCGGTCCTCTGCCTAAGCCCCCTGGTTTTCGATATGAACGCCC
The DNA here is from genome assembly GCF_015207265.1 of Nodosilinea sp. LEGE 07298. Lineage (GTDB taxonomy): Bacteria > Cyanobacteriota > Cyanobacteriia > Phormidesmidales > Phormidesmidaceae > Nodosilinea. The sequence continues at coordinate 13,764 of NZ_JADEXE010000147.1, read as the reverse complement.
GTGAACTGCTCGATGCCTATGCCCGTGGCGAAATGGACTTTAAAGGTAAGACCCTGGTTGGCGTTGACCTAACCGGGGCCGATCTGATTGGGGCCAATATGGTGCAGGCCGATCTCGAAAATGCCAACCTGATGCTGGCTTTTTTGACGCGGGTCCGGTTTCGCCAAGCTAACTTATCAAAAGCGCGCCTGGGTGGTGCCAACCTCAATCAGGCCGATCTGTCGGCGGCTATGCTGCGTGATGCCGACCTGCATGGAGCCAGCCTGCAGGGGGCCGACCTACGCAGTGCCGATATGACGCTAGCCGACCTGCTCGACGCCAACCTGACCGGGGCTGACCTGCGCAACGCCGACCTCAGCGGGGCTAACCTGACCGGAGCCTGTCTGCGAGGGGCCAACCTGCGTCAGGAAAACCGCAAGTATGCCACCAACCTGCGGGGGGCTAAGCTGTGCCAAGCTGACCTGCGAGGCACTAACCTATCGGGCGCTGACCTAGCCTACGTTGATCTCAGTGGGGCTAATCTAAGCGAGGCCGTGCTACGCGACGCCAACCTAAAGGGAGCCAACTTACAGGGGGCACTGCTGTGCAACGCTAATCTCAGCGATGTCGATCTCAGTCACAGCTGCCTAGAATCAGCCGATCTCACCCACTGTCGCTTTCCGCGCAGTAACCTCAGCCAGGCCAACCTCAACCACACCAGTGCCAAAGGAGCCGACTTTACCGAGGCCGTCATGGCCCTGGCTCAAATGGATGACTGTAACCTGGCCGACTCCCGCTTTAGCCGAGCCGACCTGGCTCGGGTTAGCCTGCGCCGCTCGGTTTTGACGAAAGCCCTGCTGGTAGAAACCTATTTGAGCCGGGCCGACCTCACCGATGCCAACCTCAGCGAAGCTATTCTAGAGCGGGCTGAAATTAGCAGCACCACCATGGCTAATGTCATTTTGACCGGAGCGACTATGCCCGATGGTACGATTCACGGGTGATTGGGGGAAATGGCCGATCCGTTTCAATTTGGTTTTCGATTTAGGTTTTGCTAAAGGCTGTGTCAATGCTGATCGCGCTGCTGGACTGAGGGCTGAGACTTGAAGTTTGATCACTCCAAACTGCTGCAGTGGGGCCACCTCGTTGGCCACCACAGCTACCGGATCTGGCTAACGTTCCAGACCTGGCTATGGGACGCGTTTTTGACCACAGCCGCCTGGCTCGAAAATGCCCTGTCTCCGATGCGGCGATCGGCGGCGGCAGGCGATCTGACTCGCCTGCGCCAAGACCTGTTGGCAGAATCACAGCTGAGCTGGTACTACCTGGTGCTAGTGGTGGGATCGTGCATTATTGCCACGCTGGGGCTGCTCTCTAATAGCGCCGCCGTAATTATTGGGGCGATGCTAATTGCTCCCCTGATGCTGCCCATTCGCGGTGCTGCCTTTGGCATTTTAGAAGCCGATCGCCCTCTCATTCGGGCCAGCCTGCTGGCTCTGGCCACAGGTTCGTTTTTGGCGGTGGCTATATCTGCCCTGATCGGCGCAGTGACTGGAGTGGCTCAGTTTGGCAGTGAGGTGCTAGCTCGCACCCAGCCCACCCTTCTTGATCTGGGCATTGCGGTCACGGCTGGGGCTTTAGCCGGGGTGGCCAAGGTAGAGCCAAAGCTGTCTAGCACACTAGCCGGAACCGCGATCGCCGTTGCCCTCATGCCGCCTATCTGTGTCGTCGGCCTTTGGCTGGGGCAGGGAAATCTAGCCCTTAGTTTTGGAGCCCTGCTGCTCTATCTCACTAACCTGTTTGGCATTACCCTGGCCTGCATGCTGGCCTTTGTGCTGTTTGGCTATTCGATGGTGCACCGTGCCCGACGTCCCTTGGGTATCACCCTCCTCTTTACAGCCCTGCTGGTGATTCCCCTAGGTGCCAGTACACTTCAACTGCTCCAGCAGAATCAGCTAGAGGCCAGCGTCAAAACGGCTCTGCTCGATCGCACTGTTACCTTTCAGCGCGTCACCCTAGTTGATATGGATGCCAACTGGCTGACCAAGCCGCCCGAGATCTCGCTCACCGTACGTGCCTCAGAACCGGTGTCGCCCAAACAGGTCGAGCTGCTAGAGCAGTTTTTAGCCCAGGAAATGAAACGCTCCTACAAGCTCACGTTTTTGGTCAGCCAGTTTGAATCAATCACGAGCACCTCACCCGATCAAGGGAGTGAAGAATAGCGAGAGCCTGTGACGTTTTAATAGTCCAGCTCTTCTTCATACTCCGTAACTTTTTTCTTTTGAGGAATATTGAGGGGTTTGGCTTCGTAGGGCTGACCCTCGTCTTCCTCAGTCCAGACGTCTTCGGTAACGTCTTGGAAGTCGGCGTCGTAGGCCTTGTAGCTGCTTGGCTCATCGAGGGTAGCCGCCTGATAGCGCTCGGCAGGCTGCTGAGCCTGAAGGGGTTCTTCGACGCGCTCGGGTTCACCCCAGTCATCGTCACTCCAGCGCTCTTCGGTGGTGGTGGGACGGGCTTTGCTAAATTCGGCTGGTACCTGAACCCCAGAGGGCAGTTGATTAGCGGTTGACACCGGCATGATGTATTCGCTGTCGTCGTTGCGATCCCAGGGGGCGCTACCAATGCCCAGGCGCTCTAGCAGACCAACGCTGATTTGCACCATCTTTTCTTCGGCACCTTCGAAAACAATCAGGCGATCGGGGCCGCTGCTGACCACTTCGTCGATGGAGAGCTCGTAGGTGCTAATGACCTGATCGGGAATTTGGGGTAACCCAAAGGAGGCAATCACAATGGTTTCGATGCGACCGTTGGTAACATCAAACTTAAAACCGCGCACCCGGCCCAGGGGCTCGCCAGTTTCGGTAATCACTTCGCAGTTGACTAGCGTGCTGTAGGGGGCAACGCTCATTTCGTCATCCAGCGCCGCCTCGTCGTCAACCAGGATCACATCCCCGATTTGGCGAATGTTGGTCAGGGCCATGACCTGCTGAGTGCTCGACACCAGCCCAGACATAATATTTTCCCGTAGACCAATCGCTACGACTTCTCGCTGGTCAACATCAACCCAAACCTGGCTGACAATTCCTAGCCGTTGACCAGAATTGCGGGTGATTACCTGGGTACCCAAGAAGTCAGAGCGGAGACGATACTTGTCTAAGGTCATGTTTAATCCATCTCGTAAACCGAGACAACAGATCGCTAATCGGGTCAGGCCTGTATGTGAACCGCCTTGCCAGACGACAATGGAACCCCTTAGCCTGAATAGTTATCTTAACTAGAATCGTCTAATTCTACAGGAGGGAAGACCGAACTACCAGCGCAGGCCAGGCGACTTGCGCCGCTTGATAATGAAGGACCGTTTAGCTTCCCTGTCCCTGATCGGGATGAACGATCACAGGGGGTACTAACGAGGCTGAGGGCGAGTTGTTATTACCTAGGTTCTTTACTGTCTGGGTGAGGTCTAACCCTGTGGTTTGTTTAAGTTGCTCCATAAAGCTAGCTAGTTTGGTGGCGCTGCTTCCACCGCCTGGATCAATGACGGTAATGCTTTCTACCTCCACATCGGGCACGGTGGCGACCAAGTTGACCAACAGCGCTTCCAGCTTTTGAAACAGAAAGATTTCTCGCGCGTGATCACCGGCGGCCTTCCAGGTGGTCGCCAGTTCGCGAATCCCCTCGGCACGGGCGCGGCCATCTTCAATAATGCTAGCGGCCTCTCCCTTGGCTTGGGCCTGGGCCTGCTGACAGGCAGCGGCGGCCGGGGCAATCACATCGGCCTGAAGCTGCTGCTCAACCTGGTTGCGGCGTTCGCGCTGGACGGCCAGTTCGGCCTCGGTTCGGGCAACTTCGGCAGCAATTTCAGATTCGGCTTCAGAAATCGCGGCCTGGCGCTGGCTAAGGGCGTTTTGCAAACGGCGATCGGCATCGGCGCGGGTGGTGGCAACTTTGGCTTCGATCTGGCGCAGCGAGGTGAGCTTGAGGTTTTCGGCGGCCTGGAGAGCCGACTGGGCCTCGGCCTCGGCCTCGGCAATGCGAGCATCGCGCAGCAGATCAGCCCGCTGTTTGCGACCAATGGAGTTGAGATAGCCGACATCGTCGGAGATATTCTGAATTTGCAGGTTGTCGAGAATTAGTCCCAGCTGGGCCAGGTCATCGTCGGCTTCGTCGAGCAGGTTGCGAACAAAGGCCATTTTGTCTTCGTTCACCTGTTCTGGGGTAAGGGTGGCGAGCACCCCGCGCAGGTTACCCTCCAGGGTTTCGCGGGCAATCTTTTCGATGTCTTCGCGGCTTTTACCCAGCAGGCGCTCGATCGCATTGTGAATCGCGGGTTCTTCGCCGGCAATTTTGATATTCGCCACGCCATCGACGCTGAGGGGAATGCCGCCCTTAGAGTAGGCATTGGTGACCCGCAGCTCGATGATCATGTTGGTGAGCTCCATGCGGAAAGTTTTTTCGAGCAGGGGTTTGCGAATGCTGCTGCCGCCTTTGACCAGTCGATAGCCAACCCGACGACCGTCGCTAACGGTGTGGCGATCGCCCGCAAATATCAGTACTTCGCTGGGCTGGCAAATATAGTACAGGTTTTTAATGATCAAAAGCAGGCTGCCGGTGGCCCCAAACATGACCACCAGTAGGGTGAAAATTAGGCTCATAGCTTCTCCAGGGGATGAATGGCGGGGGTGGATTGAGGTGGTACCGTGGGCGGCAGACTGGCCACTAGAGGAATGCCAAGGATGTCTTCGGACTGCCGCAGAAACTGCTTCACCATTTCGGGGTAGGCGTTGAGTAGAGATGCGATCGCTTTACCATCCCCGTTGTCGATCACGTTCACATGGCCAAGGTGGAGCCGACCAGGAATGCGCCCCGCCTCTTTTAGCACCATTTCGAGCTGCTGCACCAGAAAGATTTGAGAGGCCTCAACGCCGGTGTCTTGCCAGACCTTGACCAGCATTTGGCTGGCCTGGGCCGAGGCTTTGGCGTTTTCTTCGAGGGTGGCGGAGGCACCTCGGGCCTGGAACTCTTGCGCCCGCTGCTGAGCCTTGGCAGGCAGCACCTTTTCCACCTCCAGACGGGCCTGCTCCAGGTGGGCGCGAATGGCCTGTAGCTCCCGCTGGGCACGGGCGCGGGCCTCTTCGGCAGCAGCCTGGGTGCGCTCTTCTTCGATGCGGGCTTGTTTTTCGACTTCAGCGGTGATGCGGCGCAGCTCGTTTTCTTTTTCCTGAATAACGGTACGGGCCTGGGTTTGGGCGACTTTGGCCTGGCGGGTGCTGTCAGCCTCAATTTGTTCGGCTTCGGCGACGGCGTTAGACTCGGCAATTTCGGCGTCGCGTACCACGTTGGCGATCTGGCGACGCCCGATGGAGTTGAGGTAGTCGACCTGGTCGGAAACGCTCTGAATTTTAAGGGTGTCAAGGTGTAAGCCGAGCTTGACCAGGTCGTTTCGTACATCGCTGGCAATGCGTTCGGCAAACTCCAGTCGGTCTTCGTTGAGCTGTTCGGGGGTGAGGGTGGCTACAACACCACGCAGGTTACCCTCTAGGGTTTCGCGGGCTACACGGGCAATTTCTTCGGCCCCTCGCCCCAAAAAGCGCTCGATCGCATTGCCGACCAGGGCTTCGTCGCGGGCAATTTTGACGTTGGCGATCGCCTGAATGTCCAGCGGCGTACCGCCTTTGGAGTAGGCGTTGGTGACCTCAATGGGCACCGGCATGGTGGACAAATCCATGGTTTTGACCGTTTCAAGAATAGGAATGCGAAAGGTGCGTCCCCCGTAAATCACTCGGTAGCCTGTGGTCTGGCCATCGGGACGACGGTACTTACGCCCCGAAATAATCAAAATTTTGTTGGGGTCGCAAATTTGCACCAGGGCGTTGACCCCCCAAATGGTGAGCAAAAGGGCAAAGATCAGGACGGCGATCGCCCCACCCCCCAGGGCTTGACCGCCGGTCTGTCCGAGCACTGGTGCGGTTGGTATTGCCCCCGCCAGGCTTACCGTTTCGGTCTGGTTAATTCTTGCTGTCATACCTACGCGCTCCTTTGGTGTGCCATCAGTCTCGCCGCCTTCTCCCCTGTCGGCAGGTTTCGTCTGTCCCTACCCATCTACCCCCTCTGCCGAGGCTACCCACAACTTGTTGTGCTCTAACCCCACCACCAGTACGGCATCACCTTTCTGAAATTCCCGCTCCTCCTGGGTCATGGCGAAGAAGCTGATCGTCGAATCACGCAGGCGCAGATAAACTTTGCCCCGGCTATGGGCATCGAAGGGAATTTCTACTGTGGCAATCTGGCCGGTCAACTCTTCGGGGCGAATCAGGCTGCTGACCGGCTGTCGAGCGAGCGATCGCAGCACTAGAGCCGCTACCAAACCACAAAATAGCCCCATCAGTAGGGCAAGGAGGGCCGCCAGCCACCTGGGCAGATCGGGCTGTGCCCAACTGAGCAGCAGCCCCGTGAGGCCAAAAAAGCAGAGGGCAAAGGTCCAAAACCGCAGGCTGAGAAAAGGCAGCCACCAACGGTTGCGCAACGCCGTTAACGTTTGGTCGATTTGGGTGCCGACATCAATGTCATCCACGTCGATGGGTGTTTCGACATCGATATCAAAGTCCCCCGCAAAGTCGACTCCGTCGAGTCCGCCAGCGGCCGCCAGTAGCACAAAAATGCCGCCGACCATAAAGCAAAGACCATAGACCAGCATGGCTTGACGATTCCTCGCGGGGTTAGCCTGGACATTAGTCCCGTTGCCAGGGTACTCGCGGCGCGGCCGTCAGCGCCCGTTTTCTTCACTGTCCTTAATTAGAAATCCTGCTTTGGGAGGATGAGAGATTTAGATGAGAGATGTAAGGCATTGCATCAACCTGGCCCTCTAGCCTAATTGAGCACCTACAATGTGGCGCTCTGGGCCTCTAGGTCGATGCCGAGCACCTGGGTGTAGGCTCCCCGCGCCTGGGTGACGCCAATGGTGCGCTGGGCCGACTCGATCATGGGGCGGCGCAGGCTGACCACAATAAACTGGGCCGACTCGGCCTGGCGCTTGATCATGCGCGAGAGGCGCTCAACGTTGGCCCCGTCCAGGAACATGTCCACTTCGTCGAAGGCGTAGAAAGGCGAGGGGCGGTAGCGCTGGAGGGCAAAGATAAACCCCAACGCCGTGAGAGATTTTTCGCCCCCGGACATAGAGGCCAGGCGACGCACGGGCTTACCCTTGGGGTGGGCCACTAAGTTGAGACCGCCGTTGAAGGGGTCTTCGGGGTCTTCGAGCTGGAGGTGGCCGTCGCCATCAGAGAGTTCGGCAAAGATGGCCTGAAAGTTTTCGTTGACGGCATCGTAGGCCTCGGTGAAGGCCTGGCGGCGCAGGGTAGTGAAGGTTTCGATCCGCAGCAGCAGCTCGGTGCGCTCTTCTTCGAGGGTGGTGAGCTTGTGGGTGAGTTCGCCCAGCCGCTCTTCGGTGCGGTTGTATTCTTCGAGGGCCAGCATGTTGACGGGCTCCATAGCCTCCATGCGGCGCTGGAGCGATCGCAGCTCTTTGCGCAGCTCCTCTAAATCGGTTTCGGGCGGAATCTCGGGCAGCGGGTTAGGTAGCTCTGCCGCCTGGGTGGCCAACAATTCCTGGGCTTCGCTCAGCTGCTGACGGCGCTCCTGCTGGGTTTCGATCAGCTTTTGGCGCTCCCACTCCTGCTGCTGAGTTTGAGTGCGCTGGGCGCGCAGGCGCTGCTCTAGCTCGTCGCGGGCCGCTTTCTCAGCTGCCAAGGTTTGATCGAGAGCGGCCATCTGCTGGCACAGCTGGACAACTTCGCCATTCAGCCCGGTCTGCTGCTGCTGGAGCTGGGTGAGCTGCTGGTCACGCTCTGTTTGCTGCTGGGTCAGGGTTGTGAGGGTTTGCTGAGCCTGGGTAAGCGCCAGGTCGAGCTGCTGGCGCTGGTTGTGCAAATCTTGCAGGCGGCGCTCGGCGGCCTGGAGCTCTTGCTGGCGATCGCTGAGCTGAGCCTCTAATTGCCCCACGGCAGCCTGGGCCTGCTGCCACTCGCTGTGGGCCTGGGACTGCTCTAGTTCACCGAGGGCCTGCTGCTGCCGGGCGATTTCAGCTTCTTGCACGGGTAAAGACTCGGCCAGCTCTTGCAGGCGGGTTTGGGTGCTGGCTAGCTCTTGCTGGTGCTGGCTGAGCTGAGTTTCGAGGGTGGCGCGCTGCTGGGCCTGCTGCTGCTGCTGGGTCTGCTGCTGCTCGCCCACCATCTGTAGCTCACGGTACTGCTGGCGCTGAGCAATCAGCGATTGGGAGAGGGTTTGCAGGGTGGCGGAGGTCGTCTTGAGGTCGCGATCGCAGCGTTCCAGCATCACTTCAATGTCGCTCAGCCGCTGGCGCAGGGCCTGGGCCTCGCTAGATTCAGCGGGTTCTACGGTGCCGAAGTGCAAACTGCCGGAGCGCGACGAGACATTGCCCCCGGTCATCGCCCCGCTGGTTTCCAGAATTTCTCCCTCCAGGGTGACGATGCGGTAGTCGCCCAGGTACTGCCGGGCCGACTGTAGGGTATCGAATACCACGGTACTGCCGAAGGTGTAGCCAAAAATATCGCGATAGCGCGAGTCGCAATCGATTAGGTTGACGGCGTAGTCTAAGAACCCGTCGGGGCGCTTCCACTCGGGTACTGGGGTAAAGCGGGGGGCGCGAATTTTATTGAGCGGCAGGAAGGTAGCCCGCCCGGCTTTGCGCTGCTTGAGAAACTGGATGCCCTGGGCCGCCACCCGATCATCTTCGACCACTAGGTAGCCCAGTCGCGCTCCGGCGGCAATGTCTAACGCTAATTGGTACTTGGGATCGACCTTGCCCAGCTGGGCGACCAGCCCGCTGATGCCTGCCATACCGCTTTCTAGCAGCAGCCTGGTGGCGTGGGTGCCCTGGCTCTCCTGCATAGCCTGGGTTTGGGCCTCTAGCTTGTCGAGGTCGCGCTGCTTGTCGCGCTGTTCTTTGAGCAGGCGGGTCTGGGTATCGCGCTGAACCGATAGCTCGGCTTCGGCGGCGGCCATTTTGGCGGCAGTATCTTGAATGGTCTTCTCTGCCGCTGCTAGCCGCTGGGTCAACCCGACATCTTCGGACTCGGCTGGGGCTGCCCCCAGGGTGCCGCGCTGTTCGTTAAGCGCTTCTAGCTGCTGCTCTAGCTGGCGCAACCGCTCCTGCAGCCGAATCTGCTCGGCCCGCTGAGGGTCGACCGCCTGGCGCAGGGCCTCGATCGCCTGGCGCATCTGGGTCTGCTGCTGAATGCTGGTTTGAGACGCTGAAGCGATCGCCAAAGTAGCCTGGCGGCGCTCTTCTAGGGCCTGCTGCACCTGTTTTTTGGCCGCGCTGAGGGCTACCAGCTCCCCACTCGTTAGCGCCGCGATCGCCTGCCCCACCTGTTCCAGGTCGCGCTGCTGCTGCTGCCGGGCAATTTCAGTGTCGCGGCGCTGGGCCGCCCCCTGGTTAGTAGCCGTGCGATTTTCCTGCTCCTGGCGCTGGAGCTGGCGCAACTCGGCCTCGTGGGTGGCGACCTGAGCCTGTAGCGCCAGATGCTCGTCTTCACCCATGGCCCGAATGCGGGTATTGAGGGCGGCCAGTTCGGCCTCTAAGGTGGCGATCGCCCCCTGTCCCTGGGCAATAGCCGCCGCCAGCGCGGTGGACTTGGCCTCGCCCTGCTCTAGGGTTTGGTGCAGAGCCGCGATCGCCCGCTGCTGACTCTGCCACAGCAGCACCGCCTCCCACTGGCTCTTGGCCTGAAAGGCTTCCTTGAGGCGCTGGTACTTTTCGGCCTTTTGCCGGTCCTGGGCCAGGCGCTCTAGCTGGGCCTGTAGCTCGCGCTCCACAATTCGAAAGCGTTCTTCGTGGTCGCGCACGGCCTCTAGCTTGCCCCGGGCCTGGTCAATTTTGCGGTCAAAGGCTGCCACTCCGGCTAGCTCGTCAATAATCTCTCGACGCTCGCGGGAGTTCATCGAAATAATGCTGGTGACATCCCCCTGTAGCACCACGTTGTAGCCCTCTGGATACACGTGAAACCGCTGCAGCTGCTCGTGAAGCTGATTTAGAGTGCAGGGTTCGCCGTTGATGTAGTAGTTCGACGTGTAGGTGCCCTGGCTGGTCACTCGCAGCCGCCGGGTCACGCTCCACTCACGCAGGGAAACAAAGCTGGTATCAGCCTCCTCAGAAGTCGAGATATCTAGTGTAGGAGAATTGCCGTTGCTGCCGTAGCCGTTTTCACCGCGCCCAGGAGCGTGGCCGTTGCTACCATTACCGTTGCCATTTAAATCGTTCGCCCCATCGTCGCTGCCCTCCATCATCAGCTCGGCAGCCACATCACTGAGGTCAAAGGTAACCGTGACGCTAGCTTCAGAGGTCGCCCGTCGACTCATCTGGTTTTGGTTGACCAGATCAGGCAGGCGATCGGCCCGCATTCCCTTAGAGCTGGCTAAGCCCAGACCAAATAGCAGCGCGTCTAAAATATTTGATTTTCCCGAACCGTTAGGGCCAGAAATAACCGTAAACCCAGGCAGCAATGGAACCTGGGTCGTACCCCCAAACGATTTAAAATGCGACAACTCGACGCGCTTGATGTGCACTGGCCAGCGTTACCTCGGGCTTGAAACAAGTGTACTATAGTAAAAAAGTTTTGGCCACTCTTTTTTAGGATCCGCAACGCCATTGGTTGCTGCTTGCCGACTAAGTTTAGTGCAAAACCTTCATTGTTGTACGCTTGCGGCCAGCCCTCTAGTTTGCCCGCTGAATTGATGGAACGGCAATTTTCTGAGTAAATCAGATCAGGGTGGCACAATGAAGGAGAAAGTCTACCCCCAAACCCCGTGAGCCAGCCTACCCCGCCCCCTCTGTCTCAACCGGTGATTTTGGGCTTTGACCCCGGACGGCAAAAGTGCGGCCTCGCCATTATGGGTCTAGACCGCATGTTGCGCTACCAGCAGGTGATCGCGTCCGAGGCGGTGCTGGATGAAATTACGGCCCTGCGCCAGCGATTCCCGATTTCGATGATTGTGCTGGGGGATCAAACCGCGTCTCAAGGCTGGAAAGATACGCTCAGCCAGCTCCCCGACCCACCGCGCATTATGCTGGTCGATGAACGTTATACAACGCTAGAAGCCCGCGATCGCTACTGGCAGATGTATCCGCCATCGGGGTTGGGGGGGCTGGTGCCTCAGTCGCTGCGCAAAATTTCTCGCCCGATTGACGACATCGTGGCCATTCTACTGATCGAGCGCTACTTGAACCGGCTAACGGGCGATTAGAGACCTCTGTCGCTGCCACTCGATCGATCTTGCCTAAAACGTCATCGGCGCGATCGGTTCGATCGCTGAGTTGTGCCCACCCACCTGGCTAGTGCGCAGCACCCAGGCCGACGCGCCGTATTTAAGAAACTGGTGCACCACCACGTCGCTGGCTTTACGGGGAAACACCGTGCGCCAGCTGCCCAGGCCCATCACTAAATTACGGATAGGTTCGTCTTCAATGGAGCTGCCCAGGTTAAACTCGTTCTTTTCCCAGGCGGGGCGCAGGCCGCCCAGGGGTTGCAGGGTGCCTTTGAGGTCTTTGCCAAAGGCCCCAAGCTGCCGTAGGGCAGAGGCCTGGTCGGGATGGTCCTGGTTCCACTCGCGCAGCGCGTCAGCATGGTGCTGCAGGCTGTCAGTGGTGCTTTGCAGGCTGGCAAACAGCGCCTGGTTTGAGTCTTGGGAGCAGTTGTTAGAAGGGCCGACAAAGGTGCCGCCCGTACCGTCGCCAATGCGGTAGCGGGCGGTCATGGCTTGCAGGTGGGCCTCCATACGGGTAAGCGGCGACCGGCGCTCGTCGTCAAAATAGTAGTAGCGGTTAAAGGCATCGAGCTTGACAAGAATATCGCAGGTGGGGCGAGTGCCCAGCCAGCCCCGCTGGCGATCGCCCTGGTACCTCGACCAGTGAATGGTGCCCGCAATCAGCCCGTCGATGTTGTGGGCGTAGACCTGGTAGTAGCGAATCTCAAACCGGTGCTCGTCGGCCAATCGGTCGTGCACCACCTCGGCCCGACCGTAGGCAAAGTGGCCAAAGAAAATGGGGCTAAAGGCGGCGGGTTCTTTTTGCTCGCCGCCAATGCCGCCATAGGTATGCAGAATGAGGGCGCGATCGCCCACCTGCCAGTCATCAATAGCCGCTGCGATCGCCTCCGGGCGACCGTTATCCCGCGCGGTGCACAGTACTGAGCCTACCTGGCCCTTCTGGGCCACCACATCGGCCCACGCTTCTTTGCGAATGTAGCGGTAGGCTGCTTTCGCCCCACCAAACACCACCCGCTGGGGCTGTAGGCGAAACAGCGATCGCGGCCCCAGCGACTGCACCACAAAGGTGCCGTCAGCATTCTGCGCGCCGTAGATATACCAGCCCGACTCGTTGTAGGGCGAGGTCTCAAGTTCTTCGGTGGTAGACGGGTAGCTGCCGTAAACCTCCATCATGGCGACCGAGGGCAGACTCACCACCTCCTCAACGCCATCAAAGGCTCGGCTGCCGCGATCGAAGTGCCGCACTCGCCACTGATCGGTACCCGCGATCGGCTCGATAAACTGCACTAGACCGTAGTAGCGCCCGGTCACCTCCATGGGCTGTGCGTTGATAAAAAGCGTCACCCCATCTCTGTCCAGCATGACCTGAGGGGTTTCCACCACCACAATCATGTCGTCTTCGGGCAGTGACCCGGCGAGAGACTCTAGCGGATCGACCCGCAGCCAGTGGTTGAGCCGCACCGGGTTAATCACGCCGCTAAAACGGCTGGCGTATTCGGCATCGGCGCTAAAGTGCACGTCGTGGGTAACCGCCTGAACCAGCTTTTGGGTCAAAGCATTGTTCGACCAGCTCAGCTTAACCACTCGTCCCACCAGCCCTTGATGATCGGCGGGCGCATGGTGAATTTCGTAAAAAACACCGCCAAACCGCTCGTTCTTAAGGGGCAAAATCAGCCGCCCAATCCAGTCGCCAATTGGCTCATAGAGGTCAGCATTGGGCCGCTGATCGAGGGGGTAGCTCTGGTACTGCACCAGGGGATTGGCGCAAAAAATATCGTAGTTGTTGGCCTGGCTGCGGCGCTCTAGCCCCGTCTCCAGCATGTCGCCCTGCAAAATGGCGTTGATAGTGTCGATGGTCTGCCCCAGGGAGCTACGACCATCGGGCAAGATCAGCTTGGGGTCGAGAATGCCCCCCGGCACCTGGTGACCCACCGGCCCCAGCGAAACGAATGAAACTTTGCCCCGCCGCTTGGCCCGATTCCAGTAGGAGAGAGGAAACAACTTCCAGCGACCCGGAAAAATTTTGGGACCGAGCTTCTCGACCGTATCCTTTTCGCCTGACAGGTGGTAGAGGTGCTCCAGCTTAAGCAGATTAATGTTGGCGCTGATCACCCCGCCCAGGGAAATCACGTCGATGGGAGCTCCCAATGCCCGCTTGAGGTAGGGGGCACTGGCGCACGACATTTGCCCGCCGCCGCTGTAGCCTATTAGCGTTACCGGAGTGCCGCTGCCCACCTGGTAGCCGTTCTTGACCAAGCCATTGAATACAACCTGGGCAATGCCCTGGTTGTACAGCGGGCCATAGCGCTTGTCGGCAGACACCCCCACAATTAGCACATTGCGAATATTGACCAGCAGACCCAGCACACTCATGGGGTTGGCGAAGCGCAGCCTGTCGGCATAGCGCCACAAAAATGATAGGGGCCGGTCCTGGTCGAGGGGCGCGTTCATCACTGAGTAGGGCATGATGCCGCGAATCAGCGCCACATCGTCGGGCAGGGT
>NZ_JADEXE010000591.1 GCF_015207265.1 Nodosilinea sp. LEGE 07298 | reverse complement strand
TTGACTCAATTGGTCTTGCAGTTGACGATACAAGAGGGGTGTTTCCATGAGACTGGCCTTGAGTTGGGGAATTCAAGCCTCTCATGAAATGCCCCTTCCCATCTACCCTGTCTCATTTGGGACTCCTTTCACAACAACCCTTTCAGGACTTTTCTGCACCACCAAGCCCTGTCGCTGTTTTTACCCCTGGGGTGGAGTGCCTGGAATGCTTACCAAACCTTTAGTCGCGTCATCGTCAATGATTTTCGCCTGCAATATCTGGTGGGTTCGATTATTCACCTAGATGAAGTGCTCACCATGTCGGCTCGGATGAACGCCGCTACGGGCGATACTCGCTGGGAAGGGCGCTACAACGACTTTGAACCACAATTGGATGCCGTGATCAAAGAAGCGATCGCGATCGCCCCAGACACCTATGAAGGGGAAGGCGCAGCGCAAACCGACATTGCCAACCAAAAGCTGGTCGCTATGGAAGTGCAGTCGTTTGAACTGGTGCGCGACGGGCAGCAGGCAGCGGCAGCCGATTTACTGTTTAGTGCCAATTATGAACAGCAAAAAGTGATCTACGCTGAGGGCATTCAGCGGGGACTCGACGCCACCCAGGAGCGGATTCGCGAGAACCAGAAAAATTTTGCTCAGCAGCTAATTCTGGCCAGTGCGATCGCAGCCTTCAGCCTGCTAATTCTGCTGCCTATCTGGTGGGTGGTCTTGCAGGTTTTGCAGCGCTACCTAGACGCTCGTAACACTGCAGAACATGCCCTCCACGCCGCCAAAGATCAGCTAGAAGCTGTATTGGACGCCGTACCCGGCCCCATCTCTTGGATTGATTCGGGCGGCGTTTATATTGGCGTCAATCGGTACCTGGCCAATAGCTGGAGCATGGCCCAGGGAGCATTTATTGGGCGCAGCGTTAACTCCCTCAACGGCAATGCCCAACTGGCCCAGTTTTTGCAGGAGTTCCTCACCAACTCCCGTAAATCGGACGCCCGCACAATCGAAGTCGAAATCAAAGGCGTACTCCGCTACTTTCTCGTCGCGGTGCAAAAGTATCAGCGGGGTACAGCGGCGGTTTCGGTGGGCATTGATATCACCGAGCTATTAGACGACACTGAACGTGGCGGGTGACGACAGCTAGATAGGCGGGAGAGGTGTTCTCCCTGCCCCTTGAGTCATCACTGAGACCGGATCCAATTTAAGCTAATAAGAAAAGACACTGAAGGTAT
>NZ_JADEXE010000146.1 GCF_015207265.1 Nodosilinea sp. LEGE 07298 | reverse complement strand
GGATGGGGGCATGGGGGCGATCGCTCCTGCTGTCGTCATCTTCACCATAGAAGCAGCCCCCCACTTCTGCCGATTTCTTCAGCTTTTTTGCGCCTCACGCTGGGGGTGCGATCGCCCGCTACTCGGTCAGGTACTGCGGGTATGCCCTGCGACCGATGACCAATTCGTATATCCTTGTAAGCGTTTGGGCCAAAGCCGCGCCTAAAAAGCTTCACCACTTAGTTAATGTCAGAACTCTATATTCAAATTTTCCGTCTGTCGGGCGAGCATCCCTCCCTTTTTTGGCTGGGGCTGCTGGGGCTAATTGCCGCTCTGGCCTACTTTTCGGGCAACGTGCTCTCTCGCCTAGTGAACTGGCTACTGCGCCGCTTGGTCGCGGGCCGAGCCGACAAGTTTTACCGCCTGGTAATTCAACCTCAGCAGTCGCTGCTGCAATCCGTTCTGGTGCTGGGGCTGCTCGACCTAGTGGCCTACCTAGTCCTGAAGCGAGATTTGCAGGTGCGCTGGTATCCCTACCTGGAGATTCCGCTCACTCTAGGGTTTACCGTGGTTTTGGGCTGGTTCTTGGCCGGTAGCTTTAGGGCCTACTTCAACACCTACCTGCTCGATGCCGCCCTGCTGGACGGGCGCAAGAGCAACAGCGAAATTTTGGTGCTGGCGCGGTTCTTTGCCAACGCCGGTATTCTGCTGATTTTGGTGGTGGCCTTTGCCGAAACCCACAGCCTGAATATCTTTGGGCTGATCGCCAGCCTGGGGGTGGGCGGCATTGCCGTAGCCTTTGCCGCCCAAAAAGTGCTGGAGCAGCTGCTGGGCGGGCTGGTGATTTATGTCGACCATCCCTTTGGCGTAGACGACTACATTGGCCTGCCCGATGGCACCTTTGGCCGGGTCGAGGCGATCGGGCTGCGATCGACCAAAATTCGCGTGTCGGGCAAGGGGTCGCTGGCGATCGTGCCCAACAACGTGATTATTCAATCCACCGTCGAAAATTTCTCCGGGGCCAAAAAGGTAATGGCAATTACCTACCTCAACCTGTACCGAGCCGTTACCCCCGAAGAACAGGCCCTCATTCGCCAGGTAATTTTAGAAAGCACCCAAGAGCTGTCGGGTATTGACCCGCGCAGCACCGACATTGCCTTTCGCGACCTAGATGGCGGACGGTTGGCCCAGGCCCAGATTACCTTCTTTATTTTGGGGTCGGGTGATAGCTCGATGGAAATTCGCCGCCAGCTGCTGAATGTCGCTAGCCAGCAGCTTACCCAGCGGCTCAAGCAGTACGGCATCGCCTTTGATATCGAAGAGCCGACGGTCTATGTCGATGCCCCCATTACCGTGTAGGGTGCTGTTGGCCGCCGCTGTGCTACCGCTGTTCCACTAGATTGTTGACAACTTGCCTTTAACCATTGCTTGTAACCCTACGCGACCTGCTCAATACCGTTGATATTCAGCTTTTAGCGCTGCCGCCTTTGGCGGTCTTTTTAGTCGCGCTGCTGCTGGCCCTTTTAATCGGTCGCTATACTCCAGGGCTGATTGGGCTGATTATCCAGCGGCTTTCGCCCCAGCAGGGGGCCACCGTTTACAACAACCTGATCTTGCCCATCAAAGGCACGGTTAAAACGGCGGGCACTCTGCTGCTGGTGTCGCTGTCGATGGTGTGGCTACAGGCCGCATCAGCGGGGCTGTACGGATTCTTTCGCCCCCTGGTTGATTTAGCTACGATCGCCAGCGTAGCCTGGTTGGCTTCTCGCCTGTTTCGGCAGTTTGTGAGGGTGTACGGCATCAAAATGGTGCGCCGTCTGGGCCGCGAGGTTGATGAACTGCTGCTGGTGTTTGAAACCCTGGCTAATGTGGTGATTGGCTTTATTGCGGTGCTGGCTTTTGCCCAAAGCCAGCAGTTTAATCTGGTGGGTCTGATTGCCAGCCTGGGCATTAGCGGCATTGCCCTGGGTCTGGCGGCCCAAAAGATTTTAGAACAGCTACTTAGTACGCTGGTGCTGTACCTCGATCGCCCCTTTGTGCCGGGCGAGTACATTCGCCAGGGCGATCGCCAGCTGTGCCGGGTCGAGTCAATTGGGCTGCGATCGACCAAGCTGCGCACCGCCGCCAAAAGCACGCTGATTATTGTGCCTAACTCGAAACTGGTCAACGAAGAGATCGAGAACGTCAGCCGGGCCAAGAAGGTGATGGTGATGCTCTTCATGGACTTTGTGCGGTCTCTGCGCGAAGAGGATGCGGCGCTGGTGAAACAAGTCGTCACTCGCAGTACCGAGTCGCTGTTTGGCATCGACCCCGGCAGCACCAGCATCAGCTTTCCGGCAGCAACCGAGCCTGCTAAAAACGGCGGTTTTGCCGCCAGCCATGCCCGCGTAACGTTCTTTATTTTGGGTTCTAGCGAAAGCTCGATTGAGCTGCGCAAGCGCCTGCTAGAGATGGCTAATGAAAGTATTGTCAAAGAGCTGCAGGCCTACGGCATTGATTTCACCCTGCAAGAGCCAACGGTGTATGTCGAGTCTCCCGTGACGCTCTAGCCTGAAGCAGCGTAGCCTCTATCGCGTACCCTAGGCGCACCGACTACACTAGAACTCAAGCTCATCACTACCTGCCATGGTCGCCTACTCCCAATCCTGGACTACTCGCGATCTCGCTGCTATGCCCGACGACGGCGGCTGGAAGCGCTACGAAATCATCGACGGAGAACTCTACGTGACCCGTGCCCCTCACATTCGTCACCAGGGTGCAGCCGGAAAGCTGCACGTACGTTTAGAAAACTGGTCTGAGCAGACGGGTCTAGGCTCCGCATTTCAGGCTCCAGGGGTGATCTTCACCCCTACGGATGCCGTGATTCCTGATGTGGTGTGGATTAGTCAGGCGCGCTTAGCCGATGGCGTAGATGAAGCTGGGCACCTGATTGTGGCTCCAGAACTGATGGTAGAGGTACTGTCTCCTGGCGACCTGAACGAGCAGCGCGATAAGGAGGTCAAGCTTAAGCTCTACTCTCGCCACGGCGTGCAGGAATATTGGATCGTTAACTGGCAACTCAAGACGCTAGAAATTTATCGTCGCGCTGAAGCTCAACTTCAATTGGTCGGTACATTGCTGGTAGGTGATACTCTCAGCTCGCCGCTACTACCAGGGTTTAGCGCTCCTGTGGCAGATATATTCCGCTAGCGCCTTGCGGAATATATCTGCTCAGTCAAGGATTGCTTCAGGCGGCAGTGTAAATGACGCTGGGCTCTGGTAAAGGTTCGTTAGTGGCTTGATAAGCAAGCACTAGAGATTCTAGAGCTTCAATACCGTTAGCAGCAGCTTCTGCATAGGTTTCCCCATGGGTACGCCACTGCTGACCTGGAAAATCGGGGAAACTCACTAGAAAGCTCTCATCTTCTTCAGACCACTGGATAATCATTTGATACTTGAGGTGGTTAGTCATTTTGTTGCCTCTTAACGATCTGAATTGCCTTTGAGATTTCTTTCTCCTGATAAGGTTTTGCATCTGCACTATCTTTGCCAGAGATGGTGATTTTGCCAGGATAGCGAGGATGTATCCAGTTAGTGTGGCTTCCCTTACCCAGGACTTTCTGAAATCCTACCTGTTGCAACTGCTGTTTCAATTCTCGAATTTTCTTAGGCATGCGTATGTCCTAACCACTTTGAGATGCGTTACTTCGCTTTTGCCTCCAGCGTTTCTAGGCGACTCTTGAGTTCCTGGTTAGATTTCTTCAGGTCATCCAACTCCTGGCGCAGTTTTTCGACCGCTTTGTCTTTGCCGATCGCTTTCTGCACCTGCTGCACGGCTTCCTCGGCGCGGCGGCGCACCCGGCCATCGGGGGTGTGGTCAGCTAGGCTTTGCAGCACACTCATGGCGCGCCCGGTCTCGATGCCGCTGAGGGCCGACACCGCCGAGACCTGGGTAAGGAAGAAGCTCTCGTGGGCGATCGCATCCAGCCGGTCCAGTATCCGCTCTACATTGGGCTTGCTCTGGGCCTTAGAAATCGCTCCCAGGGCGCGAATCGCGGCTAGGCGCAAGGCCTGGGGAGTGCCGATTTCGGTGTACTTGAGCACCAGATCGAGCGCATCTTCAGACGATTTGAACTGGCTGAGGGCCGCGATCGCCCCCGACCTGATCACCTCATTCCAGCCCTGGCGCTCTTTGAGGATGGTCTCTAGCAGCTTCAGGGTTTTCTTGTCTTTGGCTTTGCCATTGAAATCGGCCGCGCCAACCTTGCCCAGCGAGCGAATGGCGGCGGCTTCGACGTAGTAGCTGGGGTCGCCTGTTTCGGCGATCGCCTTTAGCGCCTTGTAGCTTTCGGCGGTTTTGATGCCACCCAGCGACTCCACCACGGTGCGGCGCACGCGGGCTTCAGGGTCTTGCAGACCTTTCAGCAATCCCTCGACAGCCTGATCGAGCTTAACGGAGGCCAGCTGCTCGGCCACTTCGGCTCGCACGCCCCAGAAGGGCTCATCGGCGAGGGCTGCGCTCAGGGCGGTAACAGCTTCTAAGCTACCTTTTTTGGCCAGGGCGATCGCCGCTTCAATCCGCGACAGCGGGTCGGGGTCATGCTTGAGCTGAGCCTTGAGTTCCGCCATCGGGTACTCCAGCTCCACTGTTTTGAGATAGTGGTTGCCCACGTCAAAGCTAACGAAATCGGGCTTTTTGTCGAGCGGGAAGAACATCGCCTGCTCGCGCTCGTGGATGCGCACGGTGAAGGGTTTGATCTCTACCTGGGCCGATTTGCCCTTGCCCACAAAGCCAAAGCCGATGGGAATGCGCAGGTCAAACAGGCCGCTGCTGCTGCTGCTGTCGCCGTCTTTGGCCTGGATTTGGGTGACAGTGAGCTTGACCAGGTTGCTATCGCCATCCCAGCTGTAGGTCACTTTGTAGTCGGGGTGGCCGCCGCGCAGCACGTACTGGTCAAACAGGGGGCGCAGGTTGCGGCCCGTGGCTTTGTCGATCGCCCGCAGCAGGTCGATGGTTTCTACGGTTTGGTGGGCGTGGCTTTGCACAAAGGTGTGAATCGCTTTCCAGAATAGGGCGTCGCCTAGCTCGGCGCGCACCATGTGGTAAACACAGGCCCCTTTTTCGTAGATGTGGCGATCGTAGAGTTCGATCGCCTCCCGATAGATGTGGGTGACCATGGGGCGGCGGTAGCGGCTCTTGTCTTCGTTCAGGTAGCTGCGGGCCTCGCCCAGGCGGTAGTAGGCGGCTTCATCGGGGCCGTACTCCTGCTCGGTCCACATTACTTCGGAGTAGGTGGCCATGCCCTCTTTCACCCAGGCGTGGCTCCAGTGGTTGATCACCAGCAAATCGCCAAACCACTGGTGGGCCAGCTCGTGTACCACCAGTGACTCGGAGTTGCGGTTGTCTAGGGCGGCGCGTTCATCCAGCAGGCAGCGATCGGTCAAGATCGTCACCGAGGTGTTTTCCATGCCGCCAAAGATAAAGTCGGCGGCGCACACCTGGGCGTACTTAGGAAAGGCGTATTTGTAGCCGTACTTTTCGCTCAAAAATTCCACCATGCGCGGCGTTTTGCCCATGGTGATTTGGCCCTGATCTTGGCGGCCTTTTTCGACGTAGTACGTAACGGGAATGTCTTGCCACTGGTCTTGAATGACGTCGAACTCGCCCACGGCCAGGGCCATTAAATAGGTGGGGTGCACCTGCTTCTGGTGCCAGTGAAAGATTTTATGGTCGCCGTCTTCTTTGGTTTCTAAGAGTTCGCCGTTGGAAACGACCTGGTAAGCAGCGGGCACCCGCACCTTAATTTCTGAAGTGGAGAGCTGACCGGGATAGTCGAAGCAGGGAAACCAGAAGCGCGAGTCTTCGTCTTCGCCCTGGGTCCACACCTGCACGGGTTTGTCGGGGTAGTGCTGGTCGGGGCCAATGAAGTAGAGGCCGCGCTCGGGCTGCACCAGGCGGTAGGCGATCGCTACCGTAAAGCTTTCTTCAGCCACCGTAGGCTTTTTGAGCCGCACGTGCAGGCGCTCGCCGTCGTAGTCAAAGTCTTGCTTGGTACTGCCCACCTTGACCGACTCAATCTGCTGATTGACGGCATCTAGCACCAGGCTATCGAGGCCGTCGCGCACCGGGTTAATGCGAATTTTGCAGGTGCCCTCGCAGATTTGCTGCTCTAAATCGAGGGTCAGCTCTAGGGCAATGTGCTCGACCTGGCCGGGGCGATCGGGGTTGTAGTGGGGTTTGGCCCCCGGCATTTCAAACGACTTGTAGCCGTTGTTGTCCTGCGGGCTTTGAAAAGCGCGGTGAGCGTTGGGCATGGGACCAGTAAACCTTTGTGTGACGTTATCGCTCCAGGGCCAGGGGCAAGGCTAGTGCGCCATACCGCCCCAGGCTAAACAGTCTACCCTGACTGATATAGAGCCATCGTACTCTGAATTTCTCTAGACCGTAGTCAGAGTGACATTGCTTAAGCTGCAACGTCTTGATAGGTATCCCCAGCTAGCGACAGCACCAGCACCGTTTGCGCGATCTAGTCAACCAGCCAGTGCTCGGGCACGTCAAGGGCGGCACGCTGCGATCGCTACTCTCCAGTCTCTTTGGTGTTGATGGCGGCGATCGCCCTCTCAACCGCCTCTAGACCACAGCCCATATCGCTTTTGGCCCATTCCAGTAGTTTGGGCACTCTTTCCCCTTGGGGTGCAGAAGAGTTGCCTACATTACTAGTAGGTGCGTCAAGCATGAAAATAAGCTGCTCAAACTGGGTGTTTGGCAAGCCTTTGAGAGTGTTAAATAGCGCCAAGCGACGTTTCTGGGCGTCTGGCAGGGTTTGAACTGGCAACTCTTCTTTTTGGCGGGTAGGGGAAGAAATTTCTATATTTGAATTAAACTCGCGCCGATCTGGTTTTGCGTCGCGATTGTAAAAGCTGGTTGTATCTTGAATTAGACGTCGTACATTCACCATTTCAAAGCTGCTTTGACACTGAATTTTTTCTTGCTCATTTTGAGCAAACCGATTCAGCACTTCCAAAGTAAAAAACTGTGGAGGATCGTTCTCTTTGCATATATTGCAATTGCAAGGAATGAGCTTTTTGACTCGAATTCGCTCGTAGGATTCATTAATTTTGTCGATTTCGTGGCTGACGATGGTGAGCAGTTCTTTTGAGCGAGTGCCAGAGACTCGAATTTGAATTTCGCGGTTATGGTATAGCTCAATTACCTCAGCTCTAGCTGCACCATTGGTAAGTACCACGCCACTTTTCCATACCAAGGTTTGGTCTTCAATAGATTTGTGCATTTCAACAATAAAGCGGGTGAGAATTCCCTTGGGCATGAACTCGTACTCGTAGCGCAGTAGTAGGTTCTGACTATCATCCCAGTTGTAGGTTGGCTTCTCAACTTCTAGTAGCTGGGGGGCAATGTATTGATCGATGGTACCGGGGATTTGGTAACACAGCTTGAAGCGCATCATCAGGTGCAGTAGTTCATCTCGTAGATCGATGTATTGACTCTCACTCCAGATATCATCGAGCTGGGTGCGGGTAAAGCGGCCAAAGTTATTGCGTACTTCTCTAGTATCAAGAGCTTTATAAACAGCAGTGGTACTCCACTCGGGCTTGAGAATGATAATTTTCTTAAGCAAAGGATCATTTTGAAAATGCAAAAATACCCCTAAGTCATGCAGATATTCACTAAGCTGAAGCCGATCTTCTTGTCGATCAAAACCATTATATTTGCAAATTTCATAATATTCTTTTATGGAAATGTGATCGCGTTCGTCGTTTTCTAGGGCCTTACGTACGTCTACCCATTTTTTAGGCAACGGTGTTCCAATATGAGGCAAATTAAAAATGTACTGTTTGATTTTTTCTTGAATATCTGCTAAGCCGCGGTTATCTCTTAGGTTTGTAGATAGAGTTTCCTTTAAGCTAATAAACTCTGCCCTAAGTTGTCTTTCATTTATTTTGCAGGTGCGATCTTGTTTTTCATTTTTAACAATAATCACTGGGCTTTCAGCGCTCAAAAGTTCAATGATACTTAGCCAATAGTAAAGATCGGTATTATCTTGGCGAGTGTCAACTAGCAAAACATAAAGAGAACGCTTAGTTAGAAAGAATTGATGAGTAGCATGATAAATTTCTTGGCCACCAAAATCCCAAATGTTTACTTGAAACGGCTTGCCATCTCGCAGGTTAAAAGTCCAACGAATAACATCTATGCCTTCCGTCGACTGTTCTTCCGAATTAAGTTCATAACTTGGGTCGATGATCTTGTGGGCAAGAGAGGTTTTGCCAGCACCACCCTCGCCCACAATAAGAAACTTGGCTTCGTATATATAGTCTTTACCCTGCTCTAATTGCTGTCTTAAATAATTGACTATGCTCGAAGTTCCTTCATTGAGAATCTCCGGAGGAGGAGCTTCAATTTGCTCATTGTCCAGGTAGAGTTGATGGAGACTAGTGAGTTGTCCGATTTCAAGCGGCAGGGTACTTAGTTTATTCGAATTGAGGGATAGCTGCTGGAGACTGGTGAGTTGTCCGATTTCAGGCGGCAGGGCACTCAGTTGGTTCCAGCGAAGGGATAGCTGCTGGAGACTGGTGAGTTGTCCAATTTCAGGTGGCAATACACTCAGTCGGTTCGAGCTGAGGGATAGCTGCTGGAGATTGGCAAGTTGTCCTATTTCAGGCGGTAACGCACTTAGTTGGTTTGAGCTCAGGTCGATCTGTTGGAGCTTGGTAAGTCGTCCTATTTCAGGTGGCAGCACACTCAGTTGGTTCGCTCGGAGGTTGAGCTGTCGGAGATTGGTGAGCTGTCCAATTTCGGGCAGCAGCACACTCAGTCGGTTCGAGCTGAGGTCGAGCTGCTTGAGAGTGGAAAGTCGTCCAATTTCAGGCGGCAACACACTCAGTTGGTTCGATCGGAGGTCTAGCTGCCAAAGATGGGTTAGTTCTCCGATTTGAGACGGCAGCGCTGTTAACCCCTGACCTGCCAAGTCCAGTTCTGTCCGGCCTTCGGTGGCGGCCCGGCCGATGAGTTGCAGCAGCTCGTCTTGGGTCATGGCAATTTTAGATTTTAGATTTTGGATTTTGGTGGGGCTGGACGGAGTGCGGAGTTAGGCACCTGCTAATGGTGCAGCGGCTGATGGTACTGACTGGGCTGAATGGCTCATCGGAAAAAGCCTGATCCATCACTGCTGTATAGGACTGGGCTATACGGTTGAAATCACCGATCGCATCACGTAATATATGTAACGCGGGGAATGAGCTAGGCGGGGAATGAGAGGAATGGTACTCCTCCCAGACCCCTAATCATTCCGCTTAACCGGGTAAGCCGAAATGACTGGACTCATTTTAAGAGATCTAGCCCATCGGTTTCGCACCTTTACGGAGTGCTAGGTAAGTTCCCCGTTTTCCTCAAAACAAAGGTGAACAACATGACCTATGAGTTCAAACTGCCCGTGCGGCAGCAAGAGGTAGTGCGCCTGATAGCCCTGGGCGACTACGCAGCCGTACGAGACACCATTCATCAGCTCGGGGCGAAAGGCTGCGCCGACCCCGACAGGTGGACAAAGCTCATGCCCACCGGCAGAGAAGGCGAGTATATCTCGATACACACCCGACGATACGCCCCCGCCGCAGACTAGCGAACGAAAGAACCCCCGGAGAGCAAATCTCTGGGGGTTTCTTGTTTGACTGACCAAACTCGTTCCAAGGCTCCGCCTTGGCATGTATGTCGGCAGGCTCTGCCTTCTAAAAGCCGGTGGCAGAGCCACGTTGATGGCATCTCCAGGTGGAACCTGGAAACGAGGACTGTTGACGAAGCGAGGAAATCAAGTTTCACTCAGGCGTTACTTGATTCACAAGCCCCATTCATAAGTAACGCTATAACGAAATCAAGTTTCGCTTAGGCGTTACTTAACTATCGCACCCCATTCATAAGTAACGCTGCGACAAAATCAAGTTCTCTTCTAGCGTCACTTATCTATCGCCCATCGCAATCAAGTAACGCAGGTCGGTAATCGAGTTTTGTGCTGGGGTTACTCGGTGCGCCCCCTGGTTTAGCTAATGCGCCAAAGCGCTAACCGCCCATCCCCCTCGCCGTAGGCGAAAAGATAAACAGAATACTCAATAACCCCCGTGAGTGATCAGGCCCACTGAACCCTAAACACCTGCCGCTCGTTCTGCTACTTAAAAATACGCAGAATCCTTTTTTATTTGTGCTGAACAAATTCCGTATTGCTTGGGGGTTCACGGGTTAAGCCCATTTGCCATAGTCAAAGGGTAAACGGTTAGGGAGTATTCTACCGATGGGCAGACCAAAAAGAAGTTCAAAAGCAGTGGAGCAGGCCCAGCGTCGTGCTGCCGCCCTGCGATCGCTTGGGGCCAATTTAGACCTGGGTAACGGCCTCACCCTGGCCGAATATAACCAGTTGATTGAGGCTGTGCGGGCCGATATTGCTACCTACAACGAGGCTCTATCTCAGGTAGACAATGCCGCCAATAGCGTGCAGGCAGGCGAGAAAAAGCTGCGAGATTTGTCTGAGCTAATGCTGATGGCCGTAGCGGCCAAGTATGGCAAAGACAGCTCTGAGTACGAAATGGCGGGCGGCACCCGCAAGAGCGATCGCAAAAAGCCAAGGCCCCGGCAGATTAACGCCGCCTAGCCAACTGGAAATTTCTGAACATTGTTGCAACTTAACCCCCTTTTGCCTCGATAGTTTGCTGAGACAAAAGGGGGTTAGCTTTAGTAAAACTATCAAGACTACTTATTCACTTAAATTCCTAAGCTGCGGTGATTCTATTCTGTACGCGGAAAGGCTCGCAAGCTTGGCTTACGAGCCTTTGTAGTCTCTATGGTCTGGTCAACGGAGGCAGACCCCGCTCGGGCCGCGCCGCATTGCTACCAATCCATGGAGCGCTGTTTGAAGAGGTTTTATCCTACACCTTGGAGCCGCTGGCGGGTTCGCTGCCCATGCCCTCGGCGGCACTGCGCAGAATGGTGATTTGCTCTTCAAAGCCCATCGTTTCGAGGGCGGCCAGCAGATCCTGGCCCTGGTTGGTTAGCTCGTAGTCGTCGGGCATGGGGATGATCTCGCCGCTGGTCATGCCCTGGGCCAGAAAATACCAGAAGGCCAGCTTGGTGTTAGCGGCCAGAGAGCCATACTCGCGGCTGATTTGGTTGGAATGATCTTTGCGGGCGATCGCGCGCATGGTATCGAGTTGCTGCTGCTGCTCTTGCTCTTTGACCTGGTTGTAGAGGCCAGTAGCAATTTCTGGGGAGGCTGAGCCAGGGGCAGCAGGCGTAATCGCATCGCCCATTTGCTCATAGACGAACCACAACAGCGCGAGTTGCTCGTCTACATCTAAACGTTGGAAAATGGTGATGGCTTGGTCAGGGTTGTTAACTGCAGCTGTATAGTTGGTCATAAAAAATCCTTTTCTACAATTGGGTAGCAATAGGCAACAAAAAAGCACTCAATTGTGCGTTCTGTGCCTTTGCCAGTTGCTTGTAATTTAAGTTAATACTTGTTTAATCCCCTCTGTCTACAGCAGGAAACACGGCTAGCCTGTAGGCAGGGAAAGGCATTAATCACTTGAATTAAGTCGCTTCTGTACCGCCAAGACGCGATAAGACGCGATCCCCTAAAGGTGATTACGATGGTTTCAGCGCAGTACACCGCCAACCAAATGCAACAGCTTTTCTTCCAGTTTTATGCCGAACTCAATGACTTTCTATCGCCCGATCGCAAGCAGGTAGAGTTTGCCCACTGGCTGAACGAACCGGCCTCGATTAAAGATGCGATCGAAGCTCTGGGGGTACCGCATCCAGAAGTCGATTTGATCCTCGTCAATGGCGAATCGGTCGGGTTCGACTACCTGACTCAAAACGGCGATCGCATCAGCGTTTACCCTCACTGCAAAACGCTTGAGGTGGGGGTTACCTCGCTGGTGCGCCCCGCCCCGCTGCCCCAGACCAAATTTGTGCTGGATGTGCATTTGGGCAAGCTCGCTACCTACCTGCGGCTGCTGGGGTTTGATGCCCTTTACCGCAATGACTATGAGGACGAAGAACTGGCTCAAATCTCAAGTCAGCAGCAGCGCATTTTGCTCACCCAAGACCGAGGCTTACTCAAGCGCAGCCTTGTGATCCATGGCTATATCGTCCGTTCCCACGCACCAGAAGAGCAGGCTAAAGAGGTGTTAGAGCGATTTCAATTGCGCGATGCTGTGGCTCCCCTAGAGCGCTGCCCCCGCTGCAACGGGCAGCTAGCTGCTGTCGATAAAGCTGAGATAAGCGATCGCATTCCGCCCCTCACTCGCCTGCACTACGACGAGTTTGCGCGCTGCCAAAGCTGTGGCCAAATCTATTGGAAAGGTGCCCACTACGATCGCATTCAGCAGCTAGTCAAACGAGTGACTGTATCGTCGGGGCCGAGCGTTCAGGCAGGAGATTATTATAGCTGTGGCCAGTCTGGTTAAGACAGGTCTCCTATGAACGTTCAAACGTTCATAGGGTTTCTGGATGTCCTAACCAACGTGACTATGGCTATAACTACGGAGTTTGAGGGGTAACGGTAGGGGCTGTTGTTTTTACGGGGTTGGCCTGGTTGGCAAGCCGCTCTAGGGCATCGGCCTGGCGCTGTAGTTGCTCGGTCTGTTTATGCATTTCTTCTATTTGCCGAGTTTGAGACAGCGCCCTGCTGGTGTCGGGGGTAAAAAACTCGCAACCCGACAGCAAAAGACCGCACAATAGCCCAACAATTACGAAAATACGCATACCGATAAACCTGGCTCTCCAGTTTTAAACATTGCCCGTGCCGACGAACGCAATTTTGATCTCGACCTGGGCATTAGGGACTCAAGCCCTGTATCTAGAATGAAGCAGCCCAGCCCAGATGAAACCTACCGTTGGGGTAGATTTGGGCGGCGAACACTGCCATCAATCAAACCTGACGGATTAACTTCGGATGGGGCTTTATACCAAATCCTGTTTGTTTACCCCGATTCAACCGGGCGGTTGAGTTCTACCATTTGCCCGGTGGTGTAGGTGCCAATCGGGCTCCAGATCGCGTAGGGCAGCAGCAGCAGCGCCGCCAGTCCTGAAATCGGCAAAACCGTCAGCGTCAGCAGTACCCCCAAAATTACCCCAATGCCGCCCAGCACGGTGCCCACCTTGAGGCTCCTGAGCCGCAGGGTAACCGGAATGTAGGCGACCGTGATTAGCTCCAGCAGCAGGTAAAAGCCCATCAGCAGCCAGGTTTTTGGGGTGCCGGGTTCGGTCTGCCAAACGAGGTTAGCCGAAGCGGCTCCACAGACAAAAATTACCGTCCAAATCACCGGAATGGCCGGTTCAAAAAATAACCACTGGGGCCGATCGAGCCGCAGCCCCCAGGAGACATCGCGAGGCCGAATTAAACTGCCGCCCAGGGCCACTAAAAAGGTGATACCACCAACAATCATCCAGCTTTTAAGCATGTTGTGATCTCCCAACTCAACTACAGTAAACGGCCCAGAGGCCGCCGCCAAAGAGTTTTTTAGGAAAGAAAATCCCAGCATTGATCAGCGACCGTAGCCGCTGTAGGGCGGGCACTGCCCACCACCAGGGAAATTGTTTTCCAGAAGTTTTCGAAGCACTTATCGAGCCGCCACCTGATTTAGGGCTGGCCCCAGCACCATGTCGATCTCGCGCAGCATGGGTTCATCGAGTTCTACGCCAGAGGCGGCGGCGTTGTCGACCACCTGCTCGGGGCGGCTGGCTCCCACAATCGCGGCGCTCACCCGTGGGTCGCGCAAAATCCAGGCTAGGGCCAGCTGCGCCGTCGAGATATTCAGCTGGTCGGCCAAGGGCTGTAGGTTTTGCACAGCGCTAAGCACGCGATCGCTCCTCAGATCCTGCATAAACCCATTCATTTTGTCGTTGGCGGCGCGGGAGTCGGCGGGGGGCGCAGCACCGGGCTTGTACTTGCCGGTCAGCACGCCTTGGGCCAGGGGCGACCAGACAATTTGGCCAATCCCGTTTTCGCCGCAGAGGGGAAACACCTTTTCTTCGGGCTGCCGCCACAGCATGGAGTACTGGGGCTGGCTAGAGACAAACTTTTCCACGTTGGGCAGCTCTAGCGCCGCTTTAATCTGGGCCGGGTTCCACTCGCTAAAGCCGATGTAGCGCGCTTTGCCCTGCTGCACCACGTCGGTCAGCGCCGCCATGGTTTCTTCTAGGGGAGTGTTGCTGTCGTAGCGGTGGCACTGGTAGAGGTCAACGTAGTCGGTGCCCAAGCGCTGCAGCGAAGCGTCGATCTGCTTGTAAATTTGCGCTGCCGACAGACCCTGATCGTCTGGCGACATCGGGAAGAAGACCTTGGTGGCCAGCACGTAGGAACTGCGATCGATGCCCTGGAGCACTTCCCCTAGAAACGATTCGGCCGCGCCGCGTCCGTAGACGTTAGCGGTGTCGATAAAGTTGATGCCGACCTCAAACGCCTTGTGCACACAGGCTTCGGCCTGCTGTCGTTCGACGCCGCCGCCGTAGGTGAGCCAGGAGCCCAACGCAATTTCTGAAACGGTCAGTTCGCTATCACCGAGCTGTCGATACTTCATAGTTGATCTCTGTGTTCTGATTGCAGGTTGCTGTTTTGATGTCTATTTTGACTGGAAGGGTCATACTGACGGCTGCCCAAGGGCGAAGCATGGCGGTAGGGCTCAGCCTAGGCTGCTGAAATAGTGTATTGGTTGTGAAGGTTGCCCCGCATCGGCCCCCGGAGGCAACTGTAAGATCGCGATCGCTAGCCGCATTGGCAGTTTACTGGACTGGCTCCAGCAGGTGCTGCTCGGTAGCTAGCTCAATATCGAGCGTTTTGTAGCCAACCTGGTCAAACAAAATCACAATCTTGTCGCCTTCGTAGCGCATGACCATGCCTTCTCCCCAGGATGGGTGAACGACCTGGCTGTTCATCGCAAAGGGCTGATCAACGCCGTCGTCATCGACCACAATGCCTGCTTTGCAGTTGTCGCAAAAGCCGCAGGGCTGATCGCGCTTTTCGCCAAAGTAGTTGAGCAAATACTCGCGGCGGCAGTCGCGCAGTTCGGCATAGCCGCGCATCATTTCGAGGCGCGATCGCACGTAGTTGTGGTACCGTTCTTGCGCCTGAATTGCCGCCTGGGCCGCCGCCTCTATACTGGGTGCAGCCTCACTGGCCACGGCTTCACCCGTTGGTAAAATTTCAACGCTCCCCACGCCTTCTAAATGGTTGAGAACAGTGGCCACCTTGGCCTGAGAAAGGCCGGTTTGCTCTTTTAAGTCTTGTCGATTTAGCGGTTCGCTCTGAGCCTGAATAACGGTCGCCACCTGCTCAACTTGATCGACATCGACTTGACCGCTGCTGGCCAAAAAACGGCGGATATTGAGGTCATCAGAGCAGTAAAACAACAGCGCAAAGGCTGCGTTGTCATCGCGCCCGGCTCGGCCAATTTCTTGATAGTAAGAATCAACCGAATCGCTGATCGTGTGATGAATGACAAAACGCACGTTAGGCTTGTCGATGCCCATGCCAAAGGCGGTGGTGGCGACAATCACCTCTGCGCGATCGCCCATAAAGGCAGCTTGGGCCTCTTCGCGATCGCTGGTCTTCATGCCTGCGTGGTAGGCGATCGCCTCCACGCCTAGCTCTACTAATGCCTCGGCGATCGCTTCGGTTTGCTTGCGGGTGGCGGCGTAGACAATGCCCGGTTTCTTAGCCCGCACTACCTGATCAAGTAAAGCCGCTTCCTTCTCGGCCTCAGCTTCAAATCGCCGCACCTCTAGCCAAATATTGGGGCGATCAAAGCCCTGCACGACTACCTCAAAATCGCGCATGTTTAAGTGGCTGATAATCTCTTCTCGCACTGTTGGGGCCGCCGTCGCCGTCAACGCCAGCACCCGAGGATGACCCAGACTATCGATCACCGCCCCCAGCCGCAGGTAGTCGGGGCGAAAGTCGTGCCCCCACTCGCTGATGCAGTGGGCTTCGTCAATGACAAAGAGCGATGGTTTGGCCTTTTGCAACCGCTCTAAGGTCTCTGGGTTGTTGAACTGCTCTGGAGCTAGAAAAATAAACTCTAGCTCGTCATCGGCTAACGCCTTAAAAGCCTCTTTTCGCTCGGCTTTGGTCACAGTAGAGTTGACCGCTACGGCTTCGCCCACCGACTGCTCGCCGATTGAGTCTACCTGGTCTTGCTGGAGGGCCAGCAGCGGCGAAATCACCACCGTTGCCCCCGGAATTAGCGCTCCGGCCAGCTGATAAATAGCCGATTTTCCTGATCCGGTAGGCATCACGGCCAGCACGTCGTGGCCCTTGAGCAGGGCCGCGATCGCATCTTCCTGCCCTGCCCGCAGGGAGTCGTAGCCCAGCTTAGATTTTGCCGTTTGACCAATGTGTTCCCTAGTCACCGATTCGGGTTGCTGGGCCATAGGGTGTAAAACTGTTTTAATGATTGGTTAGGCTTTGAAAAATATTTAATGCCAAAAAGAATGCCAAAAAGAGTAAGCGTTTTATAGCCATAGTCACGTTGGTTAGGACATCCAGAAACCCTATGAGCGTTCAAACGTTTGAACGTTCATAGGAGACCTGGCTTAACCAGACTGGCCACAGCTATAGCTCTAAATTACGCCATTAGCTCACTCAATTGACTTACTCGATCTCGCCAATGGCCTTGCTGACATCGGCAGGTGTTTCAAACTCCTGATCAGGCATTTGTTCTAGGGTCGAGCAAACATTTTCATCTGCACCCTGCTGCTTGGCATGTTCAACCACATCCTGCTTGCTAGCCGGATAATTTATCCCTTTTAAGAACTTTTGCACCTGAATAGGGTTAACCGCCGCCATGGTAATCTCCTTGCTTTTTTCTGGGCTTTTTTCTGGGCCATTTTTGGCTCTCCTGGAATGAGTATGCTGAAGTAGCCGTTACTATACGTTATGGCTATGGTGCCTCTACTGACAGAGCTCTTGGGTTTACCCGGTATTGATGTTGAGTCGTACGACGAGACCGAGGAGGGTC
>NZ_JADEXE010000145.1 GCF_015207265.1 Nodosilinea sp. LEGE 07298 | reverse complement strand
TGACTCTTGCTTAATTGCTCTCTTTCTAGGGTTGATAGCAACATAACTCGCTCTACCGGTTCATCTGCCTATACTGTGCTCAAGGCCAAATTGTACGGTACTTTTATTCTCGGAAATCGCCTAAGCCGAGAATTAGCTCAATCGCTTACGGTAAAAGACCGCAGAGAATGGTGCAAAGCGGTCGAAGTGGTAAGCAAGAAAACATTTAAACTAATTGTCGATGCTGAAACAGCTCGAAAAAACGAGATTGAAAAGGCTAAGAAAGCCGCCAAAAAGCGAGATAGAGAAACGTGTCAAATTACGCTCAAAAGAAGTAGCAAGACGCATCAGTTTAACGCCGCTGCTCACCATATTTACTCTGGCAGAGAGTATCCAGACTTGGCCGCCTGCATTGACAACCTCATCACGCTCAAGGAGGACGTTCACAAGGAGTTTCACACCTGGAATGGCGGTACTCAAGTTAGCTGCACGGCGGATGACCTGATCGACTTTCTTATGGAGCGATACCCTGACGCTGAAAAGGCCTTACAGAGGCTGCACAAGGTCAAAACTTTGTTTGGGCATCATGCTCCAACGTCTTCGTCAAGGCATCAGTTGCCGCCTGCGGCCTAGTTAGCTCAGGGGCGTTATGAGTCTTGCAAAGCATGTGGACTAAACCCTCACTCCTGCCGCAGTATAACCTTTAGCAAAGGAAACCGGGTTTCTCGTAGGCAACTTGCAGAAACTCTTAGAAGGTGGCCAAGAAACCCGGTTTTTAGCTACTAAAAGTAGACAAAGTTCTAACTATAGCGATCGAAAAGATCGCCCAGTAGGTCTTCAAAGCGGCCAAAACGGCCAAACTCCATATCGTCGAAGTCATCCTGCTGCCTACCGCTGGGATAGCTGGTGGTCGCGTACCCCTTCTCGGCTTTTTTCCAGTGGGCACCGTAGCGATCGTACTGACGGCGTTTTGCCGGGTCTGAAAGCACTTCGTAGGCTTCGTTGAGAGCTTTGAATTGCTCTGCCGCCGCATCGCTGGGGTTGAGGTCGGGGTGAAGCTGGCGGGCTAGCTCGCGGTAAGCCTGTTTGATGGTGGGCAGGCTCGCCTGTCGATTGACCTTTAAGATCGCGTAGTAGTCTGTAGAGTCTTGAGGGGTTGGCATCGTTTTGCGGCCTGATTGCCCGCTGGCGAAAACTCGGCTTCGTCTTTTTTACTATAACTGGACAGCACAATTGACGTAGGCCAGAAAGCCCTAGAATTAGAAAGCAATAGTGGCCCGGATCAGTAGCTAACGGGTGAGAGCACTTAGTAGGACACGCCGGGGGTTTTCTTCAGGCAGGCGTCATCGGTGACCTGCTTTAGCATAAAGTCGGCTACATCGGCGCGGGCAATTTTGGCCCCAAAATCAATCGTTTCGCCAGAGCGGTACTCGCCCGTATGTTCGCCGTTGGTGAGTCCGGCGGGGCGCACAATCACCCAGTCAAGATTGCTTTGCTTGATGATGCGCTCTTTGTCTTCGTGGTCGGCGATCGCATTGCGCAGCACCAGCGGAATGATGATGTACCGCACTAAAAAACCGACCTGCTTGCGGCTTTCACCAACCCCCAGAGACGACTGGTAAATCAATCGACGCACATTGTACTGCTCCATCGCCTCAACAATGTTTCTCACACCTGTGGTTAGCGCCGGGCTCCGCTTCAGGCTCGACGAACCCAGGGCAGACAGCACGGCATCTTGCCCCTGCACGGCCTTCTCTACGGTGGCCTTGTCGGTCACATCCCCTTCAATCGTCTGTATCGTGGGGTAGTCGGCGGTTAGCTGATCGGCATGGCGAGAGAAGCCGGTGACGGCGTGCCCCTGGGCCAGCGCTTGCTTGACCAACTCGCGCCCCGTATCGCCAGTTGCGCCAAAAATTAGCAGGTTCATCCTGTGTTCTCCATCATCGCCATGACTTCTTTAGGGTGGCAGATGGGGCGATCGCTGACTTCTACCCTTTGAAATGGATTGTGGAGTTTAGGGTTGAATATCACTGAATTAAAGCTGGTGGGTGGTGCCCACCCGAGTCGTTTACCAAGCTAAAGATGACAGGGTCGTGGGGGTTAGGGTATGCATGTACGGTTCAAGGCCGGTCATGAACCATCTGCGATCGCTTGTTTCAGTACCATTCGTACCTATGATTAGTAAGCGATCGCAGGTTTCAGCCCAGGCTAAGCGGCAGCAACGCCTAGCCATTCTGGGTTCATGGCGGTGGCGTCAAACACATTGTCGGTTTTGAACAGTTCGTATTGGCCTGAGTCCGCTGCCCCGGCTGTGCGCGACAGCAGCTCCGACACCTTCTCGTCGCTCATAGGATTAAAACTCTCTGCCGCCTCAATCGCCTGATCCAGAACCTCCATGCTGTCGATACCCGTAATCACCACCGAGGTGGGTAGATTTAGCGCGTAGTGCAGGCACTCAATAGCAGAAACAATACGGCTTTTAAGAATATGTCCACCCGCCATAGATTTCATCCCCAAAACGCCAATCCCTCGTTCGATTAGCACCGGTAAAACGTAGTGCTGAAAGCTGCGAAAGTGAGCGTCCATGACATTCAAAGGCATTTGCACGGTATCAAACTGAAAATCGTGCTGCCGGGCGATTTCTAACATACGCAAATGTACCAGCGGGTCTTTGTGGCCGGTGAAACCAACGTAGCGAATTTTTCCGGCCTGTTTGGCGTCTTGGAAAGCTGCAACAGCTCCCTCTTCGGCAAAGATGCGATCCGGATCTTCCAGCCGAATCACTTCATGAAACTGTAATAGATCGATATGGTCGGTTTGCAGTCGCGTTAGCGATTCATCGATTTGCTGAGCGGCTAGCGCTTTGGTTCGACCATCGGCCTTGGTCATCAAAAAGACGCGATCGCGGTAGCCATCCTGCAGAGCATTGCCCATCCGCACTTCGCTGAGGCCCTCGTTGTAGTCCCAGCAGTTATCCATAAAGGTAATGCCGCGATCGATCGCGCTGCGAATAATGCGGAGACTTTCCTGCTCATCTTTTTGCTTGCCAATGTGAAAGCCACCCAAGCCGATCGCCGAAACAGTTTCTTGAGTATTGCCGAGGGTTCTGTAAAGCATAGTTAGACCATTTATTCTAAGTCGGGTAAACCAGCCAGGCTGGGGCCGCCGCTCACCTGCGACCAGTCTAGATCGGCGTCTTTGAGCTGAGCTGTACTGAGGTCAGTCTCGGCTAGGGTAGTACCGCGCAGATTGGCATGGTTGAAATTGGTTTGGGCCAGTTTGGCCTGGGTCAGGTCAGCATTGCGAAAACTTGAGTTTCTAAAGTCTGACCCCGACAAATCGGCCCCGCGCAAATTTGCCCCAGAAAAATCTGCACCGCTGAGGTTGAGGTTGGTTAACTTTTCACCTTTCAGCTCAGTGTGGCGAAAATCTCGCTCTCCCGCCTCATAACGTCTAACTAAGTCTTCAGCGATCATTGGCTTGCTCCATAGATAGCTCGCTACGGTCAGGATAGATCCTCAAGTTAGAGAAGGCGTCTATCGCTAGGCTTAGAGCCTACTTCTATGGAAAATCAGCGACCAACGTGTGTGTACGGCTTGATTGCTATTGCTACCTAAAAAGTCTGGGCAGCCGAGCTAAAGGGATGGGGTAGCGTGTGGTAGGGCTGGCATGGGACGGTCCCTGAGCGGAGTCGAAGGGAGAGGGGTACGAAACGGTCCCTAAGCGGAGTCGAAAGGAGCGGGGTACGAAACGGTCCCTGAGCGGAGTCGAAGGGCACTATTTTTCGCCCAGAAAAAGGCCACTTTCGGAGCAGACACCGGCCAGGGGCTTATCCCAGACATCTTTGGGCAGACTGGGCAAACGGGCGTACTCAAACACAATACCCACAGTGGGAATGCTTTGCCACGGAGCCTGGCTGAGCAGGCGATCGTAGTAGCCGCCGCCGTAGCCGAGTCGATAGCCGCGCACATCACAGGCGACAGCAGGCACGAGCATCAGATCGACGAGGGAGAGGTCGATTTGGGGCGACCTGGGGTGCGGTTCGATAATCCCGTAGGCCCCCTTGCGTAGGGGCCATTTGTTTTGGGCCGACCAGTAGTGCCAGTTCAGCTGATTTTTGTCGACGCAGCGGGGCAGTCCCCAGTGTGGATGATGTGCCGCCAGGGGGCTGAGGTCGGGCTCCTGGCGAAAGCTGGTATAGGCCAAAATTACCCGGCACTGGCGAAAGTAGCTCCAGTTGAGCAGGTGGGCGCAGATGCGATCGCTTTTTTGTCGCCATACCTGGGAAGGAATGCTCTGGCGGGCGCTGATCAGGCGGCGGCGCAAATCGGATTTAGCCTGATGGTTGAGATCTGAAGAAGAGGATGGGATCACGGGGGAAAGTCAACGGTCGAGGGATAGCCAACAGCGACGTTAGAAGTAAATCAGGAGATTTAGACCTGGAATGGTGCGCGAGAGCGTCCACAGGAGCAGCGCTGTGTAGAGCAGACCCAACCCCCATTGATACCACACGAGCGCGGTAATGAGTCCTGGCACGTGCTGGTCTCGTAACCGAATGTCATTAAAGCCGAACTTAAGCCAGTTGTTAAGGCTAAAGTCGAGGTAGTTGAGCCAGTTCCAGCGGCGATCGAGCAGCAGGTAGGTGTAGCGATCGCGAAAAAACGGAAACTTCGGTATCACCGGCAGCCGGGCAATCAGCAGCCTGAGCTGACGTAGGCCGCCGTCTTCAACAAAATAGCTTTCATCCATCAGGTCATGGTAGCGCCCTCGCTTGATCACCAGGCCAATCAGCACCGCCGGTACCGGCACCAGCAGCATAAACAGAAACCCTAGCGTCAGCAGCGGGTAGTCAGCGGCCCGCAGCAGGGCATTTAGCCCTAGCCCCAGCAGCAGACTACAGCCCCCACCCAGCCACAGCCCCTCTGCCAACGGCGGCAAAATCGGGGTGGCGCGGCGGCGGCGGTAGCGATCGACCAGCCAAAACATCAGCGCAAAGGTCGGAATCGCCACCAGCCCCAGGCCAAAGGTAAGGCCAAAGCTGGTGCCGTAGCGGCTCAGCACCACCAGCCCGCCCAGCCACAGCCAGCGCAGGGCTAGGGCCAGGCGCTGAGTAATGGGGAACACATCGCGGGCAAAGATGCGATCGCGCACTTTCAAATACGCCGCCAGGTCAACCCCTGCCACGCTCAGCACCCCTTCAGTGCCAATAAAGGTCTGGGTTTGCCGCTGCTCGACCACCGCCGCCGCCTGGGCTCCGGTAAAGCCAGCCCGCACCAGGGCGGGCACCGAGGCGGTATTGATGTTAGTGCCCAACAGCCGCTGCTGCCAGGCCTTGAGGCGCAGGCGCTCGGCAGTGTAGGCGATGTAGTTGGCGTCGCTAATTTGCTCCAGGCGACGAAAGTTGCGCTCCAGGTTACGCAGCAGGGTTTCATTGCCCGCCAGCTGCGGCACCGAAAACACCCGGCCAATTTTGCCGGGGGTGCCCAAAATCTGGGTTTGCTCCAGGCTAAACTCCAGGCCCGCCACGTTCAGGTAGGCCGATGGCGGAAACAGGGCATCGCCGAGGTCCACCTCACTGCCCAGCATGGCATTGCGCAAGTTGATCGGCTCGCCAAAACGGGCCTGACGCAGCACCAGCGGCGCATCGAAGCGGGCCTCGGTAAAAAATAGCGCCTTGGCAAAGTAGCTGCGCACAAAAAAGGCCGACCCCAGCCAAAAGGTGCGGGCAAAATCGGCTACCCCCTGCCACTGCACCCGGCTAAAGTTGAGGTCACCCGCCAGCACCGCCCGGCTAAAGTTGGCATTGGTTTTAAACTCGGCCCCCTGAAAGTTGGCCCCGGCCCTAAACTGGCTCTGATCAAAGCGGGCGGCCTCAAAAAATAGGCTGCCCTTGGCCTGCACCCTCTGGCGAAAGTCGGCCCCCGACAAATTGACCGCCCGATTAAAGCGCGCCCCCGACAGCGATAGCCCCTGATCAAACACTGCCCCACTGGCCAACACCCGCCCCAAAAAGAAGGTATCGCCCCCCAGCACCTGACCGCCAAAGCGAGTTTGCACCGCCACCAGCGGCGCTTTGAACAAATAAATTTGCTGGCTGCTGCCCTGACCCTGAATCAGCAACGACTGCGACAGCCGACTCAGCTGCAGCAGGCGCTGGCGATCGCGCTTGAGCTGCGCCTGCCCGGCCTCACTCAGCAACGACGAGAGCGTGTCGCCATAGAGGGGTTCGCGCTGGCCCAGCCGCTGTAGATCTAGGTCGCCCTGCACAATGGCGTAGCTGAGGTCTAGGGTAGGGGCTGTCGCTGGCTTTTGCAGCCCGCTGCTCAGCAGCCGGTAAAAGCTGTCGGTCAAAGGGCTATCGGGGCGCAAATCAATGGTGTAGTAGCGCAGGTCAACCGCAGATCGGGCCTCCCGCTGCACCGGATTGGCCAGCCGCTGGCGCAGACTATCGAGCGTGAGGGCAGGGTGACTGTCGGCGGCCCAGGCGGGGCGGGGCGAGGCGATCGCGGTTCCCACCACAAACGCCACTACCCCCAACCCCATACCGAGCCAGATTAGCCATCGCCGCCATCGCCATTCAGGCACCGCCGCCTAAAGCGCCGCCTGCTGGCCAACATACATGGCCCGCAGCACCAGAGCCGGGTCGACCCAGTTGTCTTGATACTTAAGCCCCCAGTGCAGGTGTGGCCCGGTGGTGCGACCCGTCATGCCCACCCGGCCAATGCGTGCCCCGGCAGGAATCGGCTGCCCCGGCCTGAGCTGAATGCCACCGTCGCGATCGACCATGACTTTGCTCTGTCCACTGCCCTCTACACGACCCTGCATGTGGCAGTAGATGTGGGTCCATTCGCCCGATTTAATTGCAATGGAGGTGCCACAGGCCCCACTACCTTCGACCCAGAGGACTTCGCCAGCCCACCAGTTGCGAATGTAGCTGCCGTTGGGGGCAGCTAGGTCTAGCCCATAGTGAAAACGAGAGCTACCGCTGTAGGGGTCACTGCGGTAGCCAAAGGGGGAGGTATAGGTTTGAAAATCTTCGACCGGGAAGGATGCCCTAGTCCACAGCGCGGCGGTGAGGTCTTGAGCGCTGGCGGTTGGCATTGAGCGGGGCATGAAGACTGCCACCGCTACAGCCGTCGATAGTCCCAGCCCTAGCAGGGTCTGAGGTCGAGGCAAGATCTTGGTTAGCTTGGTTAACTTAGAGGCTGCTGTCTTCACCCAACCGGGTTTGAACAAAGCAGTAAAAGACAGCCGGGGCAGAGTGTGGAGTCGACCGTTCATGATTCAACTGGCGATCGTAGGAGCAGCGAACATCGCCAATTAGCTTATCCCAGTTTTAGGAACTGGAGCGACTTTTTTAAAGGCTTTGCATTTAAACATCAGTGCTAGCGACCTGTCATAACGCCAGCTATTCCGCCAAATTTTCGACTGAGGCGGGTCTAACGCTCTTATTCGTCTGACTACAGGCGCTGAACCGGCATTCTTGCCAGTTTGGTTAAAACACAAAAACACAGTGCAGGCTGCGCCTGGGCCATTGCCTGTCGAGGCGGCTCTATCTACAGCGTTGGGCAATGGCCCAGGGCACGAGTCAGGCACTAGCGCTTGTGAACGTTGAACGCTCGGTTGACCGATTAACGACTGGCCTGAGCTGAGGCGCTGGCGGCAGCCAAGATTTGGGGCAGCCCAATTTCGCTACACACTTCGTAAAAAGAGGTGACCGGTGGGGTTTCGAACAGGTGGGCAATTTTGCCCAGGGTCTGCTGGTAAACGGCGTCGTGGTGGCCGTCCATATTCTCAATGCTGTCCCAGAGAATGATGGCAATGCCGCGATCGCTGCCCGGTTCTTGCAGCAGGTACGCTCCCTTAAAGCCTTCGGTATAGGTCGACACCGCCTTTTCGTAGAGCTGGCGGGCCTCGCTAAAACAGCCAGGCTTAAACTCGCCAATGGCTACGTAGGCGTACTTGTGGCGCAGAAAATCGTCGAAGTCACTCATAAACAGAATCAATCCTAGGTCTAGTCATAAACGTCGTAAGTTAAGTGTCGATCAGATGGTGACAACCAACACTTTTTCTTACCTAGGCTTTAGATTCTGTTACCGATCTTTTAACAGACGCTGGCCCAGAGCTTTGAGGGATTGCCCCAAAGAGTACCGCAGGCGCTGCCATCCTCTGGCCAAACGCTGGCTCCAGCCTTTACGCCTGGGCAGCGTGACGATAATCGCCCCCTGCTGGTAAGCCACCTGCACCTGGCGATCGATCACGCGCTCGGGCAGAGGTACCGTCTGCTGAAAGTAGTTAATGCCGAAGTTTTGCAGCAGGGAGGTGCGGTGGCCCGACTGTCGCTGGCCCGAAAAGGTGAGCGAGGTTTGAGTAGCGCGCACCTGCACCGCCTGCGGGTCTACCCCCGGCAAAAAAGCGGTCACCACCAGCGCATCGGCGGTGGTCTCAATTTCAATGGAGGGCAACTGCACCCGGCCCGAGGGCGAAACCCCAAGCGGCATCAGGGCGGCGGCGATCGCATCCATTTGAGCCTGGGCGGCACCCAATCCCCAGCTGGGCGGTTGAAACGACGATTGCCGAGACGATGATTGCCAGGTAACCATAGCCTAACTCCCTGCTTTCTATACTTATAATCATCGCGGTCAGTCCTCCATTCCACAGGTCGGGAAAGCCCTCTGCCCAGTGGGGTATAACCGCCATGAGCCGCTATGAGCCGCCATGAGAAAAATTCTGCATATTGATATGGACGCGTTCTTCGCCTCCGTGGAGCAGCGAGATTTCCCCGAGTACCGGGGCAAACCCCTGGTAGTGGGCGGTCGGCCCGAGCAGCGGGGGGCGGTGGCTGCCGCCAGCTACGAGGCCCGCCAGTACGGCATTCACTCGGCCATGCCCGCGCGTATCGCCCAGCAGCGCTGCCCAGCGCTAATTTTTGCTCGACCCCGCTTTGACGTTTATAAAGATGTTTCGCGGCAAATTCGCGACATTTTTCACCGCTATACCGACCTGGTCGAGCCGCTGTCGCTCGACGAAGCCTACCTGGATGTGACCGTCAATGCGCTAGAAGAACCCTCGGCCCTGGCGATCGCCCGCCGCATCAAGGCCGACATTTTCGCCACGACCCGGCTCACCGCCTCGGCGGGCGTATCGGTCAACAAATTTTTGGCCAAAATGGCCAGCGGGCAAAACAAACCCGACGGTCTGACGCTGATTTTGCCGGAGCAGGCCGAGGCCTTTGTCGCCGCCCTCCCCATCGAAAAATTTCACGGTATTGGTCAGGTTACCGCCCGCAAAATGCACGCCCTGGGCATTGCTACCGGGGCCGACCTGCAACCGTGGGCCGAGGCCGACCTGGTGCGGCACTTTGGCAAAGCCGGTCGCTTCTACTACCGCGTCGCCCAGGGAAAAGACGATCGCCCTGTAAACCCCAACCGCATTCGCAAATCGATCGGAGCCGAGCGATCGTTTTCGCCCGACCTGACCACGATGGCTGCCATGACCGAGGCCCTGGAGCAGGTGGCCACCGACGTAATCCGCCGCCTGCAAGAGCAGCGCCGTCGGGGCCACACCCTTACCCTCAAGGTTAAGTACGCCAGCTACCGGCAGATTACCCGCAGCCGCACCTTTGTCGCCGCCATTGGCCCCGAGTCGCCCCTGTTGCCCTGGGCGGAGGAAATGCTCTTGGCCCACCTCGATCGCAGCCAGCCTGTGCGCCTGCTGGGGCTGACGCTCTCGAATTTGGAACCGGTGGGTGAACTCACCTATGTCCAGCTGTCACTGGAAATTTAGAGGGGGGTTCCCCATAGCATCGTCTCGCCACCGCCGATTTGCCTATGATTGAGATTCATCGGGGGCTGACTGGACTTGCTCACAGACAAAGCTCAGAACGGCTGCTGCGCTACTGCCAGACTGAGGTTGTGACAACGGACCCGCATCCCCATAGTTAAGGCGCTGAATTACCTGTTGTTCTTGGTCGCGCGCAATAATTTGTCTGAGCCGAGCAACCCCGCCAACACAATCGGCAGAGCGATATAGCGTGACTCCATAGACCGGTTGCCCTAGCTCAACGCCGATAAAGGCGTTGTTCGGCTGAGGAAAATCGCGATGTTCCCAATACCAAACCGCCCCATTTCTAAGTTCAATGGAGTTGCGCTCTACCATGAAGCGATCGCCCACCGCATTGCGCGTGATCTCAACCCAATCCGCTTCAGTAGATTGAGCTAGCGCACTAGACGCGCTGACAGCTGCCACGATTGCGACCAAGCCAACAAGCAAAGGTTTCATAAGCTACTGGGAATTGGGCTGAGATGGACGGCCAGAGGCATCGTCAGGCGTGCCGGTGCGATACTGCTCAACATTTTGGATGGCCTGCTGAGCATAGGAATCGCTGGGGCGCTCGTCTAAGGCCCGCTGAAAGTAGAGCAGCGCGGTTTCATAATCGCGTTGATTGGTGGCCTCATACCCAGCCGCCATGTAGCGATCGAACTCGGATGACTGGGGCGGTTGTTGTGCAGGCGGAGAGGCCTGAGGCGTGGCGGCGGCGGTCGCGGCCCCTTGACTCTCATAGGCAGCCACGACCCTTTGAACGTAATCTGCAATTTCAGAATTGTTGTATTGAGACGGGTCACCCCGCATCCACCAGGCAGCGGACCGGCGCACCGCTAGTATTTCATCGTTACCGCTAGCCTCGTACTCATCTTGCAGCACGTCCCGCATTACACAGGTCACTACCGAGCGGGCAGCGTCTGGGCTAGCCTCAAATTCAGACGGTGAAAGCTCTCGACCGAGGCAGGATCTAGACCACCGAGGAATGTTGGCTGGCATAATCTGCCAGTCGCTGTACAGACCGTCATTCGCCTGCCCCGTTTGCGGCGCGGCTTGACGAAGCGCCTCGACTAGGGCCGCAACTTGACGGTCTGACTGGGCCTGAGCGGGTAGCGCTCCCACAGCCAAAACAATGCCAAGGCTGACCATTAGTTTGCCTAGGTTGCCAATAGGTACTCGCATAGTTATCTATCTATCCGCAAACGGCTCTCATACTGAATTTGTTGAATCCGCCTTGGCTACCCCCAGTTGGGCTGGGCAAACACCGTTTGCCCCTGCGCAAGCCTCCTGTTTGGAATCGGGGTTATGCGATTCGGATCTGGGATTGGTATTAGATCGGATTCTACTGTGATTACTTGAGGGCTGCTATTGACCGTTCGTTAGTTGTTTTTTATACCGAAATCTGATGGCACTAGCAGACGGCGGCATCAGTGTGACGACTAGTGCCAATTGCGAGGGAGCAGGGGCGCTAGGGAGCCAAACGAGCCGGAATAGTGGGTGTATTTCAGCTTTCGAGTGCTATAGCTGTAGCCAATCGGATTAGGACGTCTGTTAGACGAGCGTTCAAACGTTTGAACGTTTTCAGGATTGATTGATGTCCTAACCCAGGTGACTCTGGCTATAGGCGGCTGCTTGCCGCTACATACTCGCGAGCCCGCTGTCTTATACAGCGGGCTCGCGAGGGGTTATAGCTGTAGCCAGTCTGGTTAAGACAGGTCTCCTATGAACGTTCAAACGTTTGAACATTCATAAGGGTTTCTGGATGTTC
This sequence comes from Nodosilinea sp. LEGE 07298, assembly GCF_015207265.1. GTDB lineage: Bacteria > Cyanobacteriota > Cyanobacteriia > Phormidesmidales > Phormidesmidaceae > Nodosilinea. Next base: position 5,419 of record NZ_JADEXE010000145.1, on the reverse strand, counting down.
TAACCAACGTGACTATGGCTATAGAGGGTTGATTTAGGGTGACTCAGCGATCGCTAGCTGGTTAGTCGCGCTGGTCACGGTTGTACATAATCAGTTCGCTGATGGTGACAACGCCATCGCCATTAATATCGGCGGCAGCGTCATTGAGATGGGTCTGACCAGCATTGGCGGCAGACGCTAGGGCCAGGGTAGATAGCACAATGGTCAAACCAGAAAGTAAGTAACGTTTCATAGGGATTCTCCTTCAGCAAAGGGTTTGGCTTTGCTTGCTTATGGTCTACGGCTTCTACAATGCCGGGCCAAGCTGAGAACCGAATAAATGTAGCCTAAAACACTATTAGCGTCGCCTGAGAAAGAAATTAAAGTGCTGTTCCGGGCTATTCTTGGTGGCCCAGGCCCTGCCACAGCACCGCTTCGCTGGGTACGACCGGAGCCTGAGACGATGTCGCGGCCTGCTCGATCGCAATCAGAGTAGAGACAGACCCGACAAAGGTGGCGGCGGCCAAGACAGCAGCGACGGTGGCCACGAGATCGAGGCGGTGAAGGGCGATCGCGACCCTGGGGTCTTGAGGTTTCATGGGGCGAATTGAAAAAAGGAATTATCTTGTTCTATTCTACCCGTTTTGTATCTCTGGATACAGAAAATTCTTAATTCCCAGGAAGTCATGATCTCATGGTGTTGCGATAACTGCATCACAACAGTGCAGAAAAACCATCAGCGCCGTAGTTTTGTAAGCACTTACACAAAGCACCGGTGGGGTCGCCATTAGTCTTTACCTATGCAAAAGATTTATTTGTCGGCGGTCATGCTTGGTGATCTCAGCTCACCAGCTTTGAGCTTGCCTGCAACTAAGTTTTCCCAGGACTAATCAAAACATCTGGGTTTTTCATTCATAGTTAGCTGGTTTTCTCGTGGTCCTAGACCTATAACCCTGTGTTGGCGAGTGAGTGAATCTATCGCTGACCAGAGCTTTAGGGCGGCTAAACCAAATAGCTAACCCCTTGATCTATTTTCTGGAGTTAAGTAGCTATGGCTAGGATATGGTCGTTTCGCGGCAGGTACAAAGTCCTGCATATGACGTGGTTTGCATTCTTCTTGTCGTTTGTCGTTTGGTTCAACTTTGCCCCGCTGTCTACGGCCATTAAGGCCGACCTAGGGCTGAGCGATCCGCAAATGCGCACCATCGCCATCTGCAACGTAGCGCTGACGGTGCCCGCCCGCATCATTATTGGCATGGTGCTCGATCGCTTTGGGCCGCGCATTACCTACTCTTGCCTGCTGATTTACTCAGCGATTCCCTGCCTGGCCTTTGCCATGGCCCAAAATTTTGAGCAGATGGTCTACTCGCGCCTGGCGCTCAGCATTGTCGGCTGCGGTTTTGTGGTTGGCATTCGCATGGTGGCCGAATGGTTTGACGACAACGAAATTGGCCTGGCCGAAGGTATCTACGGCGGCTGGGGCAACTTTGGCTCGGCGGGGGCGGCCTTTACGCTGCCTTCGATCGCAACGGCCCTGGGCTTTTTTGCCGTGGGCGAGGTGAACTGGCGACTCGCGATCGCCCTCACCGGCCTGGCTGCCGCCTGCTACGGCGTTATCTACTACTTCAGCGTCACCGATACGCCCCCTGGCAAGGTCTACCAGCGTCCTCCCAGCAGTGCGGGCATGGAAGTAACCAGCCAGCGCGACTTCTGGTTTTTGCTGGCCGCCAATATTCCCCTGGTGGCGGTGCTGGGGCTGATTGCCTGGCGCTTGACCACCGTTGAGTTCATTACAATGCAAACCCTGGCCGTCATTGGGGTGTTGCTAGTTGGTCTCTACCTGTTTCAGTCCTACAACATCTGGCAGGCCAACAAGCCGTTGATGACGGGTCAAAAGCGCTACGCCCCCGAAGACCGCTACAAATTTTCCCAAGTATTTAACCTGGAGTTGGCCTATATCGCCTGCTTTGGCTCTGAGCTAGCGGTAGTGTCGATGCTGCCCACCTACTTTGAGCGCGGCTTTGGCCTCACCGCCGCCGTTGCTGGAGCGGTGGCGGGCATGTACGCCTTTATGAACCTGGTGGCGAGACCAGGCGGCGGGCTGCTCTCCGATAAACTGGGCAGCCGCAAGCTCACCCTGGTGCTTACCATGGCGGGCACTGGGTTTGGCTACCTGCTGTTTAGCCTGTTTGGCCAGGGCATTCCCATCGTCTTTGTGGTGATCATGACCATGGTGGCGTCGTTCTTTGTGATGGCTGCCGAGGGGGCCACTTACGCCATTGTGCCGCTGATCAAGCCGCGCATTACCGGGCAGATTGCGGGCAACGTGGGGGCTTATGGCAACGTCGGCGCGGTGGTCTATCTGACGGTGTACAGCCTTTTGCCCCAGGGCGTAGCGGGCGACAAACTGTTCTTTCAAATGCTGGGCTGTGTAGCGCTAATCGTCGCCTTTTTGAATGCTTTCACAATGAAAGAGATCGTCGGTTCCCATGCGGAACAGGGCGTGCAGTTGCCTTCGGCAGTGCCGGTCGAGCAGGGCGATTCTCATCTAGGGACGCTACGCGATCGCCTGTAGGGGCAGCGACGATGGGTGCATTATCGGTCGACAGGCGAAGCCACCCGCTCAGGCGTTGCGCTGGGGCCGGAATGCACCACTGATGTTTTACGCTGACCAGATATAGCCGCCACAAAGGTTAGGACGTTCTCATTGAAGATCTCTTTAGCTCACAACGAGTCCCCAATTAAAAAAATGTCCCTGACGGGAGATTTAAACGCTTAAGACATCTGCAATAGTGATGGCGCTAATCACGTTTCCCCCGCTCGGAGAGCTTGGCATGCCTAGCCATAATGGCGTAATGATGCAGTATTTCCATTGGTATTTACCATCCGATGGGAATCTTTGGAAGCAGCTCGTCGAGAACGTTCAAGATCTAACTTCGGCAGGGATTACGGCAGTTTGGCTTCCCCCAGCTTATAAAGGGGCCAGCGGTGGTTACGATGTCGGCTACAGCGTATACGACCTGTACGATCTGGGAGAGTTTGATCAAAAGGGCAGTGTCCGCACCAAGTACGGCACCAAAGATCAATACGTTGAGGCCGTCAAGGCCGCTAAGTCGGCGGGGGTTGAGGTCTATGCTGACATCGTACTCAATCACATGATGGGGGCAGATGCTACTGAAGAGGCCAAAGCCACTCCCCATGATCCCAGTAGCGGCACCACCCCAATTGGCGATCTTCAAACGGTTAACGTGTGGACCCATTTCAAATTTCCGGGGCGCGATCGCAAATATTCCGATATGGAGTGGCACTGGTGGAACTTCGACGCTGTCGACTACAACGCCAACGATGAAAATTTTAAAGCGATCTATATATTTGAGGGCAAAAGTTTCGACGCCAATACTGATTCAGATCACGGGGTCTATGACTACTTGATGGGCTGCGATCTCGACATCGGCGCAGAAGAAGTGCGAACCGCTCTCAACGATTGGGGAGCCTGGTTTGTCAATACAACCGACGTAGACGGGTTTCGCTTTGATGCTGTCAGACATGTGCGGGCCGACTTTTTGCCACCGTGGTTCGACTACTGTCGTCAACAGTCAGGCAAAAACTTATTTATCGTCGGCGAATACTGGTCTGAAAACGTTGAAGATTTGCATCGCTTCATTAGTGCGATTGGAACCAACGTGCATTTGTTTGATGCACCGCTACACTACAACTTTTACCGAGCGAGCAAAAGCGGTAGCGGCTACGACCTGCGACAAATTTTCGACAACACTCTAGTACAGCATCAACCCGATTTAGCTGTCACCCTAGTCGACAACCACGATTCTCAGCCGTTGCAAACCCTAGAATCACTAGTAGAGCCTTGGTTTAAGCCACTGGCTTATGCGTTGATTTTGCTGCGCCGTGGGGGTTATCCCTGCATTTTCTACGCCGATTACTATGGTGCTCACTATACAGATGTAGGTAACGACGGCGGTGAATATGAAATTTGGCTAGTTAGTCATCGCTATTTGATTGATAGGTTCTTAAAGGCCCGCCATGCCTATGCTTATGGTGACCAGTACGACTACTTTGATCATCCCAACACAATTGGTTGGACACGATTGGGCAACGCCGAACACCCTGGCGGAATGGCTGTGGTGCTTACGAATGGAAATACTGGCCGCAAATGGATGGAGGTCGGCCAACCAAACCGCACCTATATCGACATCACTGAGCATATTGGTGAACCCGTAACTACGAATGATCAGGGCTGGGGTGAATTTTCTTGTCCGGCGGGGTCGGTATCGGTTTGGGTGCCGCAGTAGCGGCTACTGCACTTTGCCAAGCCTCACAATCATTTATTTCATCAAACTCAACCGCTTCTGTTGCAGAGCGATCGCATAGAGTTGAGCATGGTTATATGGCTGCCAGGAATGGTAGTTTTGCGCTGTTGATTAGCTTGATAACATCTAAAACAGCTAAGTGTTTAAACTCAGTAGGTAAGAACTCTAGCACGCTAAAGCCAACCACATCAAAATTGCTTTTTAAGCTAACTAATAAATCTCTGAGTTTGTCTATACGTATTCCACCTGGCGTTGGACAAGCAACGTGAGGAAACTCATCAGGCTCGATGACATCTAGGTCAAGATGGATATAAAGCTTATCAGAACCCCTCTTGCCTAGCATTGAAAACAACTTATTGAAGTCTCCATTGTTTATTGATTCAGCAGAGAATACGGACAGTTCTTGTTGCTGAATGAAGTTTTTCTCAGGTATGTCGAACTCCCTTGCTCCAACCAGAAACACTTGCTCTGGGCTTAATATTGAGAAGGCATGATTTAGAATATCTACGTTGCCTTCACCAAGCAAAGCACGAAGCGGCATTCCGTGAAAATGAGAACTAGGAGATGAACCGGGTGTATTTAGATCTCCATGGCCATCTAACCAAATAACAGTTAAGGCTTGGGCATACTTTTTGTTGAGAAAAGAAACTGGAGCAATTTCAATGCCACAATCTCCTCCAATGGTCAAAATACGTTCTGGATTATAAGCCTGGATCACTCTACAAGTATTTAGGAGCTGGGAAAGAATTTGGTTGTACCCAAGGATATTCTCATCAGCAGTTAGTGAATAAGTCAGAGAAACAGGAATTTGGGTAAAAGAAATTTTATTTCGCAAAAACTCGTGAAGAAGTTTAGCACCTTCGTAAAGTTCAAATCTTGCTGAACCCTGCCACTGCGGAAAGAAGAGGTTTAGGGTTGAGTCTAAGCAGTCTGGCATCGCTAGCTCACTTAATGCTGAATGTTTAGAAATAACTCTTAGATGATGTAAGTAGCTAGGCGCATTTAAACATAAAACGTTCTAGCTGATAATTTCCAGCTTTACTACGCGCTTCCATGCCGTCAATGACGGTCATGGCCAAGTCATATTCGTTATCAAACATCTGACCGGCAAT
>NZ_JADEXE010000144.1 GCF_015207265.1 Nodosilinea sp. LEGE 07298 | reverse complement strand
CCCCAGAATCATCCCAACCAGGACGACAAAGCCAAGCTGGACATTTTGTTTGAAAATTTGCCCGTAAATTTGGAGAGAGGGCTTGTAGCGGCTAAGCAGGTAGGACTGGCGCGACCAGACAATCACAGCTGCAGCTAACCCTAGCCAGTAGGGAAACGCCAGTAAAAGTAGCAGGCCTAACCAAATCAAAAGCAGCCACGAGCCAAAGAAACAAAAGCCGACAAATTGGGGGGCATAGTCGTCAAAGAATAGGGCTGACGAATTGATGCCCAGGCGGCGATCATCGTCGCGATCGGGAATGGCGTAGACCGTATCAAAACCCAAAGTCCACAGCACCACGGACAGCCACAAGATCCACACGGGTAGATCTAGATTGTTGGTCACCGCAGCCCAGGGAATCAGCACCGCAAACCCCCAGGCCAGCGAGAGTACCAGCTGTGGCACCGGAAACACCCGCTTGGCCAGGGGATAGAGCAGGATAAACGGCACCGCCAGCACGCACAGCCAAAAGCTGAGCGCATTGAGGTAGAGCGACAGCCCGTAGGCACAGAGCAGCGACACTAGCAGTACACCAAGCCCAACCTGCACCGAGAGATCGCGGGCGGCTAGGGGGCGAGTGCGGGTGCGGGTCACGTGGGGATCAATATTGCGATCCCACAGGTCGTTGACGACGCAGCCCGCAGCACTGGTCGCTAAGGTGCCTAAGATAATCACGCCGACTAGGGGCAGCGGGGGACGACCCTGAGCCGCCAGGACCACCGACCATAGAGCCGGAATCATTAAGATTAGCCGTCCGGTGGGTTTATCCCAGCGCAGTAGGCGAACAATGGCATCCAGCGTAGACGGTTCGGGACGGGTAGAAGGATTGGCCATGGTCGCCAGCGATCGCTAATAGGTACAGTCTTCAGCATAGCGGCCCCCGGCCCCGCCAAAAGCGCTCAGCCTAGGGCACCGGTTCAGCGAAAACGCTAGCTAAGGCGCTGCATCTGCACCATAGATTTTCATGCCCTGCGCCATGAGAAAGTCGAAATTAACGGATTCAGATAGCTCGCCTCGGTTGCGAAGTAGAGCCGTAAAGCCCCCAGCCCCCAGCCCCGACTGGGGCCACAGGCGATAACAGGGAAAAGAGGCCAAGGCTGAGGCATAATCCCTCAGCGCTGGCACCTCTACCGGCTCAAACTGAGGATTTTTTTTAATTAGCCATGCGACGACCTGCTCATTTTCTTCAACGGAAAAGGTGCAGGTCATGTAGGCCAGGTAGCCCCCAGCGGCCACAGTTTGAGCAGCATGGGCCAGGATGCGTTTTTGGCGGCTGGCATTTTTTTTGATGTTGACGGGGTGAAAGCAGCCCAGGGCTGAGTCGCCTTTAGCCAGTAGCGACTGCCCACTACAGGGGGCATCAACAATGACTACTGAGGCCGTATGGCCCAGCTGCTCAGCAAAGGTCTGAGGATCGAGATTAAACACCAGAGCTTCTGTGACCCCGCAGCGCTTGAGGTTAGAAATTAAGATTTTGACCCGCTTTCGAATGACTTCGTTGCACCAGAGGTGGGCAGGGCTGAAGGCCTGACGAGCCAGCAGGCTTTTGCCCCCCGGAGCTGCACAAAGATCGAGCACTGAGACGACTGGTGTAGGAATAGCGCTAAAAACGGCAGCAGAGAACACTGATGCCATATCCAAACAGTAATAGGCACCGGCCTGGTGAAGGAGATGCTGACCGGGACGCTGATTGGCGGCAAGGCGATCGACCCAGGCGGGCTGCCAGGGTAGAGCAGGGGCGATCGCAAAGGGGACCGGCTCTGGGCGCGGCTGCACCCACACAATGGCGGCGGGAAAGGGCTGCGGGTTGATTAGAGCCTCGACAAAGGCATCGCGATCGCGATCCTCTGCGAACAGCCGACGACTCAATTTCAGCAGCAGATTAGACGGTTGGCCCATAGAGCAGGATTATGCCACACCATTCGGCTCAGCAGCCTAGAGGCAAAAAATTAGGCTTCAATCCCTAGTCTCAACATCGGGGGCACCCACTCAATCTAACCATCAACTCAAGTTATAACTAAAGAAGGATGTCGCTTAAAGCGAAAATCCTTGGAGTAATTAAAGCTTGCAAAGTTAACAACCACCGCTTTTCAGCTAGAACGAATTTATCAAACCTGATATATTCTTCGCTAGTCAAGAGGGATATCACCCTTGTTTTGACTGATCCCCAACAAGTTTACGTTCGTTAAAGATTTTAGAATCAATCATCTAGTTAATTGTGAATGGGCTTAAAGCAAATATAAAGAAATCATGAACTCCATTCGTTAATCCTATCGGCTGAAGCCTTGCAAGGCCCAGGTGTTTGAGCCGTGAGAATCAATGATCCCCAATTTTTCAAGAGTGAAAATGTAGGAGTTATGTGCAGCTTTTGGGAAGCCACTATGGAATCAGCGCAGTGCCGGGTGTCATCTTGTAGCCGCTGCCGTTTTTATGCCCCCGAGGGCCGCCGAGGAGGGCAGTGTAGCCAGCTCGGAGTGCCCGTAAATAGCCGTTGGGCACCTTGTTCTTTAGCGATGCCAGTGTTTTCAACGCCGCTAGTAGAGATGAAACCCCTCGACTTTTTGCCTCAGCCACTTGAGCTAACATTTCCCGAAGTTTTGCTAGAAACGGCGCTGCTAGAAGCGGCATTAGATGCTCCTTCTGTGCCTGGGTACCAAGCCAAAACCACCTATCCGGCCCCAGCCCCTGCTCGAATACGACGCTGAAGAAATCAGCACAAAGCACTAAAATGCTAGGCACGTAGACTAAATCTGAGTTTTAATGACCTACCAGCCTATTTTGGTAGCCAAGACTAGCACATGGGGCAACTTTCGAGTTGTGATGGCTCAATGACATCGCGGCGCTACGCCATTATTGGTACTGGGGCCGTTGGGGGCTACTATGGGGCTTGTCTACAGCGGGGTGGGGCTGAGGTGCACTTCTTGCTGCGCAGCGACTATGCCCATGTGGCGCAGCACGGCATGGCGATCGCATCGGTAGCTGGTGATTTTACGCTACCCCAGGTGCAAGCCTACCGCAGCACCGCCACCATGCCCCCCATTGACGTAGTCATTATTGCCCTTAAAACAACTCAAAATGAGCGATTGCCTGAGCTGTTAAGGCCCATTTTGGGACCAGAAACAGCTATTTTGATGCTGCAAAATGGCTTTGGTATCGAAGATGAGCTAGCCGCCTGGACGTGCATTGGGGAAACCGATCGCACCATCTTTGGTGGCCTGTGCATTATTTGCGCCAACAAAGTAGGCCCCGGCACCATTCGCCACATCGACTACGGCAACGTGCTGCTGGGGCAGTACAGCTGCGATCGCCAGCCAGCAGGCATTTCGTCGCAGCTCGAAGCCATTGGGCAAGACTTTCGGGCCGGACAGGTCGACGTGGAGCTGGTGAACGACCTGCGCCTGGCTCGGTGGCGTAAGTTGCTGTGGAACATTCCGTTTAATGGCCTTTCGGTAGTGATGAATGCCACCACCACCGAAATGATGGCTGATCCCAATATTTGCCAGCTGGCCGAGCAGCTGATGGTCGAAGTGATGGAGGCAGCGCGGCGAGATGGAGACTTGCTTTCCCCTGGTCAGGATCGATACCTGCCCGAAGAGTTGGTCGCTCATATGCTGGCCCACACCGAGCAGATGGCTCCCTACCGCACCAGCATGAAGATTGACTTTGACGAAGGGCGACCCTTAGAGGTAGAAGCCATCTACGGAAACCCCATGCGGGCAGCGCAGGCAGCTGGGGCAGTCGTACCCAAAATTGAAATGCTGTACCACCAGCTCAAGGCGATCGATCGCCGTCAGAGCGAGACATCCAGCTGATGTAGGTTACTCTGGCAGCCATACCGTGTTGAGCACATCCTCTTGGGCAAAAGGGCACTGCTCTGGAAACGTAGCTAGAGACAGCCCCGTTTCTACTGCCGCCTGTCTGCGGGCTTTTTGGTAGGCTCTAGGAAAATTCTCTTGGCAGTAGACTTTCAGGCTCGGGCTTTCCTCAAGGTCATCCTCAAGGCGCAGACGATGCTCTACGATGGTGCTGAGCCAGCTGGAAGAGCGCTTTTCAGGCTGGTAGTGGTACTTGAGCAGATGCAGCAGTAGCACCCGCAGGTTGCTTAGCAAAGCCCGCTTTTGGCTACTGCTCATGTCCTCTACTTCATCAATTAGATGGGCCAAATCCAGCGCTGAAAAATGGCCGGTTTTAAGCAATAGAGCGATTTCCTCGGCCCACAGGCAGAAGTCTTGCTCGTACAGCTCAGAGAGTTTAGCCGTGCTTGCTGATGAGGTTGTCATGCTCTAACCCTGCCCGATCGGCGTGGAGAAATGTATCCCCATCATAGCGAGCCGCTATTCTGCTGCTTCGCCCGATTCGGCGGCTTTAGGAGCGGTAGCGACCGATTCATTGATAGCTTCAGCAGCGGCTTCAGCGGCTTTCTGGCGCTCTTCGCGTTTTTTGCGATCGGCGGCCAGCATATCTTTCATCACTTCCTGGGCCTGGGCAAATTTCTCTAGGTTGCTGCGGTAGAGTTCGACATCTTTTTGCAGCTTGTCAGGGGAAATATTGAGCTTACTGGCCAGGTCTTTGAACAGGGCCTCAACGGTTTCTTTGTCTTTGAGGGCATCCTCAGAGGCGGCGGTTTCAACTAGAGTGTAAAGCCCGACGCCAAAGGGACGGCTGTACTTGAATTTTTCTTTATGGGCGATCGCGGCTAGGGTACCCCGCAGGCCCTCGCCACCGTCGGATAAATTCTCAAACTGCCCTTTTAGGTCGTCTAGGGACATGCCGCTAACCGAGGCTTTGATCGCTTCGGCGTCGCCCCGGTAGTGCTCGGGGGTGCTGTTGATCGAGCGGCACAGAGCGTTGAAAATAGAGGCCTTGTCGGCCTCGGGCTCGTAGCCAACCATAAAGCGATCGAAGGTGGTGACAATGCCTAAGGCGTAAATGGGGTCGTAGGCAAAGTCTACATTGACCGAGAGCAGATGCATTTCTACCATCAGCTCGTCTACCACGCGCCGGTAGATGGAGTTGATGGGGCGAGTGTGGTGAGTGTAAAAGTCGCGCTTGGCGTCAGATACCGTGCGTACAGGAGCGTTGTTCACAGCCTAGGGTTCAAAATATTACAGTTCTTATATTGTCTCGCGTGACTGTGCCTTTGCCAACCTACCTGCCCAAGGTGGGGATCAACGGCCTCTGAGCTTTTTGCGAATTTTGGCGGCAGTGCGCTGCAGCCAAAGACGGGCCAAGCGAGGTTTTGTGAGATCGGGGATGTCAGCGCTGTGTTTGGCTCGGTGGTCAAAGAAGTGGTTGATTTCGGCCAAAATCACCTCCAGCCGGGGTAGGAGAGCATCGACACGGTAGGGTGTTAGATCCTCTGGGGTCATTGCTATGGGGCTGGAGGTTTGTAGGGCAGTGAGAATGCGATCGCAATCGTACCCCACTGAATACACCCCAATTTTGTAGCAGTTAAACCCTGGATCTAAATAGTCGGCCAGTGCCCCATTGACGCTGGTAAACACCTGACAACCGCAGGCCATCGCCTCCATGGGCGGCAGGCCAAATCCTTCGCTCACGCGGCTCAGCGCCCAATATTCTGCCGAGTCGTAGAGAAAGATTTTGCTGCGGTTGAACAGAATCGATAGATCATCCACAAACCCGGTCAGGGTCACCACGGTACAGCGAGACTCTAGGGCCGGAACAAGCTGATTGAGCAGGTAGCTCGACGACTTACGTACCTGCACCAGCACATCAATATCTCTGGGTTGCTGCCGGTTAGTGAATTCGGGTGAAATGTGGTTCGGCAGGTGAAAGATGAGTCCATTGGGGCGTTTTTGGCCCCAGTACCCCATCGAGTTGCGGCTAACGGTAATAATTGGAATATCGCCCGGCAGGCTAAACCCGTAGCCGCTGCTGTGGGCGTGGTAGACCACTTGCTGTCCCCGCAGACGCCCCACCAGCCGAGGGATATGAAAACCCCAGCTGATTACAAAAATGCTGTTGTCTAAGTTGGACCGCTGGAGTAGGTCATCCAAAAAGAGGGTGTCAGGTTCGCGCTGGTCGTAGGTGACGACCTCAGCGGAGCAGAGCTGCTGGGCTAGCGTCAGGGTCTTGAGTTCGGCAAACAGACCACCGCAGTGGTAGCGCTTGCCGGTACCAGGGACCAGAAAATAGAGGTGACGCATGAATTTAGGCAATAGAGTGGCTCATTCCATAAGAATCATGCTGTTTGAGGGATGTTTTGTCCAAGATCGTACAGGAATTCTGGGGCAAAGTCTGCACCGTTGGGCCATTCGATGGTATTGGTTTCGGGGTTAAGAAAGACTTGCCGAAAGAAATTGACGTCTTTAAGAGGTTCGAAGATCTCTCCGTAAAGTTCTTGGGCTAAGTCAACCTCTCGAACAGTATGGTTGCTAAACGTAAGCCTCAGTTTGTAGGCTTCCAAATAGTCAATGTTCACGATGTGAAGAAACATAGGAAAGCCTACCTATTGCAGAGGTTGAATTTCATGCAAAGCTTTTCTTTGTCTAGCAAGCTCCCAGTTGGCAATAAGTTCTGCTTGGTGAAGATCAAGCCACTCCAACACCATGCTTAAAGCGCGTTTTGACATTCTTCCCTCAACCGTACCCGTCTCGATTTCAACGATTATTTCTTGATCTTGGTAGCGGGCGTGAAAGTGTGGAGGTTGGTGGTCGTTATAGTTCATGAAAACAACAATCCCATAAAATCGGCTGATTGTTGGCATTGATCCCTCTCCTTTCGGCCCTAAAGGATAAGTATTTGGTTATGAGTTATTCAGCTATAAGAGAAATTTCGAGGGTTTGGATACCAACAGTTTCTACATTTTTAGAATAGTTAGCCAAAGTTATGATTACGACTTTGGCCTCGTCGTCATAGTCGACAACGATATCGTCGCTGATGGCGTCGGTCGCAACTACTGGCTTTGTGGTTCATTCAATAATTACAGTATCTATTTCAGAAAAATATTTAATTTTCATAGAGTTTCTTGACCTCTTTTTCGAGAGGGAGTTTACTTAGTAATTCGATAGGCGTGTAAGACCAAATCTGCAAGAATCTATGGCGACTATGATAGTCGATGCTGATGCTATCTAAACGGCTTTGGCGCAGCTAAACTCACCTACCTCCCGTAAGGCGTCTAAAAAGGCATAGAGTGCCGGGGTATGGAGGGCATCTTTAAGAATAGTGGCCCCGATTGGTCGTGAGATGGGGAACGGCAGGGAGCAGATTTGCACCTCAGGCGGCACTGGCTGGGCGGCCAGGCGGGGCAGAATGGCGAGGCCTAGCCCCTGCTGCACCATGGCCACCATTGATGAGTCGTGGCGAATGCAGTAGGCAATTTCTAACGGATGCTCTTGGGCACCCAGCACCGTGCGAATGCGCAGGCCGCAGCTGCTGTGGCTGGAGCCAATAATTGGCATTTTGCGCATTTCGTCGATAGTCAGGGTGCCGGTAATGGGGCTATAGCCGGGGGGCACTAGGGCCACGTAGTCGTCATCAAAAATTGGCAGGCTTTCTACATCGTCGCCGTCGATAGTTTCGGCGACGCAGAGGTCAACTTCGCCTTTGACCAGCGCCTGCTTGAGCTGATGCACTTCATCCATTTCGTGGACGCTGATGGCGATCGCAGGATACCTGCGGTGCAGCCGCGCGATCGCCCCCGGCAGCACGTGGGTAGCCACACTGCGAAACGAGGCAATCCGCAGGGTGCCGCCCTGCACGCCGCGAGCCTGGTTGGCCTCGCTGGCGATGGTGTCGAGCAGGCCCAGCATGTCGCGGGCGTGGGCAGTGACGCGATCGCCCACGGGGGTCAGCCGCGCCCCGTGGCGACCGCGCTGCAGGAGGGTAATGCCCAGCTCATCTTCTAGGGTGGCGATGGCGTGGCTGACGGTTGACTGGGTGATATCGAGCTGTAGGGCGGCTTCGCTGAAGTTGCCGCAGTCTGCGATCGCAACCAGGGCACGCAGCTGAGAAAGCTTGACTTTACTGAGGTTCATAGCTGATTGAAACCCCTAAACGCTGATTCTAAGGCTAAAGGCTGGAGCTAAAGCCAGCCTATCGATTTTTTGCATAGAACCTATTCACGTCATGCTTTGTTACATTCTGACGGCTCGAATAGATTGGGTATATCGACGACAGCAGCCCAGTTACCGCTGCTCTTATAGCCAGGGTTGAGAACCCGGCTTAGCCTCAGCACTGTAACGTTTACAGCTCGGCATGGCCCCTGGCGGGTCACAGAGCCTGTTGCCTGAGCGTCGTCTGCTCCCATCCTGGAGCTCATCTTAATGCTAGGGAGGCAAACCATGGACACTACTCGCAACCTCAACCAAGACCTGCAACAGCAGCGTCAACGCTTAGAAACCCTGGTGCAACCCACCCTAGGCGCTCGTTCTATCCATCGCCCCATTTATCACGGCCTAAGGCAGGCCCTTCAACAGTTAGGAGACCGAACCATGAAATTCTTTACCGGCCAAAACGAACTGCGCATTTGGCAGCGCACCCGCAACGGTCAACCCCTCTGGTTTGCCCACGACCCGGTGACCAACCGCACCCGCTCGTTTTACTCCGAGCAAGACGTGCGCGCCTGGCTCGATCAGCGCTACTACGATTAGTCCGCGCTGACGCTTGCGATCGCTATGTAGAGCATTAGATACAGCGATTGTGAGCACCACTCTTTCCAAATCCCTAGGGCAGCAGGCCAGGCTTGCTGCCCTTTTTTACTGAGCCAATTTGGGTCCACTCCAATATCCGCATAAAAACCCCGCAATAAACCAGGGCTTCCGTAGGGGCAAACGGTTGTTTGCCCTTACCCATCGGGGACATGCAGCCAAAATTCGTGATCGGTTCTAACCCAAGCAACCTAGGTGAAGTCATGGGAGAGAATGGCCTGACCGCGGCGGTAGAATTCTTCGGCGTAGCCCGTCCAGGTGCCCTGGCCCCAGTAGCGAAAGCAGCTGGTTTGCAGCAGCAGGTTGTGAATCAGGGCGTTGCGGTAGCGGTGCTGACGCTCTAGCGCGTCTCCTTGCTCGCTCTGACGCTGCATGGTTTGGTGAAACTGGGCAGAAAGGCGCTGCATGGGGTCGAGCACGTTGTCGTAGCCTGTAACCCAGCTGCGATCGCCCGTCCAAGACCCACCTTCCATTGAAAAGCCCTGATCTTCGGCGTGGATAGCGGCGATCGCATTCGCCACTGCCTCTGGCCCCGTCGCGTCGCCCATAGCGGCCCACAATCGGCTCTGCCCCACCGCTTGGCAGATCGGGAACTTTTCGGGACCACACCCCGCCGCCGCCAGCAGCTCCAGGTATTCGGTGCCGTTAAAGCCCACTACACCCCGGCGACCGCCCCCGTTGTCGCGCATTTCGTACCACGATCGCATAAAGGCGCTGGGGAACTCGTTCATCATCACGCCGCCGTTTTCGCCATCGCTGATTTGGCTGACCAGCTGCGGCACCGTAGCATTCCCCAGGGCCACTTGGCCCAGGGTTTTGGCTTCCCAGTAAGGCTGCATTTGGCCCACCAGTTTGGTGTCAGACCCCTGGGTTTTGACTAGCACCACGATCTCTTCGACCTCGCCCTGGCTGTTGCGAGCCACCAGTCGGTGGGGCAGATGGGGCTGCGAAAGACCGTGCCCCTCGGTTGATTCCACCGTGTGTTCCTGCACCAGCATCCAGCGGTAGCCGCAGTCTTTGAGCGTTTTTACAAAGGCGTAGAGTACGTCAGGGTGGTTGGGCAGGTGCATCTCTGGGGGCGAAAAGCCCCGTACTCGGGCTAGGGCCTCGGCCCCAAACAGGGCAGCAAAGTGGTGCTGCCAGGCGCGAATGTGCAGCCTGAGATCGGGCACGGGCGTAGAGGGCACCACCGCATGACCCCAGCAGGTGCCCAGCCACTCAACATAGGGCTGGTAGGCGGGGTCGCAGGCCAAACGGCGCAGCTTAGCTAGGATATCCTGCCGATCCATCTGCTGCAAGCCCCAGAGCAGAGTGCCCGAGTAGTCGAGCATTACACGGGGGTTGCAGCCCTGGCTGACCAATTCTGGAATAAAATCACCCAGGCGAGCGTAGCAGTAGGCAAAGGTGCCTGCGTTGTGGTTGTCGCCCTCGTAGGGGTGCTCAAACATGTACTGGAGGTGGTTGATCACCTCGCCAGTGACCCCAGCCGGAATACTGGGCTGGTGCATGTGCAGGGCGATCGCAAACCCCGCCGAAATATCCGCCAAATTTAGGTTGGTACGCGGCAAAAACACCGGCTCATCGTTGGCCATAACCGCAGCAATGTCAGCCTCTCGGCCCGACAGCGGGGGCAAGCCATCCTCTAGGGCGGGCCAGTCTACAGGGGAGAGTACAGCACCAGTCATGAACAACCTCCAGGGATCGGCCTCACCCGTCTATCGCCGGGAAGCCTATGGTCTCTATTTAGTGTTGCACCGACGAGAGCGGTTAACCACGACTAGTAACATTTCGTGGTCTGGTGGGTAGGGATGGGTTTGTTTGTTCGTCTAACGTGGGGGTTTGCTCAAGGGCGCTGAGGATGTGTGATTAGGCGATCGCAGGCAACACCTCCTGAAACAACACCTGAAGCAGCTGCGATCCGTCAGGGGTGCTCCAGTTTTGGGCCAGTTTGGCCATCAAGTCAAGGGTAAGTTTTAGCGATTATGTGGTCATTCAGCAGCCCCTGGAGCTAGGCGCAAAGGTTGATCTAAGGGCGCACGGCAACCACTTCGATTTCAACTAGCCAGCCGGGGTTGACCAGCCCAGCCACCTGCATGGCGGAGCGGCTGGGCAAGTTGGGCTGCTCGGCAGTGCCGAAAAATTGAGTATAGCCCGCCATAAACCCGCTGAAATCCATGACCCCATTCATCGCTGGATCGCCGACCAGAAAAACCTGCATTTTCACCACATCTCCCAGGGTCAGATCCAGTCCGGCGAGAATGGTTTGGATGTGGTTGAGAATGTTGACGGTTTGGGTTTGGGTATCGCCAAAGGCGGCGATGGACGTGGGGGCGGCGGTGGCATCAATTACAGGAGGAATCTGCCCACTCAGATAGATGAGGGTGGCATTGGCCGGTAGCTCAACCGCCTGGGAAATGGGCAAGGTGGAGTTGGGAATGGGGTAGCGGACGATGCTCTGGGCAAAGGAAGGGCGGGCGGTAAACCCGATCGCCCCCAAGGTAACTAAGAGAGCGATGGCCCAAAACCTCTGACATTTGACGATGTGCCAAAGGCCCAAAGGATTGCTGAACTTCTTCACGGTAAAACCTCTCAATTTACGGTTCTTGTCACTGATCTCGAAGATGCGATCGCTAGAAAAATTCCCATCCAGTCAGCCCCTGCAGCCGCCTCGGTGCGATAGACGGCGTTAGACGCGGCCATCCACAGCTTGGGTAGGGCTTGGAGGACAGGGGCAGCAGTGGTGTAGGGGTTGTGCCTGACGAGCGCGCTGGCCCAGCAAAACGCTGCCGAGCACCACCGCCACGCCGAGCAGCTGCACAGGGGTGAGGGTCTGCTGCAAAAACAGGTAGCCGATCAGGGTGGCGACCACGGGGCTGAGTAGGCCCAGGGCCGCCACCGCCGAGGTCTGGAGCCGCTGAATGCCCCGAAACCAGAGGGCGTAGGCGAGGGCAGTGCCGATCAGCCCCAGATATATAAAGCCCCACAGGTTAGTTCTCGACAGCTCGGTCAACGGCCCTTCGACCACCAGGGCCACGGGCAGCAGCAGCAGCCCGCCAATGGCCAACTGCCAGGCGGTAAACACAATCAGTGGTACGGGCGGCTGCCAGCGTTTGGTCAGCACGGTGCCGAGGCCCATCGCGAAGGCTCCGGCGATCGCCGCCAGCAGCCCCACCCCGTCTAGCCGGGCGCTGGGGCCAAGCACCAGCAGCCCCACGCCAATAAAGCCTGCAATCGCCGCTATCACCGACGGTCTGCCCGGTCTTTCGCTCAAAATTAGCCAGGAAAAGAGCACCACCAGCAGGGGCTGCACCGCCCCGGCAGTGGCCGCCACGCCCCCTGGCAAGCGGTAGGCTGCCACAAACAGCAGCGCCTGAAAAATGCCAATATTGAGGCCGCCCAGCACCAGCATGCGCCACCACCAAACGCCCTGGGGCAGCTTTCTCAGGCCCACAATCAGCAAGAGGCCGATGGGCAGCGATCGCATGGAGGCGACAAACAGCGGATGGCCTGCGGGCAAAAACTCGGTTGCCACGGCGTAGGTAGTACCCCAGGAAATCGGGGCCAGGGCCGTGAGCAAAATATCGGACGGAGAGCCTTGAGGTGCTTTCACAGGGGCACCTCTGGACGGGCTAAAACCATAGGGGCAATGCTCTAGTGCGGTTTACAGCGCTAGGCTACTGCTGCTGGCTAGGCTCAGTCTTTCCCAGATGTTCTGGGGGTTGTCGATTCTTTCGGTCGCCTGAGCTTAGCGGGTTCACAGCCGCTCTCGATAGGCTTTGGGGGTGGTGCCGGTCTGTTTCTTGAACACCTTGGTGAGGTGGCTTTGGTTAGAAAAGCCGCACTCTAGAGCAATTTCGGCGATCGAAAGCTGGTGCGATCGCAGCGATCGCTTGGCTTTCTCGATTCGCTGCTGGCTCACATACTGATGGGGTGGCAGGCCCATGGTCTGCTTAAACTGGGTGGCAAAGTGGCACCGACTGACGCCAATCTCGGCGGCCATAGCGTCTAGGCTTAGCTCTTGGTTCAGCCGCGCCTGAATGTACTCCAGCACCGTGGCGAGTTTGCGCGGGGCCAGCCCCACCCCAGACTGACGAAGCTTGGGGGTAACTTTGCAATATTGGCGCAGCAGGTGAATGCCCAAAATCGAGCTGAGCGACTCCAGATAGAGCCGATCGCCCAGGTCGCCGTTTTCAATTTCCTGCAGAAACAGCGGCACCAGGTTCTCTAGCTGGCGATCGCGAGTGTTCAATACCGGCAGCAGTTCCAGGTTGCCAGAGTTCAGGCAGTCGCTGTCGATGGCAACCCGGCTGAGAAAGTCGGGCTCCAGGACAATATGCAGCGTTTTGTCGACCGACTGCCAGCGCGTAAACCCAGGGCGACCCGCCGGGTAGAGATAAAAATCGCCAAGCTCCATCACCCCGTCGTATTGACCGCACTCATCAAAGGAGGTCACCTGGCGCGCATTTTTAGACAGAAAAAAGGTCAGCATGTGGTGGCTGAGCCCCAGGGGAGCATCCAGCCCGCCCGGCAGATCGTGGCGATAGTGAACGGTCAGACCTTGGTCAAGCCGCACCGACTGATGGGCGATCGCAGGCTTCCCTGCAAACAAATCTAACGGGTTCACAGCCATGCCACGCCGCTCGCTAGAGAAAGATCGACCCAGCCGCAGCTGATATAGCTGTAGCCAATTGGGTTAGGACATTTGTCAGACGAGCGTTCAAACGTTTGAACGTTTTTTAGGCTTTATTGATGTCCTAACTCAGGTGACTCTGGTTATACCGCCTAGCGCCCTGGGATGCTCAACAAGGTATCATGGATATTCAAAAAGTGGAATAACAACTTGTTGGGCTACAGTCTCAAGGTGACCAGCAGAATGCAGGGCATTGCAGGGAACGTCCCAAACAAAATCCCAATCAATAATGGTGACCATGCAAAGGCTAGCGGGGCAGTCTACTTCCAGGCGCGGTTTTCTAGGTCGCGCACCTGCCGTTCCAGGCGATCGAGGCGGCCGCGCAGCTCGTCCATTTCGGCCTGACGGGGTACGCCCAGGTCTTGCAGCGTATTGCGAAACAGCCGCTGAAACTGATCTTCTAATGCCCCATTGCCCTCATTGAGCTGGGCCATTACCTCATCCATCAGGGTTCTGGCCTGCTCGGGGTTAAACTTGCCCTCGCGCACCCATTCTTCACTCACCTGCTTAACCCGCTCAGCCACCAGGGACGTGGTGCCCACGCCAATCATCAGCAGTTGGCGTAAAAGGTTGTTGGTATCCATTAAAATCTCCTTGCTATTTGCGGGGTGCGATCGAAGCAGGCGTCAGGCGAGCAAGCTAGGGGGTTAAATTCAAGGTTTAGGTAGAGCGTTCAGAGCCATAACCTTAAAATCCTCGACTTTAACTCAGTTGACCACCCATTCATTCTGTCAAAGATTTTGCTGGACCCTGGGTATTGAAAGCCGAACCCTAGCTGCCGGATGCCCTCAGCCGCTGGTGAGTTCATCAACCTTGGCCCTTACCGCCTGAATGTCTTGCCACATCAGCCATTTGGGGCTGCCCTTATCGCGTGATGGGTTGCGCAGCAGGTAGGCGGGGTGAAAGATGGGCATACACAGGCGGCCTTCCCACTCCATCCACTCGCCGCGAATTTTGCTGATGCCCGACTTGATCCCCAGCAGCCCTTTGACCGCCGTAGCCCCAGTCAGCAGAATAATTTTGGGATCAACCATGCGAATTTGCTCTAGCAAATAGCCCTTGCAGGCGGCAATTTCGGCGGTGGTGGGCACGCGGTTTTCGGGCGGGCGACATTTGACAATATTGCTAATGTAAACTTCCTTCTCGGTATCGAACCGCACCGAGGCCAAAATTTTCTCTAGCAGCTGGCCCGACTTGCCCACAAAGGGTAGCCCCTGCTCATCCTCCTGCTGCCCTGGCCCTTCGCCAATAATGAACACTGGAGCGGTGGAGCTGCCCCGACTGACAACCGCATGGGTGCGAGTTTCGGACAAGTCGCAGCGCAGGCAGCCCCGGCAGTGGGTGCCCAGGGTAGCCAAATCGGGGTAAACGCCGGGGGTAATCGGTACCGACGCGCTGGTCGGAATGGCATTCAAATCAAAGCCGCTGGGGTCTGCGATCGCCCCCTGATTAGCGCTATCGGAAGCGCCTGCATTAAACAGAGTAAATTGCTCGTCGGCCATGGGTTCTGGGGGGCTACATCATCCTCTTGTTGCCATTATTGTAAAGGGTTGCGGCTGGCCCTGCTGTGGCGATGGCCAGCGCTGGCCGAGGTTGGCGTTGTATAGTAGAAAGCTAGTCAAATTCTGTCTATGTCCAGGAGCCTCAGCCTTGACTTTTTCCGCCGAAGATTTTGCTAAAGCCCTTGAAGCCCACGACTACGATTTTCAGGTGGGCAGCACCGTGCGGGGCACCGTGATTTCCTTTGCTTCTGATGGGGCCACGGTCGATATTGGCGGCAAGTCAGCGGCCTTTTTGCCCATTCGCGAAGCAGCGGTGCGGGCCGTTTCGTCCCTAGAGGGCGTACTCGAACCCGGCGCTGAGTACTCGTTTCAGGTGATTCGCGACCAGGATGCCGACGGCCAGCTGCTGCTGTCGATTCGCAAGCTGCAGCTCAAGCAGCTGTGGGATAAGCTGGCCGAGCAGGCCGAAGAGAGCGCCGTGCTAGACGTCAAAGTCACCGGCTACAACAAGGGCGGTGTGACGGTCGATGTGGAGGGGTTGCGGGGGTTTGTGCCGCGATCGCACCTGGGCCGCACCTACGAAAACCTCGAAGATGCTGTGGGCCAGCGGCTTACCGTAGGCTTTTTAGAAGTCAACCCCGGCGCTAACAAATTGGTGATGTCGGCCCGCCTGGCCGCCCGCAGCCAGGTAATGAGCACCCTGGCGCTGGGCCAGCTGATCGAGGGCACCGTAGCCAGCCTCAAACCCTTTGGCGCATTTATTGAGTTTGACGGCATCAGCGGGCTGCTGCACATCAAGCAAATTAGCAAAAACTACGTCGAGTCGCTGCCTGCGGTGTTGAAGGTGGGCCAGCCCATCAAAGCCGTTGTAGTGGCTCTCGACCCCGATCGCAACCGCATTTCCCTCTCGACCAAGGTGCTCGAAAAGTACCCCGGCGAGCTGCTCAAAGAATCTGAGGCGGTGTTTGAAGACGCCGAAAACCGTTTGGGCGATATCAGCCGCATGCTCGGCGACAGCGAGGCCTAGGCACTATGGGCACCGTATGGGAACTCGACTTTTACTCCCGGCCCGTGCTGGATGAGAATGACAAAAAGCTGTGGGAAGTGCTGCTGTGTGAGGGCTTAGTCGATAGCCAGACCGACAGTGCCCAAACCTTTCGCTACAGCAAGTTTTTGCCCAGCAGCGACGTCAACTCGATTACGCTCAGGGGGGCGATCGACGAGGCGATCGCAGAGGCGACCAGCCAGGGCATCGCGCCCCCTAGCCGCATCCGGTACTTTCGCTACCAAATGCAAAACATGATTTTGCGGGCCTGCGAAGACGCGGGCATACCGGCTCGGCCCAGTCGCCGCACAATGGCCCTAAATGCCTGGCTGCGCGATCGCGACAAAACCGTTTACCCCCAGATGGAAGGCTACACCACGGCCCCCTCACCCTCCGTCGCCGCGCCACCGCCCAGCCCTCAGGCCCTGCCCGATGCGCTGCTGGGTCAGCAGTGGGCCTTTGTCACCCTAGAGGCCGCCGCCTTTAGCGATCTGCCCGAGTGGGACATTGGCTTTGGAGAAACCTTTCCATTGGCCCTGGCCGACCTGGCCCCTAGTACCCCAATTCCAGGACTGCTGATTTTTTCCCCCCGCGCCACCGCTCTGGCCGCCTGGATGTCGGGCCTAGAGCTGGCCTACTGGCGGATTGAGGCGGGCAAGAACCCGGCGATCGTGCTCGAAACTGGCGCTTCGGACAGCTGGATTTTAGCTGGCTTACCCAAATCCAACCTGCTCGCCGAGGCCCAGGCCTTTGAGGCCGCCAAAGCAAAAGCCAACCAGGTACACTTCATCGGCATCCAGGCCAGCCCCGAGAGCGAATCTTTCGCTGGGTTCTGGCTGCTGCAAGAGCTACCGCTGGGGTGAGATGGCCTCTACTGCAACCGTTTCTTGCTAGTTAGATCCCAGGGTTCTTAAAGAACCCTGGGATCTAGTTCCCCGATGCCCAGGCAGGACGACTGATGCCCGATCCAAAGCAGCAACCCGTTCTTCAAACTCTGCAAAAATCCCTGCTCAAGTGGCCCCACTGGCGCAATGCGGGGATCTACGCGCTGCTGCTGGCGATCGCCCTAGTGATGGTGTTCCCGCTGCTGTGGCTGCTCAGCACCTCTTTTAAGGGGCCAACGGAAAATTTGCTGGCCACCCCGCCCCAGCTCTTGCCC
>NZ_JADEXE010000590.1 GCF_015207265.1 Nodosilinea sp. LEGE 07298 | reverse complement strand
GTAATTAGTCACCGCAACAAAGCTGGTCTATTGCGAATAGGGCAAAAGTTTGTAGCATAAGGGGCATGACGATCCAACCGCATCCAGAATCAAACCTCTCGGAGATCGACCCTGAAGAGCAAGGGGCGAGGTATTGGTATGAGCGCTACTGCGAGCAACGCGCAGAGACCGAGCGCCTGAAGCAGCGAGTGAAAGAGCTAGAGGAACAGTTCGAGGCCCTCAACGAGAAAGTGAGGAAACTGAGTGAGCGCACCAGTGCAACGAGTTCTCAGCCGCCGTCGTCAGATGGCCCCAAGAAGCCGAACCGGGATAAGCAAAAGCCGCAACGAAAACGCGGCCCCAAATACAACCACCCCGGCACGACGCGCAACGGTTTTGGCTGGATTGATCACCCCGTGTTGCTGGACGTGCAGCGCTGCCCGATCTGCGGCGGTGCCGTTGAGCGACAATCGCAGGGAACCAAGCGGCAGCAGGTCGCCGAACTGGTACCGGATCTCGTCAAGATTTGGGAGTATGAGCGCCCGTTGTATCGGTGCCCCGCCTGTGGGTGGCAAGGCCATCAAATGCTGCCGCTCGGGTGCCGGGAGGGATTTAGCTATGGCGGTCGGCTGAGTAGTGTAGTGGGCTGGTTAGGCTATGGGGGCAACCTATCGTGGTCAAAGCAGCGCTACGTGGTGGAGAGCATTTTCAGGATTCCGATGTCTCAAGGCAGCTTAGCAAAGCTGCATCAGTGGTTTTGTGCCGCGTTGCAACCGGCGTATGAGCAATGGTGGGGATGGATTCAACAACCGGGTGTGCGCTGTGTCGATGAGACCAGCTATCGCTTAAATGGGGTGAATCATTGGATTTGGATTGCCACCGCCCCTGAGTGCTGCATCCTATTCTTTGCCCCCACCCGCAGTTCAGCCGAGGTCAAGACCCTCTTGGGCGAGGATTTTGCAGGCGTCCTCAGCAGCGACTGCTGGTCGGCCTATGGGCCGCAATCTGCCGCCACCAAGCAGAAGTGCTGGGCACACCTAGAGCGAGAACTCAAGGCGTTAACCACCTCTCGCTTCCCAGAAAATCGGGAGTTCGCCCATCGAGTCTTCCCTATCATTCACACCGCACGACAAGCCCACCGGGACTATCATCAGGGGCGGCTCAGTCTGACTGAACTTCAAGCCCTTAGGCCCATCATTGAAGCCGAGTTAGCCGACGTGCTGGAGCATCCTCTTAAGGGGCGTTGGGCCGCTGATTCCCAGG
>NZ_JADEXE010000589.1 GCF_015207265.1 Nodosilinea sp. LEGE 07298 | reverse complement strand
TTGACTCAATTGGTCTTGCAGTTGACGATACAAGAGGGGTGTTTCCATGAGACTGGCCTTGAGTTGGGGAATTCAAGCCTCTCATGAAATGCCCCTTCCCATCTACCCTGTCTCATTTGGGACTCCTTTCACAACAACCCTTTCAGGACTTTTCTGCACCACCAAGCACCGTAGCCTCTATTTTGAATCATTTTATTCTCAGGCACCACCATAGCTTTACAGTGCTCATGCCTAGAAGCGAATGCTCCTAAGGACTCCAAGGCACTGGTCTACTAACAGGAGATAGATGGCTAAAAGCCTCTCTAGGTAAGCACTTTCAGGATTTTAGGGGTAATTGCCTCAAACTACTGGTGCATAGGGGTTTCAGAGATTTATCATCGCTTAAGAGACTAGTGCCTCCGTTGTTGCCACGGCATCTTGCCCTGCGATCGCCACCTGAATATCAGCCATAGGAGATGTGCCAATGTTTGGTTAATCCTAACAAGCGCATTGGTGATGGTCATCAGGTAGGAGCGATCGCGCCGCATCCTCGTGAGTGGTGAGGCCATTCTCGTGGGCAGTGAGGTTATCCCTGTGAGCGGTGAGGTCATCCCTGTGAGCGGTGAGGCCATCCTCATGAGTGGTGAGGCCATCCTCATGAGTGGCGAAGTCATCCTCGCCAGCGGTGAGGCCATCCTCGTGAGCGGTGAAGTCATCCGCGTGAGCGGCGAGGCCATCCTCGCCAGCGGTGAAGTCATCCTCGCCAGTGGTGAGGTCATCCTCGTGGGTGGCGAGGTCATCCCCGTTAATGGTGAGGCCATCCCCGTGAGCGATAATCTGCTCCACCGGTAGGGTGCATTCGCAGCCCCACACCATGAGCAAAGCCCCCAGGTTGAGCTTTCGTGCCGCAATGCACCGCTTATAATGTCGCGCCTCTCGCTTGACGCTGGTGGTGCATTGCGGCCAGGGCAAAGAGCACTGCATATCGCAAGGTTTGCCTTAGGCCACGAATGCACCCTACCCACAATTAATCTTGACGCTGGCGGTGCATTGCGGCCAGGGCAAAGAGCACTGCATATCGCAAGGGTTGCCTTAGGCCGCGAATGCACCCTACTCACCGTAACCCTTGGCTGGTGGGCAGTGCCCACCCTTGTATCTTAAAAAGTGTGGCAGACCGTCCCACCCTAGGTTAAGCAAACCGTGTGTAGCTTGGGTCGCCGCACCTTTCAGGATAAAACTCGAAAAATCGCCAGGAGCCTGTGACTCC
>NZ_JADEXE010000588.1 GCF_015207265.1 Nodosilinea sp. LEGE 07298 | reverse complement strand
CACCTATCCCTACCCCTTCACTGCCGTACCGATGTACATCACCCGCGTATCGTCGTCAAAGCTCGCCTGGAACTTGCCCGTTGTCTGGTAAAAACGATAGGCGGCAATAGTTTCGCCCACAGTGCTGCCAAACAGGTTGAACCCATCTATCTTCGCTGGGCCAAAGCCTGCTTGAGTCAGCATGGCTCGTAGCTCCTCAGGGGTAATAAACTTTTTCCAATCGTGAATGCCAATCGGAATCTGGCGCAGAATGGTCTCCAACAGCCAGATCATCACGAGGCGCGATCGCAGCGTGCGGTTAATTGTGTCAAAGCAAAACACTCCTCCGGGCCGCATCACCCGACTGATTTCAACCACGGCTTGCTGCGGGTCAACTACATGCTCTAATACATCTACACAGACGACCACATCAAAGCTAGCCGTCTCAAACGGCAACTCTTCAGCCACGCCACAGCGGTAGGTAATAGGCAAACCGCCTACCGCTGCATGGTCTTGAGCCGCCTTAATACACTGCGCCGACTGGTCTAGGCCCCACACCTGGGCCTGCTGCTGGGCCAAAAACTCGCAGGTAAAACCACCGCCACAGCCCACATCTAGCACCCGCAGCCCCTGCCAACGAGGTATAACCTGGTCGAAGTATTTGAATCGTAGTGGGTTGAGACGATTCAGAGGCGCAATCGTTGCCGCCTCATCCCACCAGTGGCTAGCCTGCTGATCGTAAAAAGCAAGGTTATTGCGCTGTATGGCCAAAATTCGTTCCTAAACGTTGCTGTAGGTTGTGGAGTCACAAAATCCCAATCCACTATACGCATTGCTATCAAAACTGGATGCGGGCATCTAAAATAAACGCGTCAGTGAGCTGCGGTATCCCCGCCGAGCTAGCCGGTTGCAGCTGTAGTCGCTGGCGCACCACGCAGCTCACCAAATCGTCTACGGCACCATTGCCAGTACCCTGTAACGGCCTGACCTGAGTGATTTCGCCGCTGGGCTCCACCCGAATTTGCAGCTGCACCGAGGTCGCGACCATACCCGTCAGCAGCGCTTCCAGGTTGGCAAAGCCGCAGCCCGAGGCCAGAGGTTGCATATCAATCGCCGTAGCGCCCAGCAGTTGAGGAGCCACGTCAGGAATATCTCTGCCATTGGGGTTAAGGCGAATACCCACGGGCACCACCTGTCCCCCTTGCCCCGACGCGCCTTCAGGATTTGGGGCCGCAGCCGGTGGGCTAGGCGCAGGCGCAGAAGAGTTGGGC
>NZ_JADEXE010000143.1 GCF_015207265.1 Nodosilinea sp. LEGE 07298 | reverse complement strand
ATCTACAACTTCATAACTCACTCATCCTCTTACTCCACAGGTATCTCGTACCAATCACAGTTCAGCAATCGTCATATTCTCTTACTACTACTAGTTTACAGTAATGGCTGTAATCCTTATATACCGAGGGGTTGAGGCCCGTTTTTACTCTGCCGCAAAAACGCCATGGATCGCTGAAACCCTTGCTATATAGCAAGGGTTTCAGCGATACTTAGACAGGACAAGTTCACACCCTTTCCACTGCAGCTGATAGATGGTTTTACAGACAAGCAGCGGATGGCGAAACGGATGTGGGACTTCGAGGAATAACCCACTAAAAATGACTTCAGGGGCTCCCGTTAGGGGGCCTTTTTTATGTGGTTTTAACCCTAAATACTGTTGCGCGTCCCCTTCTTTTTACAAGAAAACAGGGGGGACGCGCAACACAACTTTCCTTACACATCAAGGGTTTCAGCGTTTGTCTCACCACTATAGGGGAGAAGGCAGGCCCCCGGCTTCGAAAGCGAAGCAAAGATGTTAGACAAGGCGCGATGATAATTGCAAAAAACCAGAGCCGCCGCCTATCCCTACCTAGGAAGAAATTACAAAAACTCGGTGTTACCTAGGACGAAAATGCAAATAATGTTCCACCCAGAAACACCGGGTTGACCACCTCTCCCCACTATGGACCTGATATTGTTCTGGTAGGAACAAAATTAAGAGTCCCACCCAACAAATGCAAGTTTTATTTTGTAAAAGTTTAGAGGTCGCTGGTCTGGAGCTGCGTTTAAAAGCTCTAAGAAGCAACCTCAACAAAAAAGAGTTTCCCACCTTCGAGAGCTTTTACAGCCACTTTGAGGTCAATAGAACCAACTGGTGGCGATGGGAACAGGGCAAGCGAGCCATCCCAAGTGAAGTCATTCGAAAGTTAGAAGCTCACTTTGAAACTGATTTAGAAGTCCCACAACTTTAGGAACCCACGCCATGCGAACCCAACAGAATTTAAATCCCGAAGTCGAAGCTGCCCTGCAGCACCTTGAAACCCTACTCAACGCACACTACGAAGGTAAATCTCAAAATGTCAATCGAAGACCAAATGACCTATCTGAATCGAATACTGCCGGGGCTGCTTGAGCCAGCCGTAATCGAAAACATCTTGAGGGTTCAGAACTCACAATCTCAAATTGAAAAGGGCCCCCTAACCGCTTCCAACAGTTAGAGAGCCCATTGAGATAAAGAAGCTTCCAACTTCTCTATCTCGGTTCACAAAAACCAGCCCACGTCAAATAGGAGGTTCTGCTGTTAGTAATTCTAACACTGGGCCTCCACCCTCGATTTGCTCAAGGAGAGCCCAAATGCTTGGAATTTATGGAATGTTAGAGGCTGAGGCCAATTTTGAAGCCTACGGTGGTCGTGAAATCGACCCTAACCTGGCTAAGAAAATCAAAGGTATTGGCCGTGGTAGTGTCAACGCCGGGTTGGCAACCACAATTGTTTTAACTGGTTTGCTATCCACTGGGAAGCCTTCATACGCATCCGGTGAAGGGTCTGGTGTTGTCCATGCCGAAGTCACTGAGAATCCTGTCGCCGCTGCTTTAAGAGGCGCTGTTAAAAGCACCGTTCGTCGTGACCTCAACGGTAATCCCGAGATTGTTGAGGCTGAGCCCGCGCCTACGCCTGAGGTTCCTCAACCTGAGATTGAAGCGCTCGCTAAAGAGTCTGCTCCTGCTGATGGTGGTGCTGGTGGTCTCGTTCGCGGGATTGTAAAAGGTTCTTTAGGGATGTTCAGTCAAGATGATGTTTTGACTGCCCCTCCGATTGGTGAAGAAGCTAAAGGAACCGAGGATACTGTTGCTGAGCCCACCGCTGAGAAGCCATTAGCCAGCCCTGAAAACATCGGTGAACTCGACATCACCCGGTACAAATTTTCGGACATGACGAACCAGAACTGGGTTCACCTGGCTCAGAAAAAGTTGAACTGGCTTGGCTACACAGTCGATGTAACAGGAAACTTTGGTCCTCAAACCCAAACTGCGATCATGCGGTTTCAATTCGACCACGGTCTGCCCGCTGATGGAATTGTTGGTGAGCAGACCAAGCGCGCGTTGATGGACGGGCAGGTTCCCTCTGAGTCTGAGCGCGTTCAACAGGCCAAGCCTTTAGCTCTCTGGACTCCTGATGAGCTGCTCGGTGGTGCTGACCTACATAACGGTCGCGGTCGTGCCACGGCTTCCTACATTCAAGGAATGCCAGTCATCAGCTACCAATACAACCGCGATCTGGGCAATGGGCCTAGACCTCACAAGGGTGTCGATATTCCCCTGGCAACTGGTTCGCCCATCTATGCCGTTGGTACTAGTGTATCCATTTGGTACGACCAGGGCGGCGGCGGTCTCGTTGTCGAGCAGGTTCACCCTAGTACACCTGACCTTAAGTTTCAGGTTTTGCACGCTGATGCGGCTTTCGGCAAGTCCTGGCAAGAATGGAAAGCGAGCGGTCCTCAGACCTTCGAAATCCAGCCGAACGAACTGGGCAAGCGTGTTATCGCTCAAACCGGAAATACTGGTTCAAGCGGTGGGCCTCACTCTCACATTGGCGTCAAAAGCAGTGGTGGTGATTACGGTCAAGCTCGTCAGCCTGGTGCTGAGCGCTTCCTGATGGTTCGTTCCACCTTGCCTGGCATCTTGCACTGGGGTGCTGAGTCTGAGATTCACGTTGCTGAAGGCCCCCCTGCCTTCCAAAAGCATAATCATCGGCTCGACCCCAACTCGGTTGCCAGCATCGTTGAGGTTCAGGCGTTAAAGGCTGCTCCTCCCGCTGAGGCTCCTGAAGTCATTGCTGAACAACCTCCTGCAGCTGTGGAGATTGACGCCATTTTTGAGGGTGGTGCTGACTCCCTAGTGACAAAAGCTGTGGGAAGCGCCGAAGGAACTCGCCATCCCAATGGTGGTCACACCCGGCACTACAAAGAGCACACTGACCCCGGCAACCAAGCCTCCAACATCGGTTCATTTTCTTACCAACATCACGATGGCTCTATGACGCCTGAGCAGGCTGATGAAAAGCAGCTCAAAAGGATTGAGGGTCAACTTGAGATTGTTCTGAAAGACGCCGAGCGCCTGGGCGTTGACTTGGACCTGAAGGAGATGCTGAATTTGATTGACCTTTTGAATCAATCTCCCTGGGGTGGCGGCATTGTCGCAGGTTCAACCCCTGGGTCAATCGCCTCTCGCTCGCTTGCTGGTGGAAAAGGTTATATCGACCGTCTGGCTGAGGCTAAGGCGATGGGTAAAACCGGAGACACTGCTATCACTCACGCGCGGGTTGAATCATACAAAAACTCTGAGACCGGGAAGTTCTGGGCTGATGGTCTCTGCCTCAACGGTAAGTGCAACACCTGGGAAGCCGTTCATGCTGACCAGACCCGACGCATGGGAATGGTTCAAAAAGCGATTGACGCTAACGGGTTCGATAGTTCTGAGGTTCTCCTAGCTGCCCAACGAGCTTCTGCTGAAGCACCTGTTGAGTTTGGTCCTGAACCAGAACCCGTTGTTGGTCGCTTAAACGGTGAGGAAGTTATCGAGGAGGAGCCCAAAACCCCTGGGATTCTTCAGCGAATCCTAAAAGCCTTCGTTGAGCCAACCGGCACAAGTTTTGAATCCAAATAACCACAAAGGTCTCTACCCCAATGCTCCAATTCAGAAAGATTAATCTCGTCGTCCCAGTCGTTGCTTTAGGATTTGCTCTCGCCCTTCCTGTAAGTATTGAGGTTGAGTTCGACCGACGTTATCTCGTTTACAGTCTATTCGGTAATCCGAGTGTGCGCCTAAGAATTTCTGATGTTAGTCGCTCTAGCACAATGTTCTTTTAGCTCAAGCCCAAGATTTTTCTAGCATTACAAGGCTCCACCTGGAGCCTTTTTTATTGTTAACAAAAAACTCTGGTTGACCACACTTCAAGGGTATTGAATTGATATTGTTTCTACATGGAACAAAGGGAGACCCCCGGAGGATTTATGACTGATAACTCGACTCAAATCGTCGTACACACTGACGAAGAAATTAAAGCTTCAGAGGAAATCGCCGTTCTACTAAGACAAGCCGCAGCACTCGGTGCTCAAGAAGCTTTAAAGAATGCTGGAATCGTTGCTAATACTAGCGCAAGAGGTCTGGGTACTGCCAGCCGATTCGCTTTAGACGGTGTTACTCAGCTCATTTCAGACACCGTCGCAGAAGTAAGAACTGACTTGAAGACTAACCCTAAGCGATTCAGAATCGGTGTTCAACGCTTAGTCGCTGCCTGTGCTTTAACTGGATTCGTAAGCTTATTCGCTGGCGTTGCGATCGGTCTTGGCGATCCCTCACATACTGCTAACCAAAGCGTGCCTGGTGTCGAGCATACCGTAGTTGAAGCTCCAGCCGAAGAAGCGCCTGCTGAAGCTCCAGCCGAATAAAGAAATAACTCAGACTACCGATTCAAACCCAACTCAAACCCCCAGGATTTCAAATGAAAAGACAAAAGTTTCTCACTTTATTCTCTCTCGCTGTTGTTGCTGCTACTGCTATCGGATGTAATGATCCTAGCCCTGAAGCTTTACAGAGTGTCGATTCTCTCAATGACCAACAGACTGCTGAAGTTATCAGCGTTCGTGATGGCGGCTCCTCGGCTGATTATCCCGATTGGAGTCCTGAGCAGGAAGAGGCTCTTAATGTTTTAGGCTCTGCCTACTTCAGCACCAAACAGAAATAATCCCAACTCATCCCCTGGAAATCGAATCATGAAATTTCTTTTCAACTTAATCTGCTTTGGTGCCACCGTTGGTGCCGCGATCGCATTCTTTTCACCACTGTCCATGGAGCATGCTGTTCAGCAGCAAGTCGAAGGCGTTAAGGCCTCAGCTGTATCTAATAGTTCTGGCACCTCCACTAAGGTCCAGACTATTGACCTTCGTCAGGTCGCCTTCGAGAGTCTTCAACATGTCGCTGAACTTCATACCGTCGAGAGCCAATTCAATTTGCAAATCCCCGTCGAACTGGAGCGCCAACTCGCTGGTGTAAAAGTTGGTTCGACAACCTTAAACTACAGTGCGACAGGTCGTGTTAAAGCTGGCGTTGACCTTGGGGCTATTACTCAAGAAGACATTCAGATCGTTAACGGCATTGTGACCCTGCAGATGCCCCAGGCGGAATTCTTTGAAATTTACGTTAATGTCGAGGATGCTGCGATCACCGAAACCTCATTTGGTTTTGGCCCTAGTCAGACTGCTTCTGCCCTCGTTGAAGCTCAGAAAGAAGCTCATACTCAAATCGGTGAACTCGCCTGTGACTCAGACATTCTCAGCCAGGCAAGCGAGCAGGCCGCTCAAGTTCTAAAGGCATATGTCTCTGAAGTCATTGTCGAACCGGCTGATGAGTGTTCGCCCGTTGTAGGAGTTCAAGAGTCTGATACTGTCACCGCCCCAGAAGCTGAAGTAACTGAGGCTGTGCCTGATGAAGTAAGTGAACTGCCGCCTAGTTACATTGGTGGCCGAACCCCTGAACAAATCGCTGAATCCCAAAGAACGTTTGGTCAATAAAGTCCTATATAGTCCCGCTCAGTAATGTGCGGAATTTACTCCTTTATATACAGTTAAAAATGACAACCTTATACGCACATGCCATCTTCTCAAGCGCTCTGCTAGTCACGGCTTTAATAACCCAGAGCCAGACTCCTAAGCAATTTGTTCCTACATCCACATCGCCCGAAAATCTTAGCGCCCTGAGTGAGACCATGTCACTTGCCAATCAAACATTCCATCTGGGTACTGACCCCAGTGTTCTCGACTTACACGACCGCAATGTCTTGGCCGTCAACCCACGGTTTAAAGGCCCCAGCTGGGATTCCATGCTTCAGGGTCTAGCTGCTCAAGACCTAACCCTAGGGCATCGCCTTCGCCTGGTGGTTGACTTCATTAACAAAAATGATGTTGTCACCCTGAACTATGACGAGCGCAACCTGACCGAACGAGATTTTTATGTGGGAGTATCTGAATTCTTAAATGAGCATCCATCACGCTCGAATGATGAACTCACTGAGGGTCTGGTGAGGGATGGCGGCGACGAGATTCTCCAAGCACAGATGGCCGCGCTTCTCCCTATGGAGAACGGTGCTTACGATGAGAATCTAGGCCACACCTCTGGAATGTTCAAAGCAACTGTTTTGAATACATCAGCACAGCAAGCTGACGGAGAGTTTGAAGTCGAGGCGTCTGATATCGAATCTCTATTAAATCGACTAGAGAAGAAGCAAAGTAAATTCCAGAAAACTTTCGAAGGCGGTAATTCTGACCCAGAGCAACTAGCCTGGACGATTGCTGCTGAAGCTGGTGAGGGTACTGACCTAGCGCTGCTGCTGACATTCCTCCATGAGGCTGGCCACCAGGTGTTCGCTCAAGCTGAACGAAAATTTCCCAACGATGTGTCTGGTTACGTGCCCACACAGCAGAACAACTCCCGCTATGGACTGTCAAGCAGCGGCGAGTCTTATGCAGAAGGATTTGTCTGGTTCGTCTTAGACCCCGCTGGTATGAAAGAAACCGCTCCCGAATACTTCCAGTGGGTTCAAACCTGTTGGACTTTGGCTAATAAGTAATCATGTCCCTCTCTATCAAGAAAGTTTTTACACTTGCATTCGTTGGTCCTTTTGCTGTAGGAGCCGCTCTATCAGCTGCAGCAGCGTTTGGTCAGCCGGGAGACTCAACGTTTAAGTCAACTCCCCTGAACCTGCCTCACCTGGTCTCCAATCACTTTTATGAGGTAGACACGCGGGATATCCTTCTTCAAGCTATACGCGATCGTGCTGAAGCTCCTGAAGTTGAAGAGAGCTTTGAGTTCGACATTCCCGCCAGCGTGGTTTCCTACGTGAGTGGTGAGAAGGTTGGGGATGTCGTAGCAAGTTATCACGCTACTGGCTCTGCCTCAGCCCAAGTAGACTTTAATGCTATTGAACCTGACAACATCAGAATCGTAGATGGTCAGACAGTACTAAGCCTGCCGCCTGCTAAGCTTGTAGACTCTTACGCTAGTATCACCGACGCTGACTTGGATGAAGGAACCAGAACACAGCTGGAAGGACAGGTGGGTTCTGATTTATTAATGAAAGCTGGTTTTTATGCTGAAGAACGTGTGGTTAGGCAAGCCTGCGAAAGCTCTCTCTTCAGCGAAGCTAATGAAGGGGCCGCAGAAGTTCTCCAGGAGTTCGTAGATTCAGTAGAATTCTCTGAATCAAATTGCGAAATTAATTAAACTGATCACTCTATAAATGGAGTAGCTCCTAGGTTTACGACCAGGAGATTTTTTATTACTGAAAAGGCTTCGGCTCACCATCAACAGTTGAACAGATTAGCTGAGACAAATTTGCTATATTTAACCTAAGTTGTTAAATTAAACCAACTTTAGTAACTCAACCCAACTCGATTTAAACCGATGCCATGATACATAACACTGCCGCTACATGTTCAGTTCAATGCCCGACTCAAACAAGGACTCAAAACACAATGCAACAAGTACTTATCGGATACGACCCTGGCAACCACTGGTGTAAGATTTGCCTTGAAAAACCTGACGGAACGATCGAGAAGATTGTTATCCCCAGTAGCCTGGCTACTGACCAGAATTCTATCGTTACTGAAGGAAGTTCATATTCTTTCACCCTACACACTGACCCAGAGAAGGGTAACGAGCGGGAGTTCTTCAAGTCTTGGAGTACAAACGAAGTTTACGAGCCTTACCAGGTTGTCGTTGGTGATCGCACTGGTCAAGGCAAGCCTCGTTTCGCATTCCCCCTATTGGTTGCTGCTATCTGGCCCCATATCCAAAATGGAGACTGCATCAAGCTTGTAGCCAGCGTTCACGATAAAGCTACCTACGGACAGGCCATGAAAGAAGGTCTCAATGGAGTTCACTCCGTGACCTACACCACAAAAGATGAAACTCAAGAGACCAAAACCTTCTGCATAGACGTTCTGGACATTGTTTACGAGTCTGCTGGTGTTGTCCTAGGCCAAGAGAATCGCCCAGTGAAGTCATTCATTCTCGACATTGGCGGTGGTACTGTGCTTGCGATTCCCATGAACGCAGCGCGCCTCGCCCTTGATTCTGTAATCGAATTGCCTCACAGCGGCGTTAAGTCTCTTTTAGGACAGCTGACTATCTGTAATGAGTTGAAGTCCCTCATTCGTTCTGATGCCGGGATGTCCAAGCATTACGCGCGCGTCATGTCTAACGAAGGTCTGATGGCTATGCTCAAGAACAAAGGGATTGCCACTGTAGAAAAGATCAAGGTTGATTGCCGAGACGTAATTAAACCTGTGGTTCAACGTTGGTTGAAAAGTCTTGAGAGTGAACTATACCAAAGCCTTTCAGCCTCGTACCTAGATGAGCCTGGCCGCACCCTGTTGCTCTCTGGTGGTGGTTCCCTCGTTCCTTACGTTAAGGAGTGGGCGCAAGGTCTTAACTTCAAGATTGTCAGTGACCCTCAATTCGCAAACGCTACAGGTTTGCACTCCAGAGCTGTAAGTCTATCTCAGAAAGAAAAGGTGGCCGCGTAATGACAACTCCAAACTCTAAACCCAAAGCACGTAGAAAGAGCAGCAAGACAGTCAAACGCACGACAGTCCGTGTCTCAACTCAAAAGGAACTTCTTGACCAGGTTAGAGAGTTCCTTGGTGGGCCCGGTAAAGCTCTCAATGATTCCGAAGTCTTGAACTATGCTCTAGTTCGTTTCATCGAAATCTGCACCAAGGCTCCTGAACCAGCCCCAGTGATTCACTCAGTTCCTCAACCTGCCCCTGTTGGACCAGTTGCTATCCCTCAACCCATGCCCATACCTGAACCCACACCAGCGCCTGAGCCTATGGTTCAAAATGTTGACTGGGACGACGTAGATTAAACCCTAGAAAAACAGCAAACAACCCCCCGGCTTATTCCTTTAAAGTTTTTCAGCTAAACCCCCAAACAGTGTTTACAACCCCATTGGACTCTTGATGGCTTTATCTGCAGCAACGGAGCCTCATACCAAGGACATCGGCCAGTGAAGAGAGGATGCCAATCGAGCAAGGCTAACTGCTGCTCTAACGTGCAAGGCTGTGAAGGCGCAGGGATCGGGCTTCCATCGTAAGTAGCACCCAGCTCTTCAGGCACATCTAAATCCTTATCACTCATAGCCACAGGCTTTGACGCCGTACATGAACTTGCTGCTGCCATCTGGCCTGAAGGTCACACACCAGTTGCCACCAGAGGCGTGAATTCGATAGCGATGAACTGCTCCATCCACTATGATGGAGCAAGAACAAAGATACTATTCCTGCGACTCCTAGGCCGATGCCTGAACCGACTTTCTTCCATCTGACCATGCCTGCACCCAAATCCTGAGTCCAGAGTGCCCAAATTCAAATGCCGCCTATGTACTTCCCCTCCGAACTCTCCCTGAAGAAGTTTCTGTTCGTTTTCTTCAAAGTCCATGGGTATGAGGCTGCTACAGAAGTTCTGCTCAAAGGGGGCGGAAAAGCAGACTTAATTACAAGTGCTTACATCATTGAGTGCAAAAAGGTTCTCACACGATCACACTTGTTTGAAGCTGCTGGGCAGCTGACGACCTACCTTAAAGCTCGCCCAGACAAGCTCCTTGTAATCGCAGGCCTCACACCAGTAAGTGGTATGTATGATGCTAAGCAGGCAGCTCAGCGATTGGAGAATGTTGGGTATTCTGTATGGTTCATTGATGAGTTAGAAATATTCAAAAGCTTCTACAAAAGGTGGTACGAGCTGTTTTAGTTCATAGATAAGCTAAATTCAAAGTTTATTAGACAACTGAATAGTTCAATCGATAAGCTCTGAAGAAGTATTCTCTAGAGCTTTTTCAATGGCCGTTCAGACGGACTTTATAATATGACACTCATCAGGGTGCGACCTTCGGGATTGTCCTCGACCTTGATCTTGACCTAACAATCTTAGGGGCGCGGACTCAGTTCACAAAACACTTGCACCCCAGTAGCCAGCAAGTTTCGTTTGAGGTTTTCATCCACCAGCCCGCTAGCGGGGAACGGTCGTGTTGGGTCTCCTGGTAAGTGAGCCGGAGCTAAATTCTTTTCAGGATGGCGTGAGTCGGCTGATTAAAGCCGGGGCACCTGCCCTGATGGAAGATGACATTGACGGGGAGGTGCTCTTCGCCAGCTTGACAAACTTTATGGGCACTCTAAGCCAGTTAAATGAAATCAACTCATTTATAAAGCCTTATGTAAATCAGGTATAAACGTTGTTAATAGCGGTGTTTAGGGATGCAGAAATTATGCTATATCTCTACAAAGAGGATTCTTCCCAGAGCATGCAGCTCGTCAATTAGCAGGAGAATGTGGTCTAAGGTCAACAACTATTCTGGCTTGGCTCCAAAACCACAGTCGCGATCTGCACAAGAAGGATTAGTCTTAAATTAAATTATTGAGAATAGAACCGATGAGAAAAACTAGCCTTAGTACTATATGTTTGCTGGCCCTTGGTTTTGTCGGCAGCACAGCAATTCCCAGTTTTGCACAGGAAACTAGCGAATCCAATTTCTATAACATTTGCACAAGAGATCCAGGATCAAGAGTGAATTTAAGAACTGGCCCAGGTACAAATCACGCCAAAGGATTGGTGCAAGTTGGCTCTGGAGGTGCTGCCGTTGACAACTACTTCTCAAGTGTTAGCTATTCTCTAGCGGCAGGAGAGGACATTGCCCAATCTATATCTGTATTTGAAGTCGTCCAAAATCAACAGGGAGAATCTTGGTCTATGGTAGGCACAAACCAATGGAATGCCTGGGTTCGCTCTGACTTTGTGTGCCCTACCAGATAAGAAATACACAAAGTTCATAGAGATGGTGGTGGGCAATCCTAAGTTTTGCTTGCGTTCTGAGGATAATCTAAAACCATAGGTTGCCCAGACAATAGAATACTTAAATAGATAGGCTTTGGGAATCGTTTCCCAGAGCCTATCTCGTTATGAGCGTACAAAATGGTCTTTATAATCTCACAATCCAGCAAAGCGCGACCTTCGGGATTGTTCTCGACCTCGACCTTGATTTAACAGGTTTAGGCGTTCGTGCTCAACTGACAAAACATTTGCACCCGACTAGCCCTCGGGTGACCTTCCAAACATTCATCGAACAACCCGCTTCTGAGGGGAGAATCATTGTCGGTTTAACCAGCGATCAAACCGTTAACCTAACACCAAACATCTACCCGATTGATTGGAGTCAAGTGATTGACTGGGACGACCGCGACACTGGTCTCCAACCCCATGAAGTCGATCTTCTAATCCCAGGTAGGCGACCCTATTACTGGGATCTGGTTGTCTACGATGGAAGCCCTGAAAGTATTGTGAATCGGTTCCTGGCTGGCGAAATTCTTGTCACAGCGGGGGTGACCTTAGATGTCTAGTATCACTCCCCCACAAGTCGTCCAGGTTTCAGTTACGAACCCCACGCCCCAAAACATTCAAGTCACAACGGCTGCTAGACCTAATATTGCGGTTAGCCTCGGCGGTGCTAGCTACAGACCCACATACGATGCAATCGTTACTGATGAAATAGCTGGCACATCTTTAGAAGCGATGCGCGCGGTTGTCTTCGATGGTAGCGATAAAGTTATATACGCCTCTGCGTCAAATCCTGCTCACGCTGGTCGTGTCGCTGGGATGACCTTAGAGGCAGTTGCTATGGATGCTGCTGTCAAAATTGTCAGGCACGGAATCATGCGAACCACTGCAGTCGAGGCTGCTTGGGATGATTCAGAAGATTGGGATGATAGCGAACTCTGGAGCGACTACGACAACGAAGCAGCCTTCCTGGGTGAACAGGGTTTACTAACCACTGCAGCGCCTGCGCCAGGAGGATTCCTTCAACGGTTAATCACCTGGCAATCCTCAGATAGTTTCCTCTTTAGTCCCAGCGAACAGGTGATTTATATCGATGCCTAACGCACTTTCCATTGTTGGAAACAACATAAGAGCTATTAAAGGTGAAGACACCTTAACGCTTGAGCACCAGCTACTTTCAGGGCGACTAAGCGGGCACCGCAGCCTACATAAAGAGTTTGATTTTGATGGAGAAACCATCACTGGCTATCACCAATGGGATGGCCCTGATAAAGAAACCCTTTTAATCACCGTTGAATTTACTTTCACGGGTGGAAACATCATACAGAAACGAATTACTGATGAAGTGTCAGGCGTCGTCGTCACTGTAACTTTTGGATACTTGGTTGGCAAATTGAAGTCTGTGACTGAGGCAGTGGCTTAACCTCTAACTCTAGTGTCTTCGCTGATGCTGCTAGGCCTGCACCACCCATCAACAGCCGTAGAACATCATAGAAGAATGTTTTATCCTCTTCTTCTATTGATTTCGCGGCAAAGTTCAGAGTCAATGACAAACAGGCTATAGCTGTAATAAGGAACATATGCTTTTGATTCTTCCGAATCACTTTTGTCTGAGCTTCATTTACTTTCTCAACAGCCGCGATACGCTTCTCTAGGGCATCTAACCTAGAAGCTTTCTCAAACCACATATTGATGTTTTCCTGCTAGAATAAACTTAAGTGTAAAATCAACAGACCCAGCTTCGGTTGGGTTTTTATTTGTCAATCAAATACAACCATACAAAATAGGTTGAACAGACTTTAAGGGGTACATCTTGCGATATTAAAAGTGTTGATTTTGCACTTCTAATAATGCACTTTAATTCCAAGAGATTCGCTGAATTGAAAGAGGAAATCAATTCTCTTTCTCCCCTTGAAAAAGCCTTGGCATACTTTGAGGCTAAGCTACCTGACCTAATCCAAGACCAGCCTGTCGGCGGCTGCTGGGACTACCACCGAAAAGACCCAGATGGTTATGGCTTACTGAGCGTTTTCGGCAAAAGCTACCGACTTCATCGGCTTAGCTATCTCCACTTCAATGGCCCTCTCAAAGACGGTCAATGGGCATTACATCGCTGTAATAACCCAAATTGCTGGAGGCCCGATCACCTGTACGCAGGTAATGGCGCTGACAACGCTGCTGACCGAATTGCTGCTGGAGCAGTTCGCGGCAAGCTGCCCGATGAAACGGTCTTTCTAATCAAGCGGTTGATTCGGGACGGCCTGTCGAATAAGAAAGTCGCTGAGCAGGCAGGCGTCAGCCCAGGGTGTGTCAGTCACATCCGCCTGGGCAAGCGAAGAAAAGACATAGCCGCTTAGACCAGACAGCCGGGCCTACCCGGCTTTTATTTTTATCTATTGAAACTATAGAAAACTATGCAAGCCTTATTAAAACTTACCAACCGCAACTATGACGCGATTATCTCCCCTGAGGATGATGACCTTAATGCGGAAAGCTGGTACGAGACTGAGCGCGGGTACATACAACAGTACTCACCAGGCGGGATCATAAAGCTTCATCGATTAGTAATGGAGCGCAAGCTAGGTCGAGTGCTCTTTCCAAATGAGATGGTCGATCACCGCAGCAGGGTTCGCCTAGACAACACCCGAGACAACCTACGGCTAGCCACCCAAACTCTTAACGAAGGGAATAAGGGAGTAAGGCGAGATAACTCCTCTGGATATAAAGGAGTCAGCCTGATGGCGAACGGTAAGTTTAAGGCCACCATTACTATTGAGCGTAAATCCAAGCACCTTAAGTGCTGGCTTACAGCAGTTGAAGCTGCACTGGCCTACGATCAAGCAGCCCGAGAATACTTTGGGGAGTTCGCGTTGCTCAACTTTCCCTAGACGCCCGTGGTAGATTACCACCAGACTTACCACCAATTGTGGCCTAGGGGCAGCTAATTATATGAGCTAGCCTATGGCCCCGGCATTGTAGAAAGCCTGAAACCACAGTACGGAGAGGGAGGGATTCGAACCCTCGGTCCTTGCGGACACCCGATTTCAAGTCGGGCGCATTCGACCACTCTGCCACCTCTCCAAAGGGGGATGACTGCCATTATGGCAGGGCTTCTAATCTGTTATATCACTCCGCTGGCTCGACTTGAATGTAAATCTGACTGCCTACAAGCTCACCTCCTGCCCGTTGGCGATGTGCCAGACAATTCACAGGCACAAGGTCGGTCTTCGAGAAAGGGTCTCTTCGTCACAATGTTTCACATTAATCACGCATTAATCACGCCTGTCTTTGGAGCCACAGCGCTACCGGCATTTAGCCCTCAGCGGCTTGCTGGTAGCCATGTCATGTCGGCCTACTACTAAAAGCTATGAGTCAATCCATGTTCTCGACCTGGCCTGTTTCTCTTAGTGCCCCTCAGTCTGCTGTCAAGCCTGAACAGTTGACCAGCACAGAACTGGTAGCCCTTTGCCAGCAGCGGCTACGGCCCGAGCGAACCATGTTCGCCGAACTTCTGCGCCGCTACCAAAGTCATGTAGATAAGCTGCTCTACCACTTAGCCCCCGACTGGCCTGATCGGGCTGACCTCGCCCAAGAGGTTTGGATCCGGGTTTACCGCAATATGCGTCGTTTGAATGATCCAGCCAAGTTTAAAGGTTGGCTAGGGCGCATTACTACCAACTTGTTTTACGACGAGCTGCGGCGGCGCAAGCGCAATCGGGCTACCCTTTCCCTTGATGCCCCTCTTAATTTAGAAGACGGCACCATCGATTGGGATGTGCCAGCCAACGCCCCTGGCCCTGTAGATACGATGATGACGCGGGAGTTTTACGATCAGCTGCATCGCGCCATTGCCGATTTGCCTGAAGTATTTCGCACCACCATTGTGCTGCGCGAGATTCAAGGGCTTTCGTACGAAGAGATCGCCGATATGACCGGGGTATCTCTGGGCACCGTAAAGTCTCGCATTGCCCGGGCTCGTCAGCGCTTGCAAACCGATTTACAGCCCTATTTAGGCTACTAACCCTCACCTGCTAAACGTTGCCTCTACAGGGTGCTCTGCCAACTCCTTCCCATGCGAAATCTTACGAAGCGATCCGTACTTAAATTGCACCATCATTGCGCCGTTAAGAAAAGTCTGTAAACCTATACCTAAGGATTCATGATTTACCGGTTAGAAATACCCCCAAGAGGTTACCGATTTTAGGGTGTTGGCATTATGATCAGTACCGGCAGTAAAAACACCTGATTCGGCTATTTGGTCAATCAGGGGCCTTTAGAGCCTAATATCTGCCTTGGTCGTTGTTTAGTTGCTTACCTTCAGGTGTTGTTTTTGGTATGACTACCTCTCCTTACACGCCTAATCACGTTCAGATGCCATCTCAGGGGAGTAACCCCGATAGGTCTATGGCCTCAGCTGCATCATATTGTCACGATTTAGATGCCACTAAGCGCGATCGCTTCGAGTTGCTAAGCGCTTACCTCGATGGTGAGGTCACCCCCGAAGAGCGCCAGCAGGTGCTTCGCTGGATTCAGCACGACGACGGCACCCGTAGCCTTTACCATCGTCTGCTGGCCCTGCGCCAGGGAATGCGCAGCCAAACTATCGCTCCAGACTGCGGCGCAGAAGCGACCCTCGTAGGGGTATTTCACTGCCTCAATCACCGTCTTAAGTTAGTCACCATGGCTAGTGCTGGAGTAGCCGCCATTGGCGTTATCAACCTATTGTCTGGGGCTGGAATGGGTACTCCTTCCTGGCGAATGGCTACCGTTGCCCAGCCGGAAGCCCTAGAGATTGCCCTCGACAAGCCAGCTTTTCCCATTCCCGAAGCCTCTGCGGTCATGTCTACTGACCTCGCTAGCCCTCTTGAAGCAGGCGGCTTGCCGATCGATTCTGAGCTATAGGTCGGCTAGAACCTAAGCTTTGGCCATAGCAGTGAGCCTCGCTATCTGAAGTAGATGGCGAGGCTCACTGCTGTGGGGCAGCCCTTGTGGGGAGAAATAATCTTTATTGAGTGAGTCTGGTAGCTATCGGCTACAGCGACTAAACCTTCTCTAGCTGGTCGAGGCGTAGCCAAATATTGGGGGTAGGCACTACCCCGAACTTGACCAGGGCGTAGTCGTCGCTGGTTTCTAAAATTTCGCCTTTGGTTTCAAATAGATAAGGCGGGAAACGGGTATCGCTGGCGGTGGATTCCACGCTGTTTTCCAGTTTTTCGCGTACGGCTCGCACTAGGTCGCCCCGCTTTAACGTTGCTGCCATAGATCTACTTGCTATCAACCTCAGCTTTACTGTACACGAAATTGCTCTGTTGCGGCCCCTCTGTCGAGAAAGAGGGAGCCACTGGCAGTCTAGTACTCGACGGCTGAAATATGCCCACCATTCCGAATTGCTTGGCTCCCTAGCCCCCGGAGAATAGCATCTAAACTTGCGCCGCAGAGTACTAGTTTCCAGGCCTGTAATAGTCGCGGTTTCCTATTGCTGACACTGAGGACAATAATGGGCCGATCGCCCCGCTAGTTTGAGGCGACAAATAGGGGTAGCGCAGACGCGGCAGGGTTCGCCGTCGCGATTGTAAACCCAGGCAACGCCACCGTAGTTGCCGTTGATGCCGTAAATATCGCGGTAGTCACTAAAGGTGGTGCCACCCGACTCAATGCTGGTGGTGAGCACCTTGCGAATGGCACTGTGCAGCCGTTGCAGACGCTGGGAGCCAATGCGATCGCTGGGGGTAAGCGGGCGTAAACCGCTTAAGAACAGGGCTTCGTCGGCATAGATGTTGCCAATACCCGCCACCAAAGCCTGATCGAGCAGGGCATTTTTGATCGGACGACGGCTGTGGGCTAGTCGCTGGCGCAGGTAGGCCACTGAAAAACTGTCGTCAAAGGGTTCTGGTCCCAGGGTGCGCAGCCCCGTCATGATGGCCTCAGGGGCGGATCCAGGGGGCACCCACCAGAGGCGGCCAAATGTACGCTGGTCAATGTAGCGCAGCTCGTGGTTTTCGCTCAGCCACAGCCGCACTCGGCAGTGAGTCTGCACGGGAGTTTTAGGGTCGAGCCACAGCAGTTGACCGGTCATGCGCAAATGTACCCCTAGATAGCCGCCGGGGCTGCCGTCGGCCTGGGTTAGCTGACCCAGCAGGTATTTGCCCCGGCGATGCCAGTCGCTCAAGGTAGACCCGATGATGCCCGTCAAAAATGCAGCTTCTGAGGCAGGATGCGCGATTGCCCTAGAGAGTAGCACCTCCCCCCCCTCTAGCCAGTGACCGGGTGTTACC
>NZ_JADEXE010000142.1 GCF_015207265.1 Nodosilinea sp. LEGE 07298 | reverse complement strand
ATCCGCCCAGCCCACCTGTTGTGCCCACTGCCGTTTGGATCAATCCACCGCTGGCGGCTCCTAACAGCCCGGCGGTTCCACACTAATCTCTTTTTAGTTTTTGTCTCATTTTTGTTGACACATTCCGGTGCGACATCGACAAAGACAACCCCACAATGTCGAGTTGTACCGCGACAGGGGTTTGAGATTCGTGAGGGTTACTAGCGGCTGTAGAGCGGCAATGTTGTTGCTGTCTAGAAATAAAGAGCTTTTCTGGATGACAACAACGTGTAAAGAAAAGTCTGCGATCGCAATTCACATTAACCAGGGATATATAGGCTTCCAGAAAAATAAGAGAAACTTATGACTTAAATTTGACATTGCGTTTCAAATCCAGGTCAAGGGAGCGCAAAAACCAATACGTTTCAGGATAGACTTAAGCACATAGAGATTCGGTTCTTGATAGATAAGGGTCTATAAAGGGTGATGCGAGATAGCGACACCTTCCGGCCCCATTCGGAGAGCAGCTATCTCTAAATACCCTGTTAACAGGTTCTCTCGTAGCACCTGTGCTGTAGGGGTGAAGCGTTTCACCCCTACTCTTCAAAGCTCACCTATCACAGTAATCACCCCTTGCAGAGGGGGCGGAAGGAGGTTTTAGTGGATTTCTTGGCAGAGTTCTTAACGAAATTCGGGGCGCAGTTGCAGTCCCCTACGCTCGGCTTTCTACTTGGTGGTATTGTCATTGCCGCCCTCGGTAGCCAACTGGCCATCCCAGATGCGATCTATAAGTTCATCGTCTTCATGCTGCTGATCAAGGTCGGCCTGCTGGGCGGCATTGCGATCCGCGAGTCCAATCTGACGGAGATGCTGTTGCCCGCGCTGTTCGCCACGGCAATAGGGATCTCGATCGTGTTTATCGCGAACTACACGTTGGGCAAGCTGCCGGGCATTAGAGCCACAGATGCCCTTGCGACCGGAGGCTTGTTCGGTGCCGTGAGTGGCTCTACCCTCGCTGCCGGCATCACAGTACTAGACGCCCAAGGCGTCTTCTACGAGCCTTGGGCAGGCGCACTCTATCCCTTTATGGATATCCCAGCGCTCGTGACGGCGATCGTCTTGGCCAGCATTTATACCAGCAAGCAGAAGCGCGACAAGTATCTCAAAAACGAGAAGTATATCGGCAAGGATGGTTATACCGGCATGCAGCCAGTGGCCGCAGGCGGGGCTCCCATCGACCAGCCGGTTGCCGCAGGCGGGGCTCCTATCGATCAGCGCAGCGGTACTGCAGGCGGATACCCTGGCGAGTCGGGTGGTAGCGCCGGTGGGTATTCTAGCGGGCCGAGCGGTGCTCCAAGCAATGGAGTCAAGATCTGGCCCATCGTGAAGGAAAGCCTCCAGGGATCTGCCCTATCGGCATTGCTGCTCGGTCTCGCTCTCGGCATCTTAACCCGGCCGGAAAGTGTCGTTGAAAGCTTCTACGAGCCCCTCTTCCGCGGCCTGCTTTCAATCCTGATGCTGGTTATGGGTATGGAGGCCTGGTCAAGGATTAACGAGCTGCGCAAGGTGGCCCAGTGGTACGCTCTGTATGCTGCGATCGCGCCCC
Source organism: Nodosilinea sp. LEGE 07298 (assembly GCF_015207265.1). Classification (GTDB taxonomy): domain Bacteria; phylum Cyanobacteriota; class Cyanobacteriia; order Phormidesmidales; family Phormidesmidaceae; genus Nodosilinea. The sequence continues at coordinate 15,613 of NZ_JADEXE010000142.1, read as the reverse complement.
TGCTGCATGGGTTCATTGGCTTCGGTCTCGGCATGATTGCCCACTACGCCACGGGGTTCAGTGCTGGCGGCGTTGCGCTCCTGTCCGTTATTGCCGCCTCCAGTTCAGACATCTCCGGGCCGCCCACCTTGCGGGCCGGTATCCCGTCAGCCAATCCCTCTGCCTACATCGGCGCGTCTACAGCCGTCGGCACGCCAGTTGCGATCGCTATCGGCATACCACTCTTCGTCGGACTTGCCCAAGCGATCATCGGCAGCTAATTTCAGGCGGGTCGCGGTCTGCCAGGGCTTCCCTGGCCCGCGACTAAGTAGTTCAATAAATACACACACAAGGAGGTTACCTACATGGGCAAGATAGCCAACAAACTCGTCATCATCACGGAAAAGATTCTGCTGAAAAAGGTCGCCCAAATCATCAGCGAAGCCGGAGCCACCGGTTATACGGTGCTAGAAACTGGCGGTAAAGGTAGTCGCAGCGTGCGCTCATCGGGACAGCCCAATGTTTCCGACACCACCGCGAATATAAAGTTCGAGGTGCTCACCGAAAGTCGGGATATGGCCGAGAAGATTGCGGATCGGGTCGCAGTGGAATTTTTCAACGATTATGCGGGCATTTCCTATATCTGTGAGGCGGAGGTACTGTACGCGCACACGTTCTGTGGCCCAGAAGGCTGTTGAGCCGAGATGACGCAGACCTAAAAAGCCGGGGCATGACCCCCGGCTTTTTGGTTTTGATCGGCTGGGTTTTGATCGGGCTAGCAGTGCCTACGCTATAGCCATCGTCACAAAGGTTAGGACGGTTTTGTAGGCAACCTACAGCCGATGGCTATACGCCAGTTCGCCGTCCCAGACTTGGCGACAGACGGTAGTACTGTCTTAAGCGAATTGGCCAGCGTTACCTATTCAGGGCAAGTCGATGTTGCTTAGCTCGGCTTGCAGGGCGGCGATCGCATCGTATTCCCGCGCAAACACCTCGGTCAGGTGCTCAAACACGGGCAGCACCTTTTTGTAGACTGTCACTTTCTCGGGGATGGGCTGATGCCGATAGGTAGCGCCAATCATGGTGCTGACCATATCGAGCGATGTCACCCGACCCAGACCGTGGAGCCCGAGCACGGCGGCCCCCAGGCAAGAGCTTTCGTAGTGCTCGGGAATGGTCACTTCGCGGTTAAAAATATCGGCCATCATCTGTCGCCACAGGGGCGACTCGGCAAAGCCGCCGGTGGCCTGAATCAGCGTCGCTGGGCCAGCAAAATCCTCCAGCGCTTTTAGCACCAGGTAGAGGTTGTAGACAATGCCCTCCAGCACCGCCCGCACCATGTGCGATTTGGTGTGCTTGACGCTGAGGCCAAAGAACGAGGCCCGGGCGTTGGCGTTCCACAGGGGCGATCGCTCGCCCATCAGGTAGGGATGAAACAGCAGTCCCTCGGAGCCGGGGGATACTGCCCCGGCCATTCGGGTCAGCAGGCTGTAGACATCCTGACCCAGGCGTTTGGCGGTGGCCACCTCGGCGTCGGCGAGCTGGTCACGCACCCAGCGCAGAGCAATGCCGCCATTGTTGACCGCGCCGCCAATTACCCACTGGTGCTCGGTGAGGGGGTAGCAAAACAGCCGCTCCTGGGGGTCGGTGATGGGGCGATCGACTACTGCCCGCACCGCGCCGCTGGTGCCTACGGTGACGGCAACCAGACCAGGGGCGATCGCCCCCACCCCCAGGTTCGACAGCACGCCATCGCTAGCGCCTATAATCAGCGGCGTCTCGGCCCGCAGGCCCATCGCCTCGGCCATAGCGGGTTTTAGCCCCTTGAGAACGGTGGTGGTAGGCACCAGCTCTGACAGGAATGATGGATCGACTCCGGCGATCGCCAGAGCGCCCTGATCCCAATCCAACGTTTCCAAATTCAGCAGCCCCATGGCTGTGGCAATGGAGTGGTCGACCACGTAGCGACCCAGCAGCCGATAAAACACATACTCTTTGATCGAAATAAACCGCGCTGCCCGCTGAAATAGCTCAGGCTGTTCGTGGCGTAGCCAGGCCAGCTTGACCAGGGGCGACATGGGGTGAATGGGGGTGCCCGTGCGCCGGTAGACTGCGTGGCCATCCATGTCGGCCTTGATGCGCTTGTCCCAGCCGGTGCTGCGGTTGTCGGCCCAGGTGATGCTGCGGCTGATCGGTTCGCCGTCCTTATCCACCAAAATCAGGCTGTGCATAGCCGCGCTAAAGGAGAGCCCCAGCACCTGCGAGGGGTTGAGTACGTAGGCTTCCATCACCCCCCGTACTGTGTTGACTACGGCCGTAAAAATCTCCTCCGGGTCCTGCTCGGCGGTGGCGACATCGGGGGTGTAGAGGGGGTAGGTGACCAGAGCTTTGCCCACCACCTTGCCCGCCTCGGTAAACAGCACCGACTTGGTGCTGGTGGTGCCAATATCCACCCCGATAATGTAGTTTTGTTCGGCCATTGCGGTGCCTGTCATTACAAGAAGAGTCCCACGATCAGCATAATCCCCAGGCCGACTAAGCCAATGATGGTCTCCATCACCGTCCACGACTGCAGGGTTTGCTTCTCAGTCATACCCAAGAATTTGCCCACCAGCCAAAAGCCCGAGTCGTTGACGTGGGAAAGGACGGTGGCACCAGATGCGATCGCAATCACAATTGCGGCAATCAGCGGCGGCGAATAATTGCCGAGTTCTACCGCTGGCGCGACCAGGCCTGCCGCCGTTACCATCGACACTGTGGCCGACCCCTGGCTGACCCGCACAACCACAGCAATCAAAAAGGCCAGCAGAATGATCGGCAGATTAGATGCGGCCATGGCGGTAGCCAGCGCTTCCCCAACGCCTGTTGCAATCAGGGTGCGGCCAAACACGCCACCGGCCCCGGTAACCAGAATGATCAACCCAATCGGCTCGAAGGATTTGGTGGCAATGCGCTGAATATCGTTGCGGGTGTAGCCGCGCAGCGTACCTAAAAAGTAGAACGACAGCAGCGTTACCAGGGTCAGCGCCACGAACGGGTGACCAATGAATGCGGCCCAGTTGCGCACCACGTTGCCCTCGGGCAAGACCACCCCCAGCACGGTGTTGAGCAAAATCAGCACCAGCGGAATGGCCACTAGGGTCATCACCATGCCAAAGCTGGGCAGTTCTTTCAGCGGAGTGCCCTGGGGCGGTGGGGCAGCTTCTTCCATTTCGGCGGGCACATCGAGGTGAATTTTGCCCGCAATTTTTTTGCCAAAGTACACCCCACCAATCGCCATAGCTGGAATGCCCGCAAGCAGACCCATCAGAATAACCCAGCCCAGATCGGCCCCAATTAGCGAGGCCACCGCCACTGGCCCCGGCGTCGGTGGAATGAACGAGTGACCCACCGCAATGCCCGCCACCAGAGGAATCGCATAGTACAGCAGCGATCGCCCCGTTCGCCGACCCAGGCTATACACCAGCGGAATCGACAAAATCAGCGCTACGTCGAAAAATACCGGAATGGCAATCACTAGCCCGGCCAGGCCCAAGGCCCACTGGGCATTGTCTTCGCCAAACTTTTTCACTAGCGAGTTGGCAATCTGCTCGGCCCCGCCCGAGACCTGAAGTATCTCGCCAAACATCGCTCCCAGGGCGATCACAATGGCAATGTAGCCCAGAGTGTTGCCCATCCCCTCCTGAATTACGCCAGCAATCTCAGCCGGGGGAATGCCGCCAATAATCGCCACAAAAAAGCTCACCAGCAGCAGCGCCAAAAAGGCCTGTAGCCGCAGCACAATGACTAAAAAAAGCAGCAGGGCAATGCCCAGCACTGCAATAAATAACAATGAAAATGTAGACATTTCCCAAAATCCTGTGTATTTATAACCAGGCGTTATTTCGACAAAAAACTAAGCTCTGAAAACCGCTGTCAACCGTGCAAAAATCGCAAAGGTCAGAAAAAGTCAATCGGTCAAGAGATGGATATGCTTACTACTATCCTCTATTGACAAGGGCCACAGCGGTTAACCTGGCCTAGAGTTGAGGCTAAAATGGCATGAAGACGATCACAGAAATAGAGGCAATATTGCTTATTGAGTTATAGGTAAGTTAACTCAATGTAAAACCAGGGAAGTCTGAAAACCCAGATTCCTCTTGATCGGCAACGCCAACTTTTGCCAACAACTCTCATCTTAAAAAGAAAGAACTGGCGAGTATAAACTTGGTTCATAAAAATAAACCGTGTCATGCAATTTTGGTGCAGTATTCGACAATTCGCTGAATACTGCACCAAAATTTATCCCTCAAGTAGGATGACTTTTTCTACTGTTTCGGGCGATCGCGCATCGCTTTGTGAATCGTCTTCCACCTGCGCTTGCTGTTGAGGCTAGCGCGGGCATCCTGGCGCTGGTCGATCCACTGCTGCTCGCGCTGGAGCTTGTGGTAGCTATGCAGGCGATCGCGCTCCAGATCGCCTGCCGCGATTGCGTCCTCCACCGCACAACCCGGCTCGCCCTGGTGCCGACAGTCGCGAAACCGACAATTTTCCGCCAGTTCCTCAATATCGGCAAAGGTCGCCCCTAGCCCTTCGCTGGTCGTCCACAGCTGTAGTTCCCGCATCCCCGGCGTGTCGATTAGCAGCGCCCCCGAGGGCAACGGCAGCAGGTGTCGCCCGGTGGTGGTATGCCGCCCGTGACTATCGTCAGCGCGTACAGATTGGGTGGCCTGGTATGGAACGCCAAGAAAGTGGTTCGTCAGCGTTGACTTACCCACTCCCGACGAGCCGATCAGCGCCACGGTTTGCCCCGGCCCCAGGTAAGGGGCGAGCTGCTCTAGCCCTGCCCCTGTCGCAGCGCTGACGGCGTGGATGGGCACACCGATCGCAATGGATTCAACCTGAGCGAGGCGATCGCCCAAATCCGCGCAGGTATCCGCCTTATTCAGCACGATAACTGGCCTGGCCCGACTTTCCCAGGCGGCCACCAGGTAGCGCTCAATGCGGCGCAGATTAAAGTCGCCGTCGAGACCGCACACCAAAAACACGGTATCGATATTGGCCGCCACCACCTGGCCCTCGGTTTTGCCGCCCGCCGCCTTGCGCACAAACTCGCTCTGGCGGGGCAGCACCGCGTGGATGATGGCAGGGGCACCTTCCTGCCGCTGCACCACCACCCAGTCGCCCACCGCTGGGAAGGTTTGACTATCCTCGGTCTGGTGGCGAAATTGCCCAGCTACCTCTGCCGATAAGTTTCCAACGGGGGTCAACAGCTGATAGGCACCGCGATGCTCCAGCGCTACTCGGCCCGCCTCAAAACCCGCCTCTGCCCAAGGGGCAAACGCGCGATCGCAGGTGGCACTCCACCCGCCCAATTCAATTAAGTTCAAGGGTCTTTCCTCAAATGAAGCCTACGTAGGGCAAGGCTTCATGCGGTCAACCCACCAGAGGTGCCGCTTAGCCTTGCCAGCAAAACAATGGATTGCTACCCAATACCGACTCAGCCATAGGTCACCTCCCTGGTGCTCATGCTTGGCACTGATTGACAGGGCATTTGGGCCAGTCATTGGCCCGCCCACTTTCAAGACTACAACGCTTGCCACAGCGATCGCGGTAACACGGTCAACTTTGCAGCAAATCTACAAATCTTTTTCGGTTGACTAAACTATTTCCAGGTTGGGGAACTCTAACCCCTAGAACACTTTCTGACATAAACCAGTGATTGTTTAAGGGATAGCGATGATCAACGTTACTGCGGCCATGCTCTTGGCTCTTGGCATCACCCTAGATTCTTTGGGGGAAAACTATACGCTGATTGCGGCGATCGGCATCGTATTCGCCATGGCGTTCTTTTTACTGATGTATCTGCAATATCCGGTCTTCTTTATTGGTTCTGCGCGATATCCCTTAGCTAGAAAGTGTTTTCCGTTTATTCGCTGGGCTATCTTTAGTATCTACTTGGTCGATTTGTCGACTACGCTCATGCGCTACTACGGTGGCCCCCAGCTCAGCGTTTCTATCCACGCCTACAGCATTTGGGCTGGTGTTTACCTGGTGGTCTACAGCTTGGCTATCCTCACCGGGCCACCCAAGCAGCGGCGACGCAAAAAGCTTCTCCAGCGCTACGGTCGCAACCGCTGGGCTGGTAGATTAGTCCCTGTTCCGATCTCGTAGAGTATATTACTGGCCCTCAAGTCCCTGTGCTGCTCCCCGTCTCGATCTCTGGGCCACAATGTACCGCTCACGGTATCTTAGTGAAGCGTCAAGGCTAGAAATGACGGTGCTGTAGGGTGCATTCGCGCAGCAATGCACCGCAAGAAAGCTAGTAGTCTGTCAGTCCTTAAACAGTATCTACGTAAACTCAGGGATTGCTCAACTAATCCCAAAGACTCTCCGGCTACTCTCAAAGACTACTCGACTAAGCTCAGAGACTACTCGACTAAGCTCAGAGACTACTCGACTAAGCTCAAAGACTACTCGACTAAGCTGAAAGACTACTCGACTAAGCTCAAAGACTACTCGACTAAGCTCAGAGACTACTCGACTAAGCTCAAAGACTACTCGACTAAGCTCAAAGACTACTCGACTAAGCTCAGAGACTACTCGACTAAGCTCAGAGACTACTCGGCTAAGCTCGAAGGTTACTGGACTAAGCTCAGAGACTACTCGGCGCAGGATACGATGACCTGAAGCTGAGAGTGTAACAATTCTTACTTGCGCTGGACGGCGCGATCGCTTACATTACTCGGCTATAGCTGTGTGCGTGCAGCTTGTCTTCCCAAAAATTTGGTCAAGCGCCACTGGAAGGTGTTAGAGCACCAACCAGCGGCTAACCCCGTCGACAGATCGGAGCTGTCTCGGAGGCTAAGGTTGATTTTACCTGGCCGCCCTGAACTGCACATGTCTGGGGCGGCCAAGTTTTTGGGGATTTCCTACCCATCCATCTTTTTGGAGGAATCCCTCATGTTGTGTTTGACTCGTCAAGATCCCCGAGTTCTTCAAGAACTCGGGGATCTGAATCCCTTGCGCCTGACTACTCCCAACTCCCAGCCAGGGCGCGAACGATTGCATCACCTGATCATCGGTTCACCAGAAGGAGTGCAGGGCGCGATTAACCACCTGCATCTGCTCCAGTACGCCGAGCGCCTGAAGTGGAGCCGCCTGTTCACCATCCCAGAATCAGGGATTTTGATCACCCCAGAGCAAGGCGAAGTGTTTAGCTACCTGCTGCGCTATCGACAGTTGGGTTAGAAGACCTATCCCCGCCTCCCATAGCTGATGTTGCCAACGCTCCTGCGTTGACACCGCTCCCCCCTACGCTCCAGCGTCTTCCAGTCCAGGGCGTTGGAGCGCCACCGGGGTATTCCCACGCCGAGCGTAGGAACGATCGCACAAAGACAGGGCTAGCAATTCGGGCTAAACTCTGGATAGGCAAGGGCTAACGCCAGCGGGGCAAGCGATCGATGACCGAGCAGCAGTTTGACGTTTTCTTAGCCCACACCAGTAAAGACAAACCGCTGATTCGCCGTATCTATCGTAAACTCGCAGATTTGGGCATTCGCCCCTGGCTTGACGAAGAAGAAATTGCCCCTGGCACCACATTTCAAAGCGAGATTCAGCAGGCGATTGGATGTATAAAGTCGGCAGCAATCTTCTTGGGACCAGATGGGCTGGGGCGTTGGCAGGCGCTAGAGCTAAAATCTTTTATCAGTCAATGCGTTCGACGCGGTGTACCTGTTATTCCGGTGCTGCTACCAGGAGTTGAGGAAATTCCAGAAGAACTCATTTTTTTGCAAGAGTTTCATGCCGTCTCATTTCAAGACAGCATCGAAGACGAAAGAGCGCTATTTTCTCTAGAGTGGGGCATCACCCAGCGCAAGCCCACCCGACAGTACGGTACTTCTCAAGCATCGAGTAATGCCTATGCTGCGCCACCCCCCCACCCAGAAGATGACCTAAGTTCTGAAAGAGGGATTGACTACCGAAACCTGCGCGACTTATTAAAAGCCGGGCAGTGGCGTGAGGCAGATCAGGAAACCTATCGGCTAATGATTACTACTGTGGGAAAAAAAGAAGAACAGAGGTTTGACCACAAAGATTTAGAAGAATTTCCCTGCGAAGATCTGCTGACTCTTGATCGGCTTTGGGTGAAGTACAGCCAGGGCAAGTTTGGCTTTAGCGTGCAAAAACGAATTTATGTAGAGACAGGTAACCCGCTTGATGGCAATTATCATATAGAGACTTGGAAAGCATTCTGCGATCGCGTCGGCTGGCGCAAAGAGGGCAAAGACCTGTTTTACTCAAGATGCAACCTGAAAGCAAATCCCTCTTTATCCCCCACGGGAGAATTTCCTGCGTGGCGATTTTATTTTGTTTTTGATTTTCCGGTTTTGTTGGGGTTCTTCTCTCGCGCAAAGACTTGTAAACTGTAGCACAAGCCAGTTCTAGCCGTTTCTTAAAGTTTGTGAAGCGCCGCTTTTTACACGATTTACCTACCTTCTAGCGATCCGTTACCTGGCACCACGGGGTACCCAGAAACCCGGTTTTTCAAAAAAACCGGGTTTCTCTTTCAAGGTGGCTCAAACCGCAGTCGCACAATGTCTGGATTTAAGTTGGTAGGGTGCTGTCATCGCGCAGCGTGACGCACCAAAACCTCATCCATTATTCCTCCAACCCATCCTTCAAACGTCCCAAACTCCCAGCACATCAGCATAATCAATTGCAATGCCTCCCCAATCCAACGGATAAATCTTTTCCTGCACTAACCGATGAAAACTTGAAAATGGCCAACTCCGGGGAGCCTCACACAACCCATGGCGCACTGGGTTGTAATGAATGTAGTCAAAATGACAGGAAAAGTCAGCCTCATCTCGAATCTGATGTTCCCAAAACCGTCGCTGCCAAACATTACGTTCCTTACGCTTGCTTCGAGATGTAGAGAGCACAGTATCCTGTTCTAATTCTTTGCCATAGTATTTCGTCACCGTCTGTTTAACTAACCTCATTCGCGTTGACAGATTGCTGTCCTCCGATGGCAGCGTCCAGATCGTGTGGAAGTGATCGGGCAGCAATACAAAGGCCTGAATTTGAAAGGGACGATTCTGCTGAACATGCTTAAGCGCATGGCGAAGAGCCGTTCTGCCTAGCTCCGTGCAAAGCCAGGGTTGTCTTTTGTAAGTGACTTGGGTGATGAAATAAGTTCCACCAGGAACGTAATGTCTACGGTAATCGGGCATTGATTGTAGATTTGTGAGATTGATGTGATCATTCCCAGATCGGATGTGGTGCGTCAGGCTGCGCCATGACGGCACCCTACAAGCAGCGTCCCGTGTTGAAATGTAAAGCCTTTGCTTATGGTCAGAGCTGCTCGTCGGAACAGGGCATTAGGAGAGCAAAAGGGCAGAATGGTTGGGTTGTGCTAGCCTCAACCCCTTCTGTGGAAGTAGTCGAAGGCGATGACAAACTTATACCCTTTGAGAGAATCGTAACTACCCCTGTAGAGCCTGCAGATTAAAGGCTGCTTACGTCGAAAATTGAATGAACAAGTAGATACAATGCTGAGGAAATAAATATGGCCAGGTCAGTACGTTCCCGATGCAAGTGCGGCGAGGCTGCTATACTACAGAGCAATTTTTGCAAAGAGTGCTGGAGTTCGCTGTGGTGGCAGGCGATCGATCTGTCTATGAAAGGCGAGCTTCAAACCCCCGCTTCTCTAGGACTCGATGGCATAAACCAGTACAGCTACCACAAGGCCGAAGGTTTGCCCGCGTAGTTTCGTTTGCATGAATTCACTATCGTGCGGTTGAAATAGTGGACAAACGCAAGCATCTTTCACATCCGACGCCATTCAGGGTGCATCTCAGCTTTATAAGTGTGCTACATCGTTCCTAAGCAGGTGGAAATCCATTTGAGAGTAAGCTATACCGGCGTAAATTCCTGTTTGTACGTGAATGACAGGTAGTTTACCCATTAGAGCAATGAATTTGCAAATTCGGAATGCAGCCGCCATTTTCTCCGACTCAGCAACAGATAATCGGTGCATTGCGGCCAAGGGAGCGATCTGTTTGTTGCACAGTAAAATTTAAGCCGCGAATACACCCTACGGTTGACCGCCTGAAAGCCTGGTAATGCGTATCAACTTATCCGTAAGCATCTCATAATTGCTCAGTGTCTGATGAATGGCAGTCGCAAAATCATCCCAATCCAAATTTTTAGAGCAGACAACAATACCTGCGTGGTTTGGATTTTCTTGGTGCAGCCGAATAAAGTTGCGACGATTCTGGGAAATAACAGCTCGATTCTCGGCCGTTGCAAAAGCTAACACCTGATCATCAGGAATGCGCTGATTAGCCTGCCCAGCCGCTTGAGCGGTCAGGATATCGTACCCCAAGGCCCTCAATCTTTGTACCACTGGCAACGGAAACTGCTCATCAGCATAGAGGCGCAGCACCCTTACGCTGCCTCGTTCTGCTGTATCGCAAATTCAATTTCCGCAGCATGGGCCTCAGCATACTGCCAAGCGTGGGTCAAATCCGTCGCGGTTAACTGCGGATAAGCCTCCAAAACTTTGGCATCAGAAGCACCCAGACGACGATACTGCACCAAGTCCCAAACAGGAATACGGGTTCCAGCAATGCAAGCATCTCCTCCAACGACCCCCGGTGTCTTTTCGACCCCAGGCCAAGCATTGCCCAGGTTTTGCACCAAAAGCTGAACTACCTCAGCCTTCTCCTCAGAGGTCAGCGCCAATAAATGGGTTCGCAGCTCATCCAGCGTCATGGGCATCTAGACTCTTGATTCATGTACTGATTCAATTTTAGAATCTACGACCTATTTATACTGAATCCTGCTTGGCTAATCCCTATAGACCAAAAGGTATGGTCACCATCCCCTACGGTAACCAGAAGCTCGGCAACCCCTGCAACCCCTGCCGCACCCAGCGATTCGCGGCTCGCAGTGCCTGAATGTGCGGCTCATCCGGAATCACCGGCAAAATCGTGGCGGGTTGCCCCTGTCCCAGCGTTGCAATCACATGGTTTGCTGCCTCTAGCCCCGTCACGTAGGCCTTTTCCTGCGACCACGAACCGTGGCGGGTGACAATCCAATCGCCCGCCATAAACAGATTGTCGAAGCTGGTGGTGGCGGGCAGCAGGTAGCGGTAGCTGCCGGGGGCAAAGTGCGTCACCCCCTGGGCAATGCGCACCACGGCGTGGTCAACGATCTTCGCCTCGCCAAAAGCGGGAATGCACCCGGCTAAATCTTGCTGCACCTGGGCGATCGCCTGGTCGTCATCCAGCGGCAATAGCTGGTTGGCGTGGTAGTAGTCGGCCTCGACCACAGTGCCCGGTTCGTCGCGGTACTCGTCGTGCAGCGCGTTGAGGTCAAAGAACGTCCAGCCGGTGGTGGGGTGAAAGCCAAAGCAGGCGTTGGAGGGCAGGGGAATATTGACTTTGCGATCGAGCCACAGCCGTGCGGCCAGCACGTCGATCGCGCCCAAATTGCGAATATCTCGGAATTCCTGGCGATCCCTCAGATGTGACGACTGTTCCACAATCTTCTTCAGCCCGCTGATGCCCACGGCAAACACCACCGCATCGGCCTCAAACACCTCGTCGCCGCAGACCACTGCCGTCACCCGGTTGTTTTCCACCGTTACATCCGACACCCTATGGTTGGCGAGAATTTTGCCCCCCGCCTGCTCGATCGCCTCTGTCCAGGGCCGAAAGATCTGCGCCCCCACCGTACCCCGGCACCAACGCACGTCAAAATCGGGCTGGTGGGCCAAGATGAAGTAGTAGAGCATCCCCAGCGCCGCCGCCGCCGAGCACTGCTCCCCAGGGGCAAACAGCCCTACCAGCAGCATCGGCTCAAACGACTCGTGGTAGAGCCGGGCCGATACGCCGTACTGGCGAAATAGCTCACGGGCAGTGATGCGATCGTACTTTTGCCAGGCTTCGTCGGAGTTGTCGAAGTCGATTAGCGCCTGCAACAGGGGCAGGGCCGAGAGGCGATCGATTAGCGGCAGGCGCTTGAAATCGGTATAGAGAAACGTGCCAAGGGGCGTGGGCAGGTAGGGCTGGGCCTGAAACAGCGGCGACTCGACCTCCAGACCGTGGGGCGAATACTGGGCCGATCGCGTCCACTCGGTAAAGGGCTGAATACCCAGATGGTCGGTGAGGGCAAAAATATTGCGGTACGGGTACCAAAACCCATGAATGCCCGCCTCGACGGCGCGGCCCTGGGGCGTTTGCCAGCCCGCGACTAGCCCGCCGGGATAAGCGCCTGCCTCCAGGAGTGTAACAGCGTAGCCCTGCCGCGCCAGGTGGTAGGCCGAACCTAGACCAGCCCAGCCAGCCCCGACCACGACTACCTTTTTCTGCCCGGTATACTCCGTTGTCATGGCACATTCCTTGCATTCACCCTTTTACCCTACGTCATTTAGGCGAGGCCAAGGCAAACGCTCTATGGCCCAGGGCTACCACCCAGCCTGATAGCCATTTATTTGTACCAATCTACGCGCGGCTGGGCGCACCGGAAATCTGATGCTATGACAGCGGTGTGCTGATGATTTACCTGATGGAAGGCGATCGCTATGCGACACTAGAGCAAAGCCAAGTGTTTCCCACGCTGGATATTCGCGCTCTGCCGCAGCTGATTGAATCGCAGCGATCGGCGGGGCGGCTGGCCCTGCGGCGAGCCGTAAGAAGCTGGGTGAAGGATCAGGAAAAGTCGTAGCAAAGCGCTGTCATAGATTGCTCGGTGAAATATTCTGCCATTCATCAGCGGTAATGAATCTCGACAGATGGCCCACATTGGTTGTTGCAATCACAACATCTTGGGCATCCAAAGTTATGGCCTGAGCGATGAGGATCATATCTCCGTCAATGGTTTTGTCTCCTGCTGTTGGTTGCCCTTGCTGCCGTGCCTGCGCCCAAAGTTGAGCGGCTTGGTGCATTGCTGCCGTTGTTAGGGGCATGTAGTCGATCGCATTAGCCAGATGATCTAAGCGATTCAGCCCTTTCAGCTTATTGGCCCGCAATAGCTCGCGATGAACCTCATAATCGGCAATTTCAGGCAGCAGAATGCGACTGCCTGCCCTGAGGTGTGCCTGTAGCCAGCGGTTACAGGCGACGCTCTGCTCGGAGAACTTAGGGTTTGTAACAAGCCCAACGAGGCCTGTATCCAAGACAACAACTCGGCTCACCAGGTGAGGCCTTTTAACTCTGGGGGAAATAGCTGACGGTCAGAGAGCCGATCTTCATCTAGTGCCTGGAGCAGATATTGACCCGTTGATTGCTGGTCTTCAACATCCTCATCATCAATCCACGATTGGAGCATATCCGCAGCTTCAGTCTGTTGTTGCTTCAGGGCTATGGATCTGGCTAATAACCTTTAATGTCATAGCCTCAACCGACAGCCCCTGCTGCTGGGCTTCTTGTATAAGGTATTGCTCCAGTTCTGGAGGTAGGTTGAGAGTTAGGGTCATAGGTTTTCGAGAATATACAATCTCATCCTACCTAAGCTACGGATTGCTTTGGATCGCGTCTCTGGTCAGGCCAATCTTCTCCCCCAGATCCAGCACGTTTGCGGTGAAGTGGTTAATGTCGCCTGCAAAGGTGGCGGCTCCCCCTGCCAGAGTTGCGGCGGCTGTCCCTGCTGCGATCAGCCGTTGTAAGCGTTTGCCGATGCGCTTTGGCTCTTGCTTTTCGGGCTTGCTGAGATCGCCTTCCAGATCATCTAGCTCCATGAGCACATCGTCTTTTTGCTCTGGAGGAAAGGTCTGGGCAGAAGTCCGGAGCGCAGCGATGAGCTGGCTGATGGCCTCATTGTTTTGGTTAATGTAAGCGGTCATTTGCCCCTGATTAGTGCCCGCCACATTGCCCACTGGAGCATAGAAATTTTGGTCGCCCATAGGTCTCAACGCTAAAGTTTGAACTACTCCCATCATCTCTCGATATACTTCGATTTTCCCTTCTGCTTCACGCAATGAGAGTTGAACTGAATATAGCTGTTTTTCAGTGGTTTCAATATAGCCTTTAAGCCTCTCCAGTTCTGCTCCTGTTTTGTCGGATGCCACCTTTAAACGAACTGTCAGTGCTCCTTCCTTCTCCTCAATGCCTTGGATACCAATATTTTGCTTGGGATACCGCTGCCGCAGTTCCTGGAAGGACTGGAAAAAGGCTTTCCAGTCGATGCCCTTAGTGAAGGTAATATCGATAGTTTCTAGGGCACTGGCGATGATTTGGAAGCGTTGAATGAATTCACTGGGGGCAAAATTGCTCTCAGGATCGATAGGGAGACGGCTGGAGAATTGCCTCTTATCATCATCATAAGTACGAAAAATATAGTCACATTTGACGCCCTTGAGGATAGTTGAGTTGCCAATTTGCCAGTCAAATATACAAGCTCCCGTAAGCGTTGCCTGAGTGAAATTAGTATAGAGAACCTGAGATGCTATGAGGCTGGTGGAGCTAAGATCGGCATAGCTAAGGTCAGCAGAAATAAGATTGGCAGCTTTGAGGTTTGCATAACTCAGGTTTGCATAACTTAGGTTGGTGTTACTGAAGTCAGCAGAGATGCAGTCAGTAGAGCTAAGGTTAGCGAAGATAAGGCTAGTAGATCTGAGATTGGCAAAGCTAAGGTCGGCGTTACTAAGGTCAGCGTCTCTGAAGTTGGCGTTACCAAGATCGGTGTTACTAAGGTCGGCTTTGATGAGGCTAGCGTCACTGAAATTAGCAGATTTGAGGTCAGCAAAGCAGAGGTCGGCGAAACAAAGATTAGCAAAGCTGAGGTTGGCAAAGCTGAGATCTATTTCAGTGTCGGGATTTCTCCTTCTCCACGCATTCCACATCTCACTCCCTTGTTCTAGCAAAGCGACCTGTTCTTCATTTGCCATCGCCGTTGAGCCTACATCGTCACCTCATCCTAGACTACGTGCTATCCCATTGATTAGGGTTTGTTAATTTGGCTTCTGAACCAGGTGCGGAAGTTGATTTCAGTGGCAACTTCATCGGCCTGGCAAGTGGTGAGGAACTGGTAGAGGTCATCTTTGGAAACCATAGGGAAGGTTGGGGAGCGATCGCACTCACCATACTCCCCATCCCGCAAGTCGTAGATGCGCCAAACCTTGCCATTGAACCGCCAAAACTCCGGTACCCCCATCGCTGCATAGAGAGCATTTTTGTCGATATCGGTATGGTTAATGTCTACTTCCACTACCAGGTCAGGGGGCGGATCAACCGCTAAGTCGATCGCACGGCCCGCTACCAGAGGCTGGTTTTGGATGTAATAGCCGTTGTCAGGTTCAGCGCCTCGGTCAAGATCTTCGCGATCGAGCGTGGTAGACCCCAGCGTTTTAACCCGCATCCCCAGCTCAACCACCAGGATAATAATGAACCGTTCGATCAGGCGGGCCTTAGTGGTGCAGAAAACTTAGGGCAGTCTCACCATGAGAATGTGAGGACCTTAGCGAACTCAATGCGACAGTCTAGGGCGTCTCGCTTGCATTGAGAGGCGCAAGCGGGCGGTGGATTGCCCTTAGGCAAGGCTTGGAGGATGGGCAAGGGCAAACGCTCGTAGCAAAGCCGAGCCAGTTCCCGCAAACCGAGTTGCAGAAAACTCAAGCCCCGGTCGCCATGCCAATCCAGACGACTCC
>NZ_JADEXE010000587.1 GCF_015207265.1 Nodosilinea sp. LEGE 07298 | reverse complement strand
TTTCGTCCTCTCCCAGAGGTCCCAAAAAACCTGCTAAAAAGGAGCCGTTTAATCCGAAGCATCCCCATGTTGCCACCGCTCGGCTCCTCAAGCAAAAGGAGAACAAACGTTCACCTTAACAGGGGTAACCTTAAACCTTAAACCTTGCACCTGAAACCAATCAAATTGGCACGATCGATCGCTGGCAGGTGGGGCAAATACCGTGAATCAGCAGCTGGCAGTCGAGGATGTGATAGCCGGAGCGATCGGCGGTTTTTGCCCCTACCTTAAGCACCGAGTCGTTTTTGAACTCGATCGTTTTGTTGCACCGCACGCAGATCAGGTGGTGGTGGTGATGGGGCGCGGGCTGGTTAATTTCGTAGCGCTTTTGGCCCTCGGCTAGCTCTAGCTCGCGCAAAATGCCCATCCGCGCCATCAGCTTGAGGTTGCGGTAAATGGTGGAAAGACTGATCGGCTCCCCCTCTTTGTCGAGCTGGTCGCACAGATCCTCAGCGCTCAGGTGGGTGCCTTCGGGCAGGTTTTGAAAGGTTTTGAGCATGGTCTCTCGCTGAGGAGTCATGCGCCAGCCACGCTCGTTTAGCTCGGCCTTGAGGGCTGATGGAGTGTAAGCAGCCATAGCCTGGTTTCTCCCCGCTAGATTTCAATAACTCGTCCTTATTGAGAATAGTAGCGAACTTTTTGGGTTATTTGCAATAATTTTTTGTTATTGAGAATGACTCCGAAGACTGCTTTAGATGTCTTTAGATTTCTCTGGAACTGCTTGCAACGCGCGAGCGGCAGTGACCAGAGCCAGGGCCGCCAGGGGAGCCGTTACCGCCCTGAGAATATAGGACCCCAGGGAAACGGGCTGAAAGCCTGCCGCGATCGCACTCTTTACCTCAGCTGCCGTCCAGCCGCCTTCTGGTCCAACGGCGATCGCAGCGGGAACGTGCGGATCGCTGGCCTGAGCTACCGCCAGCAGGTGGGGTGCATCGCTGCGAGCCACACATATCCATCGGTTACCTTCAGCCGATTGCTTCAGGTAGACTGACCAGGGCTCGGGGGGCAAAATTTTTGGCAGCAGCAGTCGTTCACTTTGCTCGGTGGCCTCAAGGGCGATGCGCTGCCAGCGCTCTAGCTTTTTGGGGTTGGGCTGGTGCAGGGTACGATCGCTAATGATCGGCTGTAGCGTGGTCACCCCCAGCTCGGTGGTTTGGCGCACAACATCGTCAAACCCATTGCCCTTGGGCAGCGCGATCGCCAGCGTAATCGGAGCCTGCTGGGTTGAGGGTG
>NZ_JADEXE010000586.1 GCF_015207265.1 Nodosilinea sp. LEGE 07298 | reverse complement strand
GGCTCTCCTGGAATGAGTATGCTGAAGTAGCCGTTACTATACGTTATGGCTATGGTGCCTCTACTGACAGAGCTCTTGGGTTTACCCGGTATTGATGTTGAGTCGTACGACGAGACCGAGGAGGGTCTGATTCTGAGCGTCGAAGCCCACAGTGACACGGCGACCTGCCCCCGCTGTGGAACCCTGAGCCGCCACCTGCACCAGAATCATGGCTACCTGGTTCGTGACCTCCCCATCAGTCATTACCGCAAGACGTGGTTACGGGTCAATCGTCGCCAGTTTAAGTGTTCGAACTGCGGTAAACCCTTCAGCGAGGACTTTGAGTTTGTTGGGGTTCGCCGGGTCTACACCGACCGGTACGCCGAGGTGGTGGTGGCTGATTTGATTCACAGCGATACGGCCAATGTGTCGCGACAGCATAGGTTAAGCGAAGATATTGTGTGGTCAATGGTGGAGTATGTGAGCGCAAAAAAGTCTGTATCGACGTGAGCGGATTACGGCGCTTGGGAATTGACGAAATCGCGCTGCGTAAAGGTCACAAGGATTTTGTCGTGGTTTTGAGTGACCTTGACACCCATCGCTTGATTGGCATGGCTCCGTCGCGCACCCATGCCGCGATTGAAGCCGTGCTCAACACCTGGGGTCCTGATGTCCTCTCGAACGTTGTAGAAGTCAGCATGGATCTCTCAGGCAATTACCGGGGATTAGTCCGTCGTTTGATGCCTCAGGCCGATATCGTAGCCGACCGCTTCCACATCATGAGCCTGGTCAATCAGGAACTGAATCAAGCCCGTAATGCCTTCCGCCGCTCACCGGATGACCTACCCGATGGCGTTACTCCCGAGGATGCTAAAGCGGCCCTCAAAGCCAGTAAGTACGCGCTCCTTAAGCCAGAAGCCAATCTCACCGATACTCAGCGCGACAAACTCGCCGAGGTCATAGCTGTCTCCCCCAAACTCGCCTTGATGCATCAATCCAAAGAAGCCTTTAGGAAGCTATTTGACGCTGAGTCCTGGTCTCAAGCCCTACCGGACTTCCTTGACTGGATGAAGGCGGCGAAATCACTCTATCCAAACGCTGTGGCGACCATGAGACGATGGTTTGGGGAAATTCTCCAGTACTTTGAGCACCGAACGACGAGCGGTGTCGTCGAGGGTATCAACACGCGTTTGAAGTTGATTAAGCGCTCTGGCTACGGATTCACTAATTTTGAGCGATTCCGCCTCCGATGCCTAATCTGCTGGCATTTTTCTCCAACCGCTGCATAGTGATCCCAGGAGAGCC
>NZ_JADEXE010000141.1 GCF_015207265.1 Nodosilinea sp. LEGE 07298 | reverse complement strand
CTACAACCAGGCGGTGGCCGTGAGCGGGCAAATGCTCTTTGTCTCAGGTCAAATCGCCCTCGACCCCAGCACTAGCACACTAGTTGGCGAGGGAGATGTGGTGGCCCAAACCGAGCAGGTGATCGCCAACCTGAAGGCCATTCTGATCGCCGCCGGGGCTGACCTCGACAATGTCGTTAAAACCTCGGTGTTTCTCAAAGACATGAACGACTTTGCTACCGTCAACGAGGTCTATGCCAAGTACTTTGGGGGCGACCACGCCCCGGCTCGGGCCTGCGTCGAGGTGTCGCGCCTGCCCAAAGATGTTGACGTAGAGATTGAGTGCATCGCGGTGCTGTAGGGATGGTTCACGCCACACACTACGTTCCTACAGGCGCGTGAACCCGCCTGTTATGCTGTAGCAGATCACCCTCGTTGGAGAACGATCATGGGGCTGTTTGATCGGGTATGGCGAGTATTGCGGGCTAATCTCACGAGTGCCGTCAGCCAGGCCGAAGATCCCGAAAAGGTGCTGGAGCAAGCGATGGCCGATATGCAGGCCAATCTGATTCAGCTGCGCCAGGCGGTGGCTCAGGCGATCGCCACCCAAAAACGCACCGAGCGCCAGAGTGCTCAGGCCAAATCTACCGCCCAGGAATGGTACAACCGCGCCGAACTCGCCATTCAAAAGGGCGAAGAAGACCTGGCCCGCCAGGCCCTTACCCGTCGCCAGACCTATTTAGAATCGGCCCAGGCCATGGATGCCCAGCTCGATCAGCAGCGCGGTGTGGTGACTAGCCTCAAAGACAACATGCGGCGGCTAGAGGCCAAAATTGCCGACGCCCGCACCAAAAAAGACCTCTACATTGCCCGTGCCCGCTCCGCTGAAGCCTCCCAGCGCATTCAGGAAATGCTGGGGCAAACGGGTACTGGTGGCTCGATCGCCGCTTTTGAGCAAATGGAACAGCGGGTAATGGAGATGGAGTCTAAGGCCGAAGCCCTCGAAGAACTCAGCGGCGACCCTCTGGAGCGCCAGTTTGCGGCGTTAGAAGGCGGCTCAACTACGGTCGATAGTGAACTGGCCGCGATGAAAAATCGCTTAGCCGGTCCAGGGGGAGCGCCAGATAGTTTGCCGCCCTCAGCCTAGGTGAGCCCTTACCCGGTACGAGTCCTAGGACTCGACGGCTGAAATATGCTCACTATTCCGAATTGCTTGGCTCCCTAGCCCCCCTGCTCCCTAGCCCCCGGAGAATAGTATCTAAACTTGCGCCGAAGAGTACTAGCCTACGCCAGGTAACCCATAGGTTTTGGGTGAGGGTGTCATAATCTGAGGAACGCCACCCCTGGGACTGCTTCCCTATGCCAACCATTGACTATCTCCGCATCAGTCTTGTCGATCGCTGTAACTTTCAGTGCCAGTACTGCATGCCGGAGGGGGCCGACTTGCAGTACCTACCCCAAGGTGAATGGCTGACTCGCGCGGAGCTAACACAGCTGTTGCAGGAGGTGTTTATGCCCCTGGGGTTCTCCAACTTTCGGCTGACTGGGGGCGAGCCGCTAGTGCGGCCAGGGATTGTAGATATCGTGCGCGACATTGCCGCACTACCGGGCACAACGGATCTAGCCCTCACTACCAACGCCTTTTTGCTCCAGGGTCTGGCCCAAGATCTCTGGGATGCTGGGCTGCGGCGCATCAATATCAGCCTCGATTCGCTCGATCCCGTCATTTTTGATCAGATTGTCGGTGGTCGGGGAAAATCGCGCTGGCCTCAGGTCTGGGAAGGGATTCAAGCGGCGCACCGGGTCGGGTTCTCGCCGCTAAAGCTCAACGTGGTGGTAATTCCCGGCGTTAACGACCACGAAGTGCTCGATTTGGCGGCGCTCACCCTCGATCGCCAGTGGCACGTACGCTTTATTGAGTTTATGCCGATCGGCAACGACAGCCTGTTTGCCGAAAAGGGCTGGGTAGATTCGGCAACGCTGCGCGATCGCATTCGGCAGCGCTGGGGCCTAACCGACGGCGATGTGCTGGGCCACGGCCCAGCGGATGTGTTCCGAATTCCGGGCGCAAAGGGCACGGTGGGGTTTATTAGCCAGATGTCGGAGTGCTTCTGCGATCGCTGCAACCGCATGCGCCTGTCGGCGGACGGCTGGCTGCGCCCCTGCCTACTCAACGAAACCGGCCAGATCGACCTCAAAACTTCCCTGCGCCAGGGTGTCCCGACCGCAGAACTGAAGCACCAGGTAGCGGAATTGCTGGCTGCCAAGCCTGACATCAACTACAAAATGCGCCAGTCGGGCACCACTGGAGCCTACGGTCGCACCATGTCGCAAATCGGGGGCTAGCCCAAAAATAGCTTGTAGGCCGGGTTTTGGTTCTCATCCCAGTAGTGGTAGCCGAGGGTGTCGAGAAAACCCTGCCACTGCTCCATCTCATGCGGCGGTACCTGAATGCCGGTGACAATGCGGCCATAGTCAGATCCATTGTTGCGGTAGTGGAACAGGCTGATGTTCCAGTCGGGGCTCATAGCGTTAACGAACTTCATCAGTGCGCCGGGGCGTTCGGGAAACTCGAAGCGGTAGAGCAACTCGTCGTGAGCCAGGGGCGACTTCCCGCCGACCATGTGGCGCAGGTGCATTTTAGAGAGTTCATCGTCGGTCAGGTCCAGCGTCTTTAAGCCCTTAGCTTCAAATACCCGCGCCATGTTCTCGGCATCGGCGCGGCCCTGCACTTCCAGTCCAACAAAAATATGGGCCTCGTGGTTATCGGCAATGCGGTAGTTAAACTCCGTCAAGTTGCGGGTACCGATGCATTCGCAAAACGCCTTCAGGCTGCCCGGCGTTTCGGGGATAGTGACGGCAAAAATAGCCTCCCGATGTTCGCCAATTTCGGCTCGCTCGGCCACAAACCGCAGGCGGTCGAAGTTCATGTTGGCCCCGCAGGCGACGGCTACCAGGGTTTGGTCGGTGATGCCCTCGCGCTCGACATAGGCTTTGGCCCCGGCGATCGCCAGCGCCCCGGCCGGTTCCAAAATCGATCGCGTATCCTCAAACACATCTTTAATGGCGGCGCAAATGTCGTCGGTATTCACCAAAATAATGTCGTCTACGTACTGCTGGCAGAGGCGAAAGGTTTCTTCGCCCACCTGGCGCACGGCCACACCGTCGGCAAACAGCCCCACCTGGCTCAGCCGCACCCGCTCTCCAGCTTTCAGCGATCGCGCCATAGCATCGGCCTCGATCGGCTCCACGCCAATAATTTTGATCTCAGGCCGCAGCCGCTTAACGTAGGCGGCAATGCCCGAAATTAGCCCACCGCCGCCAATCGCTACAAAAATTGCGTGAATGGGCTGGGGGTGCTGCCGCAAAATTTCCATGCCAATAGTGCCCTGGCCCGCGATCACATCGGGGTCATCGAAGGGATGCACAAAGGTCAGGCCTTTTTCATCGGAAAGCTGGCGGGCGTGGGCGTAGGCATCGTCGTAGGTTTCGCCAAACAGCACCACCTCCCCGCCCCGCGCCTTGACTGCATTCACCTTCATCACGGGCGTCGTAGTGGGCATTACAATGATGGCGCGGGTGCCCAGCTGCTTGGCCCCCAGCGCCACCCCCTGGGCGTGGTTGCCCGCCGACGAGGCAATCACCCCCTGGGCCAGCTGTTCCGGCGACAGGTGGGCCATTTTGTTGTAGGCCCCCCGCAGCTTAAAGGAAAACACCGACTGCATATCTTCGCGCTTGAGCAGCAGGCGGTTTTGCAGGCGGGCCGACAGGCTAGGGGCCACCTCCAAAGGCGTTTCCTGCGCTACATCGTAAACTCGGGCGGTGAGAATGCGTTCGAGATAGTCGGTAGGCATTGCAGGGAAGGCGAAAGGATAAACCCATATTTTAGAGCGGGGATGGCCTCTACAAGGTATCAGGGGCTAGTCTCAGCGGTAAACGATTGGTACTTAACGGCGCAAGTTGGGTCACTATTGTCCACTATTCCGGCTCGCTTGGCTCCCTAGCTCCCCTGCTCCCTCGCGATTGGCAATATCACCACACCTATGCCGCTGTCTACTAGTGCGCTCTAAGGTTGACTGGGAGTTTGCGATCGCGACCAAAAACCCAACGCCCTGGGGATCGCAATTCCGTGTCCTACGATAGAGTTGCAGGTGACACTGGCGCAGTACCTATGCCCCTTCGCTCTTCGTTTCGCTCGCAGGCCCCTAACTCAAACGCTCCTGGTGCTGTACAGGTTTGGGTGGGCGCACGCCCTCGGCGGCTGGGGCGCTGGCTGGGAGTGCTGCTGGCCCTGGCTAGCTTGGGCGGCGGGCTAGCGCTGCTAGGGCTGAGCTTTCGGCTGGGGCTGCGACTCATGCTCGACCCCACGGCGTTACCCCAGGTGCTGGCACGGTTGCAGCGATCGCAGCAGGTGGCACTCCCCCCCGCGACCAGCCTGGAGGATCTGCGGCAGCAGGCGCTGGCGGCCCAGCAGCGGTTGGGCGAACTGTTGCCGCTAGGCACATCCGAGGCTGACGATAGCCGCACCCTGCTGGTGCCAGTGCTAGAGGCCGACTCGGAGGCCATTGTATCCCTCACGCTGCTGCAGGGAACAGGCCGCGATGACGAACTGAGCGCGATCGCATCCCTCACCATTCCGCCGCTCTCAAAAGACCTGGTGCTGGCTCCCTGGCTCAACAACTCCCAGGCACCGACCGCAGCTCCATCTAGCTTCACCTTTAACCAAGTGGTCACGCTGCCCGCTCCGCCGGTTGCCACCGACGGCGTCTGGCTCACCCTGGCAGGTACCTGGCAGCAGCAGGGCCTTACCCTGCGCTACGGCCACCTTGTCCACTACGACCCTCAAAATCAGCGGTTAGAATTGCTCAAACCCTGGAGCAGCCCCACCAACCGCCCGCCGCAGTGGGCCGACCTAGACGGGGATGGCCCCAGCGATTTGGTTATTGACGAAACCATAGGACTCGAGCCTGCTCTGCAGGGATGGCAGGTGATCGCGGGCGATACGCCGCGACTACAGACGGTGTCGTGGGTGCGCGTGCCTGGAAATGCTGGCGCTCAGGCCAGTGCCTACCAGCAGGCGCTGCGCCTGGCCCGAAGCGGTCTTTGGAGCCTAGCTGCGACCTCCCTGACCGATCTCAAAGCCGCTTTGGCCGAGGGCTGGACTCCCGCCGCAGAGGCTCAGCTCAGGCTGGCTGAGCGCCATGCCGCCATCACCCAACAGCAGGCCAATCAAGATTGGTCAACGCCAACCCAGCAGGTGATGGCTCTGCTGATTGATGGCCGCTGGGAGGCCGCCCTTACTCAAGTCGAGGCCAACCCCGACCTGCTGCCGACCTTGATCAATCGCTTGGCAACCGATCGGGGCCGCATGTGGAACCGAATTAGCGCGGCGGCGGCGCGGCCCGCCCCAGAACCGGCGGTGTACGTATGGGGCGGCCTAGCCCTGAAGGCTCAACAAAACCAGCCCACTAGCCTGGATGGAGCGACCCAGGACTGGCTGACGCGTCAGCCGGTGCCCGCCGCCACCCGCCAGCGACTCAATCGAATGCTAATAGCGCTGGCTAGCTCCCAGAGTCAAACCAGCGCCAGCGCCAGGGCCAGCGAAAAGAATAGTGCTACGAACCAGGAGGCGATCGCGCCTGCTCAAACTACAGGAACCGGGGCGATCGCGATCGCTCCGCTGGAGGTCATCATTGGTGAGGCCAGGCCTATTCCTGCTCCCCAGGCCGGGTACGCTGCACCGGGCCAAACCCTCGATCCTTCCCTGGGTCAGTGGTATGCCGTTGAGCTACGGGCCGCTCAGCAAAATCAAACCTGGCAGCAGAGCAGCCTTTCGGTATCCTCGGAGGTCACTCCAGCAGCCCTGTGGCCTGTAGTACAGCCTGCCGCCCAGGCCGCGCCGCAGGTTCTGCGCTGGGTCACGCCCACCACCGGTATACCCGCCCCCCTCACCATTCGGGGGCTAAGGCTAACCGACGGCATTCCCACCTTGCTAGCCACTGGCCCAACCGTAACCACATCAGCGCTGCCGCCGCTGGTATTCTCCCAAGGAGCGCTAACGTGGCTCGACGCCAGCCAGCGGCAGCGACCTGATGCCCAAGCCATTTTGACCCCTGTGGGAGCGGCTCTCTTTGGCAACCAGCCGCTCCCGACGGAGCTTGCGGGAACGCTAACCAACTTGGCTCAGCACAGTCTTGACCTGACTGGCAATGGCCAGCCCGAGCGAGTGCTGACCTGGAGTGAAGCCGCCCAAGCCCAGCTAGCCCAGTGGCAGGTGCCGGTAGACCAGTCATTCCCTAAAACCGTGATTGTGACCTCAAGCAATCAGGTAATTTACAACGATTTGTTTAACCCTCAAACGGTGGTGGCTCTGACTAATCCCACCCTGGGCGGCCCTATGGGGCTGCTAGTGCATCGGGCTGAGGGATATACGTTACTGATTTGGAACGCCACAAGCAATCGATTTGAGTAGCGTGGTTTGAGCAGGTTTTCGTAAAGCACTGGCAGCATTGCCAATGCTTGCTGACGCTGGCCAAAGCAAAAAAGTACTGTTTGCCTATGTTTAGAATCAATCTAAGCTCAGCCTGTAGCTTAACCCTGCCTACCCTTTGGAAGAGAACATCTTACTTATCATCCCTGGCGAATGGCAGATGTCAATTCAAAGGCAGTTGACGATAATGTAATTGCTTTCGCGTTGTCCTACTGATCGCAAACGACCCAACTTAAACGCCCAAAACTAGTCTTAAGACTTCATCCATACTCACTCCATAGCTTTTCTGAAGTCTCCTTCACGGTAGGTTGAGTCGTTGGCATTTTGAGGATGTTTTTCAAGCAGACGTGAAAACTTTTTCTGAATAATCGAAAAATCTTACTGTTTACTGTAGTTCTAAAAGAGGCCTAATGAAATTACGCACACCTCGTCCCAAACAAATGATTCCGCTCTTTATGCTGCTGATGGTGATGCCATTGGGAGCTTGCCGTGTGGAGCAAGAAGAAACCGGCAGTTTGCCGAATGTAGATGTTGAAGTAGAACCCGGCAATTTACCTGAATATGATATTCAGGGACCCGATGTTAACGTCGGGGTTACAGAACGAACCGTCACAGTCCCTAGAGTAGTGGTGGTTCAGGAAGAGGAATCTGTCCAGGTTCCCTACATTGACGTTGATTTGCCCGGTGCAGATCGAATTGAGCGCACCATTACCCCAGAAATTGAAGTGCCTTCAGCCGGTTATGACCTGACCATACAGGGGATTTATGCCGTCAACAACGAACTTTGGGTTGTGTCTCAGCTCGATGAAGTAGATGCCAGCGCCCCCGCAGCCGCTGTGCGAGTTTCCGATCGCGTTGTGCTAAATGCGCCGGATATGCCAGTGCGCCACTTTATTATCGGTGAACGCCCCGAGGGGACTTTCAACGAACAATATACGTTCATTGACAGCCGCGAAGAAATTTCGCCTGAGCTGAATGCTGGTCGCCAACTCTATGATCAAGCTACGACCTAAGCTGGAGTGAGTTTTAGTAACTGTAGGGTGGGCACCGCCCACCATTCGGGAAACTATTTTCTAGAAATCGGTTAAGCCTAGGAGAGTCTTGGCAATAGATTGCGCAAGCTAGATAGCTATGGGCAATCGCTAAGGGGCTAAACGGTTGGAATAGTTGAATATTCCAGCTATGCGGTTTTAGAAGTAGGAGTCAAGCTAGCGATCGCGCTGTTCGACTGAATTGGTCTCACCCTAGCAGGCTCCTGGCTTAGGTTAGCTAGATGTCTCGTATGACCACAACAGCGCTAAAGTAGGGTTTGGCCACCGACCACCAGCACCGGCAGCGGACTGGTTTCTAGCACCGTACGCGACACCGAACCCAGCAATGTTTCCTCCAGAGCATTGCTGCTCCGTTTGCCCAAGATAATTTCCGTCACCGCGTAGTCTTGAGCGATCGTCACAATTAGCTCTGACACTACCCCAGTCCTAATCTCCAGCTGGTGGCGAATATCAACCAAACGCTGCCGGGTCAACGTTCGTAGATGGGCGAGTCCTTGAGGATCGTCTAGCTGCACGACATGCAGCACAATCACCTCACCATCGCTGCGGCGAGCTAGTTCTGCCGCCTTCGCCAGCACTAGGGTGGCTACGGGCGAGGTATCTACTGCGGCCAGCAGCACAGTGCGGTGAGCCACCGTCACCCTGGTGGGGTCTACTTCACCCCGCTCTAGCAAAAGCGGGGCAAAAGTGGGGATTGCCCAAGCCCCCAAGGGTGCGGTGACGAGAATAGAGAGGGCCGCGATCGCCAGTATCTGCTCTCCCCCAGCAATGCCCTGGGCCAGGGGAATGGCCCCGATCGCCGCCTGCACAGTTGCTTTAGCCGAGTTGCCCGGCAGTAAAAACAGCCGCTCAGACCAGGTCCAGTTGCTGCCCATGGTCGAGAGGTACCAGCCCAAGCCCCGCCCCACCAGAGTGCCAGCCGCCAAAATCAGCAGCCCGACCACCACCGTATGGCCCAAAACCTGGAGCTGAATACTGGCCCCCAGCAGCACAAACAACACAATCTGCGCCACCACCCACAGCCCATCAAATCCGCCCCGCAGTCGGCGGGCCAGAGGAGCATTTAGCTCAATCAAAAAAAAGCCGGTGGCCATCACCGCCAAATAGCCCGAAAATACCGGCACCGCCTGGGCCAGCACCACTAGCCCAAGCGCCAAACTGGCCACTACCAAAGCGTCTTGCACAGCATTTTGAGTCCAGTTTTGGCGGGCCAGCAGCTGCACTAGCAGCCGCGCCAGCAGCCAGCCCAGAGCCACACCCAAAATAATTTGAATCCCAATTTGAAAGGGCAGCAGTAGTAACGGGCTAAGCGTCACGGCCCCCAAAGTGAAGCTTCCAGCCGACTCCTGGTTCAAGAAAGCCAGTAGCAGGCTAAACACCAGCAGCAGCAGCACATCCGACAGAGCACTGCCGGTCAAAATCGCGTCGGGGATGCCTTTGGCTACGCCCCAGCCCAGGCTTTTGAGCCGCAGCATAGCCGGTACAATCACGGCGGGTGACTCGGCCCCGACCACACAACCCAGCAGCAGCCCGGTCGCCAGGTCAAACTTAAGCAGCCACACGGCCGCCAGAGCCACAGCGATCGCCTCACAGGTCGCAGGCAAAAACCCCAGCCGCAGCGCTACACTGCCCTGCTGTAACATTTTTTCGCGATCGAGGCCCAGCCCTGCCTTCATCAAAATCACCATCACCGCTATGGTGCGAAGGCCATCAGCGGCGGCGAGTGTGCCTGGGCTGAGCCAGTTTTGCCCCTGAGGCCCCAGGGCTATGCCTGCTAGCAGCATACCCACCAGCGCCGGAGCCCTAAGCCGCTCTGCCACCTGCCCGGCAAAAAAGCCCACCAGCAAAATTAAAATAATGCTCTCCAGCATGGCCCGGTTTACTAAATCGTCCCAATATACCGCGAGCAATTGGTAGTTTTGGGGCCGTTCGTACCCCCTTTGCCAATGGGGCGCACCCAGACAGGTGGGATAAAAATGCAATGGTCTACAACGGCTCAATCAATGCCTCAATCGCTAATCCAGCCCTGGGCGATCGCGTGCTCCATGGCCACCTGGGTTTCGGGAAATACAACAAATTCACAGCCTGCCGCTTTGACTTGCTCAGCGATCGCCGCTAAGTCGTGCTGACGTTTAGCATCCTTAGGCGTGACGTTACGAATATAAATAGCCAGAATGCGATCGGGATAATCGTTAAGCAGCTGCTGATAGATCCACGGATCTTTTTGGCCGCTGTCGCCAATCAAAATAAAAGGGAGGTGAGAAAGATCGTCCAAAATTGGCGCAATTTGCTCTATTTTGTGGCTTTCGTGGTCAAAAGACAGCAGGTTGGCGGGCGACAATTCAATATCTCTCAGCAAAATCGAGCCACAGGGAATGTGGTTAAAATCCATAAATTTCTCAAACAGGTCATACATGTTCCAGGCACTGCTGGATACATAAAAAATTGGGTTTTTGTTGTCGTCTTCGGTCGATTCCTTACCGGCCTGTCCCTGCTGTAAGGCGTGGTAAAACTTGGCTACCCCCGCAAATGGACGACGAGTACGTTCGTTGCCAAGGTAAGCAATGCGAATCATTTTGAGCAAATCGGTGGCCGCCGTGTGCATGATCGTGTCATCAATATCACTAATCACGCCAAACTGGGCGCGTTCTGATACCACCATAATTTCACTATCTACTTTGACAGGTTCAGAATGCTGCGGCAGGGGTTCGAGTAATTCTAAGGTGATTGGCTGCCAGAGCTGACCTCCTGTCTGAACCGCATCATCAAGCTGATCAGACAGTTTAAATTCGACGTTAAAATACCCTTCCTCGTCAGTTACAACCTCTTGCTGGGCTGCACCAAAGTAGGCGCGCACGCGCGCACCGGCAACTTCGTCTGACTCAAAGCGGCGATACATATTGCGAATATTTTTCCAGACCGAGGCGTCTTCTTCCCGTAGTTTAATGCCCTGATCCTGCAGCACCCGTCCCTTTAAATGCAGGCACTCGGGAGTACCATAGCCCCGGTAAGACATGACACACATCGGGTCTTCTTCGAACCCCAGCAGATCAGAAATCTTTTGTTTAACTGCGCCGTTGAAGTCATCGAGGTGACCCATTGCAGCCGAGATCAAGCGAATACCCTGCATTGTGGTGTCAACCTCAGCATTAAACTTCTTGCGGCTAAGCTAGCGCAATTTTTTCCTATTAACCTCTTCCCAACTGCTGATCAGCTTTACTAGCCAGCGCGACTAAGCGCAATGCTGCGAATCGATCGCCCTATTGGTACTTGGGCCGAGTATCCTTGGTATACAGGGTGACATTTTGTAAGATGAGTAATTGACCGGCCCTCGACTATGTCTCAACCCTGTAAGCGACATTATTTAGCGCCTCTGATCGTAAAAATACCGGCACTGGGACTGCTGCTGTGGATGGCGGGATGCTCGGCATTGCCCAATTTGGGGGCAGTAGACAATCTGTTTCAAAAGACCAATCCACAGATCGGTACGGTGGCTGAGGCCGATCGGCAAAGCATTTCACCGCCTCAAGAAGCTAACCAGGAAGCGCAGTGGCAACAGCGCTACAGTCAGGCTCTAGAGCTGGGAATGGCCGCTGCAGTAGCCACCCAAACCGCTGAATCAGCCAGCGATTGGCAACAGGTGGAGGAACAGTGGCAACAGGCGATCGCCCACCTGAGCGCCATTCCCGGCGACAGCGATCGCTTTGCTACCGCCCAGCAAAAGCGCCAGGAGTACGAAGCAAACTTGGCCTACGCTGCCCAGGCTGCCGCCGCTAAAACTTTACCCACCGCCACCGTGCTCTCGGTGGGCGACGGCGATACGCTGCGGGTGCAGGGGCAAAGTGGCCCAGTGACGATTCGCGTCGCCTGCATTGACGCGCCTGAAACCAGGCAGCCTTTTGGCGCAGAAGCCTCGCTACGGCTGCGGCAGCTGCTCTCGACTGGGCAACCCGTGGAGGTGCGGGCGATTGAGCGCGATCGCTACGATCGCACCGTGGCCGAAATTTATAGCGGTGGCCAGTCGGTGGGCCTACAGCTGGTGCGCGAAGGCTACGCCGTTGTGTACTCGCAATACCTAGACGGCTGCGCCGCTACCGCCAGCGACTACCGCCAGGCCGAAGCCGCCGCCCGCGCCGCCCGCCTGAATTTCTGGAATCAGCCCAACCCCACCATGCCCTGGGACTTTCGGCGGGGCGCGGCAGCGTCAGAGTCCTCCGGGTCTCAACCACCGACTGTAGCGCCATCGCCCGCTACCCCACCGCCCACGGCGGCTTCAAGCAGCCTACCCGCC
Organism: Nodosilinea sp. LEGE 07298; assembly: GCF_015207265.1. Taxonomy (GTDB): domain Bacteria; phylum Cyanobacteriota; class Cyanobacteriia; order Phormidesmidales; family Phormidesmidaceae; genus Nodosilinea. The sequence continues at coordinate 5,441 of NZ_JADEXE010000141.1, read as the reverse complement.
TGCACTTCCGGTGACTGCGACTGTGGTGACTTCGCCACTTGGGAACAGGCTCAGGCTGTATTAGAAGCTTTTCCTGGCGACCCCCACCGACTCGACGGCGACGATGACGGGGTTGCCTGCGAAAGCCTGCGCTAGTGGCCCTGGTGGGGCAAATGGCATTTGCCCCTACCGCGATCGCCGCCAGTTAAACCAGTTCTCGGCCCAGTCGCGCCGCCAGGTGCCGGGTTGCCAGCGCTGCTGCTGCCAGGTGCTTACCATCAGAGGCAAAATAGCCGCCAGGCTGTGGGGTAGCGTCGGCAGGCGCTCAAGCTGGTGCAGAGGAATGCCCTGCTGTATGGCCAATGCCAGGGTGTGGATGAGTTCGCTGGCACCGGGGCCGCAAATCTGAGCGCCCACAATCTGCCCATTGGCACGCACCACCCAGCGGCAAAAGCCAGTGACATCGTTGCCATGGTGAGCTTTGAGAAGTTGGCCAAAGGGCACTTGTAACACCCTGGCCTCGCTACCGTACCAGCGGTGGGCCTGGGTGGCGGTCAAGCCCAGGCGAGCGTACTCCGGCGTGGTGTGCAGCAGGGCCGGACGATTCCGCAGGGGCAGCTTGCGCCACGGTAGGTAAAGGATATTGCGCAGGGCGATCGCGACGTCTTGATGATCAATGGTTTCAGCCCAGTGGCCACCGATCGCCGGGCCGCAGGCAAAGACGCGGGAGTGGGCGGTCGCAAGGCGATCGTCTACGGGCAGGGCCGTGGTAATGCCGTGGGTGGTGCGGGGCCGAATGCCAATGCTGCCTAAATTGAGGCTGTTCAGAAGAGGATGGGCAGAGGTGGCAATCAGCAAGGTCTGGGCGGCGATCGCACTGCCATCGGTGAACAAGAGTTCGACGTCGTTTTTGTGGTGAATGGCGTCTAGCTGAGTTTCTAACCTAAGAGTTACCCCCGCAGCTTCCAGCAGGACCGCAATAAAAGCCGACAGATCAGCATCTTCGGTAGGAAGAAGGGTGCTCCCCCGACTGACTAGAGTCGTGTGGGTGCCGAGCCGAGCGAGAGCTTGAGCCAGTGCGATCGCGGCCCCACTGCGCCCCAAAACAATCGCGGTTTCCGGCAGCGCCTCCAGGTCTAGCAGGGTATCTAGCGTGACATAGGGAGCCTCTGCCAAACCAGGAATGTCGGGTATGGTGACGTCGGTACCGGGGGCTAGCAGGTAGCCGCGCGACCTCAGCCGTCGGGTCAGGGTCGTCACCGCCAGCTGGGGACGAGGGCTAAACTGACCCGGCTCCAGCACCACATCTACGCCACTAGTCGCCAGGCGATCGAGACTCAAGTGGGGGTAGGCCACCGCTTCTAGCGCTCTGACCTGATGCTGCAAGCGATGCCAGTCAGCCCCTGGGGATGCTGACGCCAGCGCAGTAAGCACGATCTGACGACGAATGCGTCTATCTACCGACCCCAGTGGCTCGACCAGAGCGACCCGCGCCCCCTCGCGCGCCGCCAGAGCCGCCGCTTCGCGCCCCTGCACCGTGCCGCCCAGAATCACCCCATCGTAGTCAGCGGTCATGATCTCCCCATTGTGGTGTTTGTTCCCCTGAGTTTAACGATGAAGGACTCAACGGTTGCAACTCATCCCTCACTTCCCCCTACCCATCGACACAGCCCCCATACAGCCCCCATCGACTTAATTAAACCCTGAGTAAAGTTTTTCCGCCGTCCTGATGGGGTGCAACCAGGCAGGTAAGATCTGAGACAAAGCAGCATGGGCGCACTATGACAGGTACTACCTCGATTCGCGAGTCGAGCTCCGTAATGACAGACTTTGCCAACTTTGCCCCGCCAGAAATCACCGGCGATCGCATCCTCGCGGCCATTGATGTGGGCACTAACTCGATTCACATGGTGGTGGTCAAAATTCAGCCCGACCTGCCCGCCTTCACCATTGTCGATCGCGAAAAGGAGACGGTGCGCCTGGGCGACTTTAACGAGTCAACTGGCGGGCTGTCGGAAGCGGCCATGGAGCGAGCGGTTAAGGCGCTAAAACGGTGCTGTGCGATCGCCACGAGCCTCAAAGCCGAAGACATTGTTGCCGTGGCCACCAGCGCCGTGCGGGAAGCCAGTAATGGCCCAGCGTTTATTGAACGGGTTTACGCCGAAGTCGGCCTCGCCATCAACCTGATCTCGGGCACAGAAGAAGCCCGCCGTATCTATCTGGGCGTGCTCTCGGGCGTGGAGTTCAACGGCGAACCCCACGCTATTATCGACATTGGCGGCGGCTCTACCGAGCTGATTTTGGGCACGGGCGAACCCCACCGTTTTCTCAGCAGCACCAAGGTAGGGGCGGTGCGGCTGACCGCTCAGTTTATTTCCACCGACCCGATTTCAGATCCTGAGTTCAGCACCCTACAAGCCTACGTGCGGGGCATGATCGAGCCCAACACCACCAGGCTTAAATCTCACCTCCAGCCGGAAGAACCGATCCAGCTGATGGGCACGTCGGGCACAATTGAGTGCTTAGCTGGCCTGATTGCCAGCGAGCGTCTCGGTCTGGTGCCCGACCCCCTCAACGGCTTTCAGATCACCTACGAAGAAGTCTCGCACCTGGTCAAAACTCTGCGCCAGGCCACCTGCGCCGAGCGGCTGGCTATGCCAGAAATGTCGTCGCGGCGGGCCGAGATTATTGTGGCGGGGGCGGTGATTTTGCAAGAGACCATGAGGCTGCTGAACGCCGATCGCATTACCATCTGCGAGCGCGCCCTGCGGGAAGGGGTGGTGGTCGACTGGATGCTCACCCACGGTCTAATCGAAGACCGAATGCAGTTTCAAAAGTCGGTGCGGCAGCGCAACATTCTCAAAACCGCTAAAAAATACAAGGTGCACCTCGATCGCTCCGAGCGGGTGGCCCAGTTCGCCATGGATTTGTTTGAGCAGACTCGGGGCAGTCTGCACACCTGGGGCAATTTAGAAAAAGAGCTGCTTTGGTCCGCCGCCATTCTGCACAATTGCGGTCACTTTATCAGCCACTCATCGCACCACAAGCATTCCTACTATCTGATTCGCCACGGCGAGCTGCTGGGCTATACCGAAACCGAGCTAGAAGTGATCGCCAACATCGCCCGCTACCACCGCAAAAGCGCCCCAAAGAAAAAACACGACAACTACCGCAATCTGCCCACCCGCTACCACCGCCAAATGGTTACCCACCTCAGCGCTCTGCTGCGGCTGGCGGTTGCCCTCGATCGCCGGGGTATTGGCGCGGTCAAGCGCATTCACTGCCACTTTGACGCCGATGCCCACCTGCTCAATATGGAGGTAAAAGCCGCCTACTCCGACGACGACTGCGCCTCAGAACTGTGGAACCTGAACTACAAAAAAGACTACTTTGAGCAGGTGTTTGAAGTGAAGCTACTGGCCCGACTGCTCAACTGAGCTCAAATTTAATCAAGATTGGCCTGGCGGCTCACCTCTTGGGGCCATCGCCGGGACGGTGCATCGGTGGCTTCCGGGTCACCGTAATCAGCTGGGAGTGCTTCCGGGCGGGGTTCGGGCGCAGTACGGCGGGAGGTTTCGTCTAGCTGAGGGACCGAGCCACTGCCGGGAAGGGCGCGATCGCGGGTCTGTTCGCTACCGTCAGCACCCGAGTCGAGCGGGGTCAAAGCATCGTCTGGAGCAGCCTCTAGCTGAGAACGGCGGCGCTCTGGGGCTGGGGAGGCTGAGGATTGAGGTTGAGAGAGAGCAGGACTTTCGCGGTTAGCTCGCTTGTTTTGCGATCGCGGCGATGGCGCATCATTAGTCAAGACTCGCCAGGCCGCTTTAGCCCCAGTCAATAGGCTCTTGGTGCCCGTATTCAAGCGCTTGGCCCCGGTCTGGGCGGTGGTAATGCTCTTGTTTACCTGCTGCACCACCTGCCCAGCACTCTGAACGCCTTCGGTAACATCGTCAGTCAGCTCGGTAATTTCTAGCCCAGTGAGGCGAATGGCCTCCAGAGTGGGGGGTAGCTCACGACCCAGCGTATCGAAAAACTTCTCGGCACTGCGGGCGGCTCGACCCAGTTCGCGCATGGCGGGTATGGCCACCATCAGCACCGCCGTCAAGCTAATGACGACTAGCAAAAACGATAGGGCTAGCCAAAACAGCGGGTCAGCCAAAACAGATGCTCCTATTCCTGGTGCGCCTACTCCTAGAGTTACTCCTGAGTAGACCCATTCGTCACCACGGGCGCGGCCTGGCTCAGCTGGTCATACTCCTGACGGCTGGCCTCTTGCCCAGCCGCGATCGCCTCCCGCAGACGGGTAAGGGTGTGTTCCCAGTTGACTAGGGCCGTCTCTGAGAGGCGATTGGCCTGTAGGTGTACCGAGGTTGAAAGATCTTCCACCAGCTCAGGCAGGGCATCAGCAGACTTTTTCAGAATGCGACGGGTTTCGCGCCCGGTGCGGGGGGCCACCAGCAGGCCTGCTACAGCACCCATAGCGGCCCCTAGCATCAGTCCGCCAACGAACCCTCCCGATTGCTTGTCGCTCATGGTGTTTTTGTCCTATGGGTAGCCAAATCTTTGCCCCGTCCATTACCAAGCCAGCAACGACCTCAACCATTGTACTGGTGAGGGCCAGGGGAATCCTATCGTCTTTTAGACAGAGCCATTTTAATCTTAGGATTGGGACGACGCCCCCGTACTCTGATCCAGCGATTGGCCATGGGCAAAAGGTTCACGATTCCCATCACCTGCTCTAGTCGCAGCAGCTGGAACTGGAGCAGGCTATAGCTCTGCCGCAGGTAGGCTGTTCCCGACTGGCCGCGCAAAATCGCGGGGGGAATAACTGCCGGATCGAGAATCTTATGGGCTTTGCGATCCCAGTTGACCAGGGCATCGGCAGCGGCCCCTAGAGTTTTGCTCAACCGCCATAGCCGCCAGGCTACGTAAAAGCAAAACAGCGCAACGACCAAATTTAGGCTAACGGCAAGCGCAATCACAACTTTCGCCCTATCCTTTTAACTTGGCTAGATCATAACGATATTCTGGCATAAGGGATGCGCCTCAAAATAAAGTACCAGCTAGAGTAGCTACTCCATAATAGATTTCCGCCTGCGCGGGAATGACGTTGGGACTTTATTAATTTTCGAGTCCCTAACGGTATGTTGGCATAGCGACATTCTGAACCAACCGCCGTCATTGTGCTGTCGTTAGGGCGTTTTTCCGTTGGATACCATTGCTAAAACCCTAGATGTAGACCCCAGCCGGGGGGTAGATGAACCCTCGGGCCGCCCTCACATGCCTCACAAAACCCTGACGGTGGCGTTGGGGGCGGCCCAGGGCAACACCCTGATTAAGCTAGCTCCCGGCACCTACAGCGCCGCTACGGGGGAACGATTCCCCATCACCGTGCCCAATGGGGTGATGATCGCCGGGCAGGAGGCCACCCAGGGCCAGGGGATTGTGATCGCGGGGGGTGGAGC
>NZ_JADEXE010000585.1 GCF_015207265.1 Nodosilinea sp. LEGE 07298 | reverse complement strand
GTGGTTTGCCTACGAGCCAGGGCACCCCGTGCTCAAAGGGCTCCATCTCTCGGTACAGCCAGGGCAGCAGGTAGCCATCGTCGGCCCCTCCGGCAGCGGCAAATCTACGCTGATGAGCCTGCTGCTGCGCCTCTACGACCCCACCGCCGGGCGGGTGCAGATCGACAGCCACGATCTGCGTGACTACACCCTCGACAGCCTACGCCCGCAAATTAGCGTGGTGCTGCAAGAGAGCCTGCTATTTGCCGCCAGCATTCGCGAAAACATTGCCTACGGGATCGCTGGGGCTAGCGACGCTGACATTGAGGCGGCGGCCCGTCTGGCCAACGCCCACGACTTTATTGCCGCTTTGACCCAGGGCTATAACACCCCCGTGGGCGAGCGCGGGGCCACCCTCTCGGGCGGTCAGCGGCAGCGGATTGCGATCGCCCGTGCTGCCATGCGCCAAACCCCAATTTTAATTTTGGATGAACCCACTACCGGCCTCGATCGCGCCAACGAACAGGCTGTAGTCGCCGCGCTCAGGCAGCTGGCTCAGGGGCGCACCACCTTCTTAATTACCCACGATCTATCGCTGGTTCCCCAGGTAGATCGTATTCTCTACCTGGAGCAGGGGCAGGTGGTTGAGCAGGGCACCCACAGCGATCTGCTAGCCCAAAACGGTCCCTACGCCACGCTCTTTCGCATGCAGTCAGCCCTGCGAGAGGAGACATCCGTGGGGACAAGGTAGAGGAGGGCTTGACGGTGCTTGATCCTAAAATCCCGTTTCTAGAAAACGCCCTAGACCCATTGCAGGCTCATGGTCAGCTGCAAGTGATTGTGCCCGAACTACGCAGAGTCGCCACGGCTACTCTGCTGCGGCACAAGGTTGGCCGCCGTGCCCTCATTAAGTACCATCTCGACACGGCTACGGGGCCTACGACGCTGCTGGGCAAAATTCGCGCCAAGGGTACCGATCGCGCCAGCTACCAGGTTCAGCAGGATCTGTGGCAAACAGGGTGGGATGCCCACAGCCGCGATCGCATCTCCGTCCCCAAACCGTTAGGGTTAGTGCCCGCTTGGCACATGATGCTCCAGCGCAAAGTGCCCGGCACTCCCGCCACCCAGCTGCTGCCCACGCCAGCCGGAATTCCGCTGGCCCAGCGAATGGCTGAACTGGCCCACAAACTCCACCGCACCCCGGTATCCACCGCCAAAACTCACACCCTGGCCGACGAACTGGGCATTCTCCGCGATCGCCTCCCCCTGGTGGTCGAGCAGCACCCCCAATGGTCGGCACGGATTGATCG
>NZ_JADEXE010000140.1 GCF_015207265.1 Nodosilinea sp. LEGE 07298 | reverse complement strand
TTTAAGACGGGCTTCTTTGGCGGCATCCATGGGAATGAAGTTCCTATGCTGAACTGCTCAAAGCTTAACGTTCATGCACCTGGTCAAGACTAAGTATTATTGCTCATTGCATAACTGGGATGCACCCGATCCAACGACTCCTCACCGGCTTATCCGTGATGTTTGGCCGGGAAGAAATTTTCGCCTTGATTTGCTCTGCGGAGAACTAAGTCTATGAGCGTATTAAAAAAGGGTGAGGTGGCACCCAGTCGCGTCAAAGGAGTAGTGCGTTATCTGCAGCAAGCGAAAGGCAAGAGAGAAAGGCGAAATACTTTGGAGGCGTTGCTATCACCAACAACCTTGATCAACAAGGGAGGGAATGAGCAAGCCTCTCGCAACATGATTCATATTACAGTCAGCGAATGCATCAAAATGGGGCTTTTGATAGAAAACGAAGAAATCTCGGAAGTGTCCCTCAACCCAGAACTTGACCTAGATGAGTCTTCATTACCCTATACGTTGGCTCAACTATTGCTCAACACCCCTGACCATAGCGAAAACTATGATCTGGCAAGAGTTCTTGCTTGGTATTTAGCACAAGACTTTTTCAGTGCCCCTAGGAATTGGCAAGAATTTCAGCAAAGGCTACGTGAGCAAATCGGGGCCGATCTTTTAGAACTGAATGATGTGCGCTTTGGTCAGTTTAGGGATTGGAGCCGCTATTTGGGCTTCAGTTGGAGCAACAGTTTAGCAGGCAATCAGATTTTGGTGCCGGATCCGACTATATACCTGAAATCTAATCTGAATCGGATATTTGATGGTATCACCAACCAACAGGTTCTGCTAGGAGACTTTATCAAACTGCTTGGGAAGGATTGCCCAATCTTTGAAACGGGTTCCTTTAGAGAAGCAGTAGATGATCAACTGAGAAACCGTGACTCTAACTATCTTTCAAATACTACCTCAATGGCACTGCTTCGATTAGAAGATGAGGGATTGATTAAGTTAGAAAAACTTTCGGACATAACGGTCTGGATATTGCAGGACGAAAGCACTCGCCGCATCTCGCACATAACTTATCTAAGTGAATCATCTCGTGGAGAAAATGCATGACATTTAGTAAATACGTCTGCTGGAAGCCGGAGATGATTCGCAAGGTTATGGATGTGGAGGCGACTCAACCGGAAGACCACATCTTTTTGGCAACTCATTCTCCTGTCAAAATGTATCGTCAAAGCTTAATAGAGGCTAAGTCCAACGTTAGGTACGATGAAGAGGCACTACTTACTGATTTCCTCGGCACTGCTGATTTTGCCTTCGTTCCTGTATTAGGCACGTCTGGCACAGGAAAATCTCACTTGATCCGTTGGCTTTACACTCGAATTCAGAGTATCCGTAAAGCACCAGATTATCGAGTTCTGCTTATTCCAAAAGTAGGGACGAACTTAAGGGATATCATTGAACTTATTCTGGCAGATATTGAAGGCCCAGAGTTTGATGAGTATCGAAACCGCTTGCGGCAAGCCGTCAGCACGCTCACCGAAGCTGAAGCTAGGGAACAATTGCTAGTAACTTGGCTATTGCCATCGGCCCCAGTGGAAAGCATGATTGGTCTAGTCTCTCCGAAGAGCAAGACTATCTAATCAAGTCGCTACCTGCTCTGCTTTATGATCCTTTTTTCCGAAAGCATTGGCTTAAGGAAGCAGGAATCATTCACCGGTTGATAGTACATACATTAGGTCGTCGGGACTCAGTTGAAATCATTGAGGAGCGGCGACAGTTTTGTGTGGAAGATTTGCCACTAAACGTCTTAGAAATCGGTAAGTCTAGTGCCCAAGCTCGGGAGTTTTACAGTTTTCTGATTGGCAATGATTATATTCAAAAAGCCTCAGTGAGTTGGCTTAATGCTCATTTAGATGAAGCAATCGCTAAAGTGCTGAACCTAGGACGGGAAGATCTACAGCGGTTGATGCTGGACGTACGCCGCGCCTTAGCTCGTCAAGGGGTAGAGCTGATTCTGCTGATAGAAGACTTTGCCAAGCTTCAAGGTATTGATCGAGAGGTCTTAGAAGCTGTGTTGGCCCGTCCCCAACAGGGTAAGGGAGAGCCTCTGTGCGCTATGCGAACAGCTTTAGCCTGTACAACAGGATATTTTGAGGGGCTCATCGATACCGTACGGGCTCGCACGGCATTTAATGTGAACCTGGATGTTGAGACTGTCGATGAAGAATCTCTAGTAACTCCTGCCGATGTGGAACAGCTGACGGCTCGTTACCTCAATGCAGTTCGACTCGATGAACAGGAAATTCAGGCTTGGTTAACAGATACCGATGAACAAACAGGAGAACCGCTGGATGGGGTTCCTAGTGCCTGCTCTACTTGTGAGCATCAAGTCAGTTGCCATAAAGGATTTGGTGCCATAAACGGCATAGGTTTGTATCCATTCAATGCGACAGCTATTGAGCGAATGAGGCTGAGGGCTAACAAGGGGGTCTTTAATCCTCGAATTCTGATTAAAGATGTGCTGCGCCACACCTTGGAGTATCACCGCTCAGATCTTGAACAGGGCCGCTTTCCTTCTCCTCTACTTCTACAGCATTTCGGTGGCAGCAATCTCAGCGCTATGCTAATTCGTGAGATTGAGAGTCGGGATACTACAGATAATGCTCGGCGACGAGAGGCGTTACTGAATCTTTGGACTGCTGGTCAGGAGTTGTGCGATCTTCCCTCTGAAGTTCATACAGCGTTTGAATTGCCAGCTTTGGGTAAACTACCTCCACCACCGCCGCTACCAGATCCGGTGCTTCCGCCTCCGGATGACGATTCACTCCCAGATACCTTAGTTGGCTACATCAGTGACTTGGATCAATGGCGAACGGGCACTCAGTTGCCTCAAAAAGTAGCTAATGAATTGCGCTCTAAAATCTTTTCTGCTATTGATGCCCGGATTGACTGGGATGCAGAACTTATTTTGCGAGGACACGTTATTGACAAACTCTTTAAACAGCGGAACATCAATTTTGAGAATGCCGCTACGTCTTCTCATGTCAAGGATATTGAGTTGGTCTTGCCCCTTACCCCTGAAGATTTAGGAGATACCGCAATCGCACTTCAAGCCTTACTGCTCTATAACCACCATCAACACTGGAAATTTTCTGGAGGAGCAACGTACTACCGTATTTTGGCTAGAAAGCTCGATGAGTGGAGTCAATTTGTTCTTCAAGGGGTTGCTAAATGCTCGACTAAATCAGGTGAACCTGGTGACCCGGTACCGGCAGTGTTAGAACTGTTGGCGCTCGCGGGGCGTATGGCAGGACGCCCGACCGCATCTCTAGAGGATTTAGTGAATGTTATTTTTACTGATTTAGAGAAAGTTGAGGTAACTAATCGATCGGGGTCGTGGCAAAAACTGTTTGAAACTTTGAAAAAGCATCAGCCTAAGCTGATGGAAGTTCTACAGTCTCGGATCCCCTGCACTAAAGGAGGTTCCTCTCGACTGCAGGTGATTGATACTATGCAGCTTTTAGAACCGCTTCAGGCTATTTCTTCTAGTTGGCAGCCTCAGGTTGATGTGTCTAACATCAGCTCTAATTCACCGTTTAGTGCCATTGTTGATGCCCGAAAAGCAGTCGATGAATTGCTAGAACAGGCCCTTCAAGATGAGAAAAATCGCCACACCGTAATCTACGAGCGTGTAGTTAATGAGTTAGGTGAAGACTTTTCTAAAAATGAGGTCGTTGATGCCTTTCAGCGAACTGTAGAGCAGGCAAGGGTCTCTGGGTTGGCAGGAGGAGTAAATTTGCCTAGCTTAAGAGCAGCCATAGAAGACTTTCAAAAGGCTAAACTAAAAGCTTATTTGAGCAGCTTGAAAAAGCTCCAGGAGAATGATGACAGGCAAAAACTATTACCACTGATCAGTGGTTTGTCAGTGCGATATGCCGAGATCATTACTAATTTTCTAGACCGTGGGAATCAGTTTTTGACGAAGGTGCAGGAGGAAACCCAGCGAGAGTTAGAAAATCTGAGAAGTACGGGCAGTGGGGAATTGGAGGTAAGTTGTCAAGCGATTGAAGCATCGCTGCTAGATCTTCAGCAGTTAGCGAGTGAAATCAATGGAGAATCAGTATGCTCCTAGACGAATGCCAAATATTGGGTCAGCAAGTTCAAGGTGTTGTTGCGCTCAAAAAATATTCAGCGGATTTGAATAAATTTCGAGAACGCCAACAAAAGCTTGAAGCATTGGTAGATGACTTAAGACCGTTGTTGATTGCTCTTGACGCTTTTAGGGAGCGAAACCTAATCAGCGTTAATTTTAGTCAAAAGGCGGATCAAGTGCTGGCGGAGGTGGCAGCAATTATTTCGGAGTTTCAAAAGGATAAGGGATGGATTATTGAGCAGTTTAAGTTTAATGCTCTGCAAGCGAAGGTAAGTGCTCTAAAAGTAGAGCTAAAAGGGCAACTACAGCAGGCATGGCTTGCCTATAAGCAGAAGAAAGTACCTATAACTAGTTCTGAGTTATTAGAGTTATTGGGGAAAATTGACACTTTTAAGCCAGCGGTGCAGAAAATTCAGCGCCGGATTGCGGAGTTGAAGGCTGTTGAATATCCACAGGATATCAGCCATTTTCAGCGGATTGATCAGGCAATTCAGGATCTTGAAACTGCTTGGGGAAGTTTAGATGATGTGCCTACGGATGTGCAGAGTTTTTTGCGGGCCGCTACGACCCATGGTGCATCAATTGATTCTTTGACGCCAGAGGTCAAAAATTGGCTGATAGAGCAGGGTATTACTCGATTTTTTTATATTCAACTAGGAAACTAGATCGAGTAGGAATAGGCACTCGTATTTATTTTAACTACTTGACAGTTTGTTAGAGGTAGTGACTTGCAATTTATTTCCATGTTCTTCACTTGAGATTTCATCACCATTAACAAGCACGTTCAAAATTGATTTTTGTAACTTGGTAGGCTTTTTTGCTTCTAAGGTAACTGTTTCTGAGCCTGATACGGATTGTTTTGCTCCATTAGGCAATGTCTGTCTTCCGGTGAAAGAGAATGTGCATTCTGCCTTATAAATAGTTGCTTTACCGCCAATCTTAAGTTGCTCATACATTGAAGAACGGATGGAACCGGCGGTCCATTCACCTTCGTCTGCTGGAGAATATGGAACTGTTCCAGGAACTGCTTGTACGTCTCCTTCAACAGCGACGTTTTTTGCTGACATTTACTTTATCTTTGTGTTTTAGAGAAAAGGCCAGGAAAAGGAAGGAAGTTTTCAGTCCTGGCCTAAGATTTACAATTCCACCAATCAACTCACTACTGCAACAATTGTTAGCCCGCCAATGACTTGTTGGTTCTCAGCAATATGCATGACATGGAAAATATGAGCATCACCAGGTTGGGAGTTTTCGGGCAGGTTGGCGGTGAACTCAAAGGTGGCTACTTCCTGAGGTGGCAATTGAATATCTGCCTCAAAGGTGGGAGCTGCTTGTTCAACCATCTGCGCTAATCTCGGAGTTATTGATGGGGGAGAAGCAATTGGTTGCGTAAGAGGTATAGAACGCTGCTGTGCTCCAGTTGAACTGACTCGTAAATCATTAGTATTGACAGGGACATTGAATTTTCGAGTGGCGATAGCATCTTGAAGAACTATGTCAGGATTAAACACGACATCTCTAAAACGACCGAAGTCAAACCTATCCTTATTCACATACTGCCAGAGATCTCTTATAGGTACCTTACCAGGATCAATGGGAGTGACTTTCTCCAACCGGGTTTTGTTTCGGATGATTGGAGAGAACTTCGTAGGGATTTGTAAGGCAAATCGCTCCGGTGCAATCTGAGCGATTTGTCGGAACCCTTGAAATCGCTTGAGGCTTGGCAAAATGGCATTAAGGACTGCGGTGCTGGGAACACGATCGGCAATTGACCGAATGGTTACTGATTCGGCAAATTCTGGATTTTCAGTTTGTGTTTGTATGAGAAATCTGATCGATCCCCCAACTGCTGCTACAAAAGCAATATTTCGCTGTGCTACATGCTGATCTAGTTGAGTGCTTCCATCTGACCGCAGGCCATTACAGAACCTCTCTGTATCACCCGGTGGTCGCAAATTATCTGGATAAACCCGAGCAATCAGACAACGATGTAAATTGCTAGGAGCAGGTTCTGTTCTAGGACCTCCAGCACGCTCTGCTTTCCATGTGAATGTATGGATAAAGGTTGGGGTCAGACGGTCTTTTGAAAAGTGTTCGCGGATTGAATCAACCTCCTCCTCGGAACTATCGTAAATTTTAATAGAGTTGCTGGGAGACATATTTAGGCTCGGATTTGCCACATACAATTGAACTTTTAAATTTTCGGCAAGCGTGGGGAAGCTCGTTAGAGCCAAGGCAACTCGTACTGAGACCTGATTGTTATCTCCCTGTCGAGCTGTATCTGGGCTGAGCCAGCCTAACTTTGGCTTACCTGGAACGAGCAGTGGTATTGAGTTAATGGGTTGAATTTCGTCTATCGGATTGTTTAAAATAATATCTGGACTAAGCCACCAAGTTGCCACAGGACCATTTCGAACAGTGACACTTGTATCTTGAATAAGCCTATTCTGTGACGAAAGAGTGCAATCAATTGGCATGATTAAGGCTCCTAGATTCAATTCTTGAGAACAGAGAAATATATGCCATTAGGCTTGGGCACAGGCAAACTGAATAGCGAAAATACGAACTGTTGCCACTGCTGTGGCACCAGATATTTCAGCTGAAACAATATATTTATTGGCCTGATTTGAAACCATATGATTTACAGGTACATTTTCTTGAAACGTACCTGATTTAGATGTCAAGATAGCCTCTGCCAAGTCTTCCTCATCACCATTAAAAGTTTGACGGGTCAGTCGAATTCTAAAGCCACTTACACGACCATCTTTTTCTCCAATCACGGTCATGCTATCAATGCGACTACCTTCAGGCAGTTGTACTGATAGCCATCCATTCGCTGTTGGACTTCCTGTTTCTATGGATGCAATTCCTGTTGAGATTGCCCAAGGGCTTTCATCAGTTCCACTTCTAGAGAAGCTTGGCGCAAAAGTCAACGTAGTGCTAGGTGGCGCTAGACTGCTGTTAATTTGTCTAATAATTCGAGCGATCGCATCTAGTTCTTGTCGTAAATCTTTGAATCGTTTGTTGAATCCATTTTCACCATCAGCAGAAACCAGATCCACGTTATCTCTCCAGTCTGTATGTTGAAATCGTGGTGCATAGTTATCCGGCATAGTCAGTTGCCTTAGTTGAGGGTAAGCAGTAGCAGTTACAAATCATTCGCAAACAGGTGGTGTACGAGAAATCAGATTTGGGTCAGATTGGTCGAGTCTTTTCCTCGATAGCGCGATCGCTGAAATTGGCGATAGGTTTTTGAAACATTCGTTTGTAACGGTTCAGGATTTCCATCACCGTTGATGTCAACATGGCTTTGGCGAATTGCAAAAGTATCCACCTCAATGCCAAGCGGGTGAAGATGCTCTAAAAGATTCATAAGGTATTCGTACTGCTGCAAAGTCAACACCGCATTCTCAGGCAGTTGCACCTGAAACTGGTAAGGATCCGCCAAACCTCGGCGAGCATAGCCAACGGCAACGACAGCTAGCAACCCTGAACTGGCAGGGGTCAACTGCGTACGATTACCCGTAGTACCAATCACATCTACAGGTGTTTTATTGTCTTTGCGTTCCTTCTCACTGGGGCTAATCGGCATAACATACCAACGGAACCCAGCAGAGCGCCGCTCGGCAATATTCACCCCCACCCCCGGAAGACTCACAACCCCTACGACAAGCAGCACACCAGCATCCGTTACCAGCGGCAAAACAGAGCTGATGTCATTCTGTCTCAGTAGCTGAACAAGGGTCTTCAACGATTCTTGCTCACTCTCTGGTGCATCCAAAATGCTATTCGCTAAACCATTTGGCAAGCGAATCGTCTCAAACAAATCACTCGGTATGCCGCCATCTCCTGGAGCCTGGTTTAGTCGTGCAATTACCGTGGCTAGGTCTGCATCTGTACTGCTGCTAGATAGACCAACGGCCTCTAATACTTGTCTAACACCAAACCCTGGCACTTCGGCACGACTCCGCGCTTCACTAGCCTCTTCGTCAGATAGCACAGTCCAAGGGTCTTTACCGGCCTTTGTCCAATCCGATAGTGCCGAGAGCAATCCGGTTGTGTTAACAAAGGCGCTAGCTGGATCACCAGGGGCATTGTAGCGAGCGCTCAAGTCCATAGGGGTGCCCACTGCCCCCACAGCCTCGCCAGTAATTTCCATGCCAAATGTGGGCAAATGAGAGAGATAAAGGAGACCATCACGGGTTCGGTGAGCTGTCTGAATGCCACAGGGTTCAAGCAACCAACGTCCCTCTGGATCATCACTCGGTGGCTGTGAACTCATGGCTTGTATCAGACGTTCAATCTCGTTTTCGGCCTCGTTTTCGGCAGGTGGTCGAAATGGGTCATCTGCATATTCATTTGCCCTCTGCCTCAGCGACTCTAACTCTGCATCTGTAGGCAATGGCACCTCAATGCCTAAACCCAATTCATATCGACTACTCCCTCCATTGTCTTGAGTTTGAGAATCTTGGGTGCGAAACACTTGCCAAGGTGTTGTGATACCTAGTGCTTGACGACATCGCCCTACTAGATCGAGAGCAGTGGCTAGTGCAGGCGCGATCGCCGCATTGGCACCAAAGTCAAAAGCTGTGCTTAAGCGAGTTCTGAGGTTCTCTATTTGCTGCTTCTTAATTTGAGGGAGCGGACGGTTAAGATGCACAGCATTGGTGGTAGCGTTTTGGTTTGGCAAAATTAGATAGGTATTGCGAATATAGTCCAAAAACCTAGTTCGTAGCGTAATGTCACCAACAGCAACTAGATGGATGGCAATCGCCAGTTTATTGCTCTCTTCATTTATGTTAAATCGTTGATCAACCCCAAGTTGGCTCAGCAAACCTTGATTTGGCCCTGTTTCTAGTCCAGGGCCATTCAGCGCGTTCAGGGTAGAGCGGTAGTTCGGTTGTAAGAAGGGGTAATAAATGGCGAGGCGACGACGATATTCATCATCTGGTTCTCGGCGCAGTTCTGTAATGATTTCGCCTCTACGACCTTCACCAAATGGAAGACTGCCAAATGTGAAACTGCCGAAAATAGCTGCTGCTTCTTCCTGCTGGGGTTCACGAAAGCGAAGATTATCGATAAATCGAGGAACCCCCAAGTCAGACCCTTTGCGATCGAGGGCATTATCGCGTGCTAGGTCGAGCGATCGCATGGCTACAATTTCCCGCCCTTGCCGTCGAATACGTTGTTTCTCTGCGCCCATTAGATAAAGCATTCTACCCATTAGGCCTTGAAGTAGGTAAGCTTCTAGATATTGGCCAATGTTGTTACGAGGCACTACAGTACCCGTTAAATCTTGGCTGTTAGCGAATTCAGTCAGAGATAGTGTAAGCCTAAACCCATAGGCAGTTTGGGTATCTAGATCTACTGGTGGCCGATATAACGGTAGTGTAGCTCCGAGTTCCGAGAAGGGTACAAACTCTAAAGCTGGCTCATCTCTCGATGAACCGCTGAGCCTGGCACTAACCCTTAATCGTTGGCTGTTGATCGCTCTTTTTAGAGAAATAATCAGCAATGGTTCACGCAGCAATTCTCTGGGAAAAGTTATGACATCAATGACACCAGCATTGCTAATGGCGACAGGAGTATTAGCAGCACCCGCAGCAAAGGGTGCAGTTAGATGCTGTATCTGATTTCGATGGGAGGCTGACCGCCATAGATCTGGGTCAAGGGTAAGAGTCATGGAGACTTTTCCTAAAGAATCACTAACTGGGCCGGATCATCAACAAATATTGGAATTTCTGTAGATTGAAGACTGATGTTTTTACCCTGTTCAAATACTTGGTAGCGATCGCTTGAAGAACTTGATACTGGGGTTGCTTGAAGGTTGATAGAGTCAAAATTAGGTGGAAAACGTAGCAGCTTGAGGTCTACCACATCCACAATGCCGGGTTCGCTCATAAGCGCCCAGATAATTTCTGATGCCCGAACGGGTTCCCCAAAGGAAAGTGAGTCAATATAACCCTGTAAACGCGCTATTAAACGCTGCTTAAGGGCACCTGCAGAAGTTGAGTTGTTTATAACATCTCTAGAACCGGTAGGCAATGGTAAACCGCGAACCACCAGTTGAGCTTTCACGCCTATCCCAACTTCGACTGCTTTGATAATTTTGGGAAAAATACTGATCGGGCGCAAATCTTCAATGGCAGATTGGATAGCGATTTCTAACCCATCGGGGCCATCCCAAATGGCAGCTGGTGTAGGGCCAACCAGCACTGTAAAAGAGTAGGGCTTGGCTAGATCTCGCTCACTGCTAAAGAGGCGATCCATAAAGTTGAAGGTGCCAAAGATGGCTTGGGAGAGATCGATGCCACCTAAGGAATCTCGTACTTGTACCTGGCGTACACCAGGAATCAGGGAAACTGCTGTTTGAATCGCCTCAACCGTCCAAAGCGATCGCGGTGCTTGCAATAAAAGCTGGCGGTAGCGATTGTCATCCCACTGGAGTTCCCCACCTGACAGTGAAATGGTGTGAGAAATCTGGATTAGTGGGGTTCCTGCAAGTTGCTCTGCCTCAAATAGGCTGTTTAGCATAGGATCATTCCTATGCCAGCGATCAATCTTTTCAGGGAAAGTACTATCTGCTGCCGCACGCGAAGGGTTAAGATTATGCTCACTGCCTGGGTAGAAGGCAACTACAGCAACGTCTCGTTCTGGGTTAGCAGCAGAAATTACAACGCTCTCATTGGTAGCGACATGGTGTCCACCCAAGGTCAGCAACCTTGCCCCTCGCGGGATACTTAACTGCGTAATTCCATCCGGTAATGTTTCTACTAAGGTTAGACGAATTTTGCCTTTGGCCTCTAAAAAAGGTCTACCAATGCCTAGCTCCTCACCCAGGCAGCTTAAAGCTTCGCCTGTTGCCGTAGAGACAAAATTGTTGTCATACATACTGGTGAGGGCAGCCCAAGTGCGGGCATCCTCAAGGGCAGAAACTTCTAAAAGTTTCCGAATGGCTGAACCTGAGCTTAGGTCAAGATCATTGCCAAATAGTTCACGGGCAAGGGCAAGTTTCTCCGCTAAGAGACGAGCAAAGGGCTTAGCGATAAAGCCATCTTGGGTAATGCCAAATTGGGCTGAACCCGAAGAACGACTAACTGCCGCATCGATCGCCAGAATATCTGCTGTATCAATTCGAGTATTAGTGCTATCAGTCATTCGCTGTTAACCTCCCCAGATTGACTCCTAAGTTGATAGAGGCTTCATCTCCAGAGATGGTTTCAAACACTACCCGAACATCTAAAGTACGCCAGCGTTCTAATCGTTCTTCAAGACTAAGATTGTTATCTACGTTAGCCTCTGGCGGGTCTAATCGGGCATCGAGCAGCTTCAGATCAACTATCTGACGAATGCGCGGATCTTGCCGAAGTACTTGAATGATGGAAATACGGACTCGCTCTCGCATTAGTACAGGGTTAGTTTCTTCAACTAAGGCGTTTAAGCCGTTAAAGCCAAATTGAGTATTAAAAATATCACTCCCAAATAGTGTCGTCAGTGCGATTTCTAAGGACTGGCTTAGATTATCCATAGCGCTAACGCTGGCGAGGTCTTTTCCGTTAGGGCCAACTTCCATGGTTAGGTCCCGACCCAGATCCAAGCCTGGATAGATGGGAGTGCTAGCCAACCCCCAACCTAAAATTCGACGGCGCAATTGTTGTTCAAGTTCTAAGTTCATAGCGATCTCGCTCCTCTCACATAGCAGTCAATTTTGTTTGTTTGGCATCGGCCAGCAAAATACCTAGTGGATTTGGAGGTGTTGCTCCAGTCGTTGAACCTACTAACTGATCAGCTAGCATCACCCCCTTGCCATCCACCTTAAGTTTTGTGGCTTCACCTCCTGTTACGCTGCTGACTGTTTTGCAAGGAATTGTTGTAGGAGTAGGAGAAGTAGAAGTGTCTGTTGTTTGACAGCTATTCACGTTTGGCCCTATGCCACTTTTGAGTAAAACAGGTTCTCCATTGACTTTCAACTTTGAAGCACCCGTTTTGTCAACATCGCCACCATGTAGAGGTCCAGTTGGCACTGGACTGCCGGGAGGCAGGGGCGCACTGGCACATTTGATTGAACTGTTTGAGGTTAAAACTGCTCTCATACAATCTCCTAATGAACATTCATTGATTGAGAGACTTCGACATCAACATTGCTCGCTTTCATATTGATTGCGCCACCATTCACTGCTTCCATGGAAATATTTTTCGCTTTCATATTGATTGACCCATCACTCACTGCTTCCATGGAAATATTTTTCGCAGTGATTTCTACACTACCGTCTGGCTTCATCACAATCTTTGAGCCTTCTTTAGTGTGCTCAATTGTTATGCACCCTTCATCAGATGGACGATCAGGCCGTATGCCCGCAGCTTTAAGTTGGTTTTTTTCTGCAACTCGGATTGTTAGTTCACCTACTTCAATAATGCGATTGCCCTCTGCATCAATCAAATCTTGGCTTACTTTGCCAGTGTATTCTTCAGGGATCGCATCATTAGCAATGGTTGCTCGTTCTGACTCGGGAACATCGACTGGCAGTATCAACCACCAATCGCCCGCTTGAGAATCTGGCCCATGGCCTGACTCCCAAAGAGAGCCCACTTCAACGGGATCATTGTTTTGTCCGTTGCGATGCACCATTACTACCCGTGTGCCTGGGTAGCGTGGCAGAACTAACCCACACTTGCCCCAAGCAAAGGGACTAGCATAGGCAACCCCTGGAAATGGAGAAGAGTTAGGGCGTCTAATCGCTAATCGAGATGCTTGATTAGCACGTCCATCGGGTGGAGCTAAGCCGCGAAAAACAGCTAAGGTTTGCCCTGGCGATTCATCTTGGGAACCTTGGCCTTGGGTTTGTACCTGTCTAACTTCGCCCACTTCAGCGAAATATCGTGTACTGGCTGCTCGCTGCGCTACTTGCTGCACGGCGAGAGCTGCTGCCGATGAGCCACTTGTTGCAGAGGTTGATATAGAACGAGTCGCTGGTCGAGAACCACTGGGGCTTTGACTATCCCAAGGTTCAGCATTTGTAATAGAAACTCCCTGCACAAGGGTAACGAAGCTACTGGTTCGGCTTAGCTGATGTTTGACTGACTCAACATAGAGAGTTACCGGGTTAGTGAATCGCTCCTCAAGGACTGGAACAATTGGGCCTGTCGTTCCCAGCAAAATTGCTTCGGCATTAGGTGCCGTGTTGGCCTGATCTTCAGGAGGCAGATTAAATTGAACAAGATCCCCAGGTTTAATATCCGGACGCCCCTTTAGAGTGAGTTTGAATTTTGTCTTTCGGGGTGGTTCTTGTTCGCTGCTCCGGTCAAAATACGGATCGGTTTCTGTCGTGTTTATAGTTTCAACCTCAATCAGCCCATTGGCTAACTGCAACTTTTTTGGGTCAGAATCAGGTGTAAACGGGATAGCTTCAATTTGTCTGGGGCCAAAATAGAGTTCGCCATCTCGAATCAGCAGCATCCATCTTCCATGCTTGCCAGCAGCTGCTTCCATAGCCACTGCCAGTTCATTAATCTCTTGGGCATAGGTCTTGCCCTCATCTAAATGAGCCAGTTCAGTAGCTGGGTTAGTTTCTGTATTAGGAGGAAATAATCCTCGTTCAAACCCAAAATCTTTTATTTGAATGTTAGTGCGTCGCTGAATCTCCCGTACTACATTTTGAGGGTTTTCCATACACACCCCTCCAACTACAGGGCGATTCAGAGCATTAAACACTCGCTCTTCAGCCTGAATTGTAGTTTCGTAGCGCCGCGTCCCGGCTTTGCGTGACACTCGTTTAATAGCCAGCACTGCTACTAAAGCACTCTGCAAATTGACATTGCTGATTCTGCCAGTCAGGTCTGCTATACCTGCAAAGTTAGCAAGATACCCACCTATATCAGATATTGTGTCTCGCCAGTAAAGATAAAGTTTGACGACGGTAGGCCGTTCGGAGTTGTTGAGCGAAAGCACTCGATAATGTTCATCGATTAGGCCTTCTATCATGAAGGTATAAAGGCCGCTTCTAAGTCTATTATCTTGACAATCCACTAACTCTGCTTGGATATCAGCATAATAATCTTCAACTCGCAAAGAGGGGAGCATAGGATGAGGTTCTAGATTGCCTAGGCGTTCTCGGTAGAACTCTAATACCCACCCGGCGTCATTACCAACAATTCCGGCTGTATTTTGGCTTTGGAGGAATGGCGAAACCATTGCAAACTTCCTGTTGAGAAAGAGGAATATATGATGTCAAGACTTGAGGTTTTTGCATTATTTTGTAGCTTAAATTTGAAGTCGTGCCAGCAGTTGTGGATTTATAGGAGGAGGGGAGAACTGAGCAGTGGCTTGATTAGCCCGTTGCCAAGCTAGGGAAAGACGGGAGCCAAAGTCACCGGCACCGCGAATACTCCCGGCCCGCACGTCCCATTCCAGAATGATCAGTTCTATTTGCCCGCCGAGATTGCTAGCGCCACTATTGGGTACAACTTGCCGCAAGCCAGCAACTAAGGGCACAACTCCAATGGTGCGACGAGATTGTTGCACCACAAGGCGAAAGGGAGCGCGGGTAACATCGGCAAGGGTAAAGTCTGCCTGAGGGGTTGATGGGCTGAGTTCTGCTGCGCTACTACTAGCTAGTGCTGTCGCATTTGCATCGCGCCAAGGCACTGCCAAACCGGTTGGTAGCACAACAATCACCTGCAGATCGCCTGATAGGGAGATAGTGTGGGGTAGCCCAGTAAGAATGCGAACATTGACCTGGGTAAAGCCTACTGGGGGGGGTGGCTTTTGGTCGGGTACTAAATAGCGTTGAACTGGGATTGACTGCATCTTCATTATTAACCTCCTCCTAATTCGCTACCGCCGAAGTCTGCCAGAGCACCAATGCCTACGCTGACTGCGCTAAACAAGACTCCTAGGGCACTGGGTAAAGGCATGTGGGTCATAGTGATGCCAACGTCAATCACGTCTCGCTTTGTGGATGAGACGTTAAAGAGCAGTGCTTGTATTTGCATATCGGTGCGAATAGTCATGGAAGTCACTAAGATTAATCCGCCTACTTTGCCGCCAGTAAGAGCGCCTAATGCCGTCCCTCGTTTGCTAGCTTCGGCTATGCGCTCTAGGGCTAGTTTCCATGCGTAACGTTCGGCCCCGACGAGAATGCCATTGAGGGAAATGGTGTCGTCATGGGTGGAGACAATGGCTCTAGCGCCTGAGGAACCAATAGGTGGCAGGTGATAGGTTTGGCTGAGGGAAAGAGCGGTGACTGCCCAGAGAGGAATAGTATTGAGTGCGCCATCGGAGATGATGGCGGAGGGGATAGTACCGTAATTTTGAAAACTTTTTGTGATCGCCATAATTTTTATACATAGTAAGATCAACATCTGTTGTGTCTTATCGCAAGTACCCATTACTCCGAAGAACCTGCTTTACCGCCTTACCGTCATAAGTAACTACTTGGTGACTCCAACGCCGCCCATCCGGTAAAGGTGCCAGATCATCAAGGTAAGCTGCGTATAAACGTGCTTGTCTCTCACCTCTCTCTATCCATTCAGTGGTTCTTGGCTTAACTTCATACACGACACCTCTTACAGGATCAAGACGATCTACTCTACCTAGTTCGATACGCCTTCCTGTGCTGGGTTCAATGTCTATAATTCTGTACTCGGATACCAATCCACGAGGTAATTCAGACTCTGGAATAAGATCTTCTGCATATCTGTGTGAAAAATTGCCTACTTCAAACTGTTCAGGAATAGCACGCCCTCCTGGGGTTCTTCTAGCACGGCTAAGATCCGGAATGTCGAATACCTCAGAGAGATCTTGCTCTAAATCACTTCTTGAATAACCAAAATTTTCAGGGAATCGTTGCTGAGAGTGGCCCCGTGCTTGTCTTTCTTCAAAAATCTCAAGTAAATCTGCTGCGCGTTGTTCTTCGGGGCTTAACTGGCTACGTGTTACCTCACGATCTCTTCTACGTCTTCTCGTCGTACTGGAACTCCCACCTATTCTTTGACTTCTGGGTGGTGTTTGACTAGCCGTTACAATAGTTGGAGTTCTACCACTAGCGTAAAAATCAGCAATTGCATTAACATCTGCTGCAGTTCTTCCAGGTTGATCAAGATCATCAATGGCACGTTGGAGTTGATCACGACGTACATGGAAGTAGCGTGTTAATAATTCATAATCAATCTCTCCAGGTTCTGATACATCGCTTAGGAATCGATTAATTCTTGCAATTTGATCCGGGGTAGCATTTTCTGGAAAGCAGGCTGAGTTACAACGCCTAAGTGCCCGAGCGGCAAGAGGATTCTCTATTAGCGAACGTCTTAATGCTTCCTCCCTACGAAGAAGATCATAGGTTTCACCCTGAGTCTCAGGATTGACTCCAAGCCTTCTAATTTCCTCATCAATTTCTTCGGGAGTTAACGCACGAGTGAGAGGTGAAATTGTACTAGGATGTGAAGTGTTACCAACTTCAGCTTCCAAACGTTCCCAAGCACGCGAGTCATTACGCTGAAGATTGTCAAGCAATTCTCGAAATTCAATTGCTTGTGTTTCACGGGGTAATCGCCCATGAATTCTAGTTAGGGCTTCAAGATAGTTGTCAAGCTCTTGAATACTTTGTCCAGCCCGACTGTAAAGGGCATTAAATACATCAAAACCTAAATTTAGTAGCGCGTCCATTCTGGATGGACTTTCAGCTAATGCACGCAACATGCCAGCAGGTATACGACCACTCCTAGTTCCACCCAAGTTTGTGTCGAGTAAAATAGGGGTAGAGCGCTTAGGAGGCCAACGTGATGGCCAAGCAACGACGGAAGCGTGGAACCGCAGGCGATAAAACGATTTGTCTTCCCATTGCAGACGGCCTCGACTACGCCACTTTGGTGGACGACCGGGAGGTCTTTCGCCAGTATCTCGACGAGCAGATTGCGGCTCACCCTGAACTGTTCCCCGAAGGAATTGAGGGCGGTTATCGCTTTCACGGATGGGTCGAGTCCTCCCGCCAGCAGATTAAGACCCGACGGATTTTGCTGCCGAGGACGAATATCAAATGTCAAGTACATAGAGGTGACGCGACAGCTAGATTGGCGGATTGCAGGGTCTGAGAGAAGGTCAGCACCCCCGTTCATGAGCGCTGTAGCAGTGGTCGCCTTTCGAAGAACGACTGCACG
>NZ_JADEXE010000584.1 GCF_015207265.1 Nodosilinea sp. LEGE 07298 | reverse complement strand
ATACCTTCAGTGTCTTTTCTTATTAGCTTAAATTGGATCCGGTCTCAGTGATGACTCAAGGGGCAGGGAGAACACCTCTCCCGCCTATCTAGCTGTCGTCACCCGCCACGTTCAGTGTCGTCTAATACGAAGGAATTTGTTGTCTGATAGTGAACTGAAGAGGTTTCGCTCGCTAACAGAAATAGCCTGGGCAGTACCACTGTCATTGATTTGGTCAACAATGCTTGAAGAAAAACGAGAAACAGCTTCCCGTTCAGTAGGAGTCAATCGGAGAGGAACAGTACTTACGCTCATGGCAGGAATCACAGAGAAAGGAACAAAACAAACCGGTGCCTTCTGCGGCGTTGAGTAAAACCGTATCAGCCGAATTTCTCCCCTGTATGGAAAACCTGCCCTCTTTGATTAACTTTGACTAAGAAACCTTACGCAAATACACCTGAGATAAACAAATATTGCGGATCACTTCAAAATACCTCCAGTTACTCGGAAATTTAAAGAAAATATTAAGCCTCCGAAGATCCCCTAAGATTTACAGAAAGATTATCGAAAGTAGAAAGCATTTCGATGGAGGGGTAGTACAGTGAGAGCTCTTTTGATATGCAACCGGCCCGAACGCCTTACATCTATGATCCAATGCTTGAGAGAAGCGGGTCATGAGGTGAAGGCCTCATCCGCCGAGATGGCATTGACAGCAATAAACCAAAATCGACCTGATCTTGTATTCATTACCACATGGGATATTTCATCGCTGTCAAGTTTCTTTTTGAAATTGCAGCGGCTATACGGACTCAATCATCGGACTAGCTACTATCCAGTCACTATCGCAATCACCCATCACGAAGAGGTTGACTTAGATGGCCTCTACAATATGGGCTTTGACCTGGTTAGCGAAATTCCCTTGCGTGAGCCCGTGCTGATGGCCCAGGTGATGGCACTAGATCGACGGCTAGGCATATCTTGTAGAACACTGGCCTCGCCCCATCTGCTAATCGATCTGCATACTCACCACGTTTTTCTCAAGGCCAACCAGGGCACACTCCTGGCAAGTCTAAATGTAGGTCAGATTCAATTCATTTTGCTGAAGTGCTTTTTGCGATAAGTAGGGAGTTTGAATTAAACGTAAGATGGGAGGGTTAACTAGAAAGCCCCCTTATGCCCGCCCCATTGCGTATCATTTTGACCGAGGAGGAAGACCGTACCTTAAGTGAACTGCGGCAAGCTCAGACAGTTCCTTATCGGACCCGTGACCGTGCGCATATGCTGCGCTTGAATGCTCAAGGGCTGAACGTGCCTGCTA
>NZ_JADEXE010000583.1 GCF_015207265.1 Nodosilinea sp. LEGE 07298 | reverse complement strand
CATGCACCCATGCATCCCCTACCCCTCACCCCCAACCTCTCTATACTGAAGAAGACCGTTCATAGTGCACCTTTCCCATGGATTTAGAGCAGATTGCCGCTCAGCTCAAGAGTGAAGATTCCAAAGATCGCATGCTGGCCCTGGCTTCACTGCGCGATGTGCCTGCGGCCCAGGCGGCACCTTTAATTCGGCAGGCTTTGGACGATAAGAATCTGCAAATTCGCTCAATGGCGGTGTTTGCCCTGGGAATTAAACCCGACGAAGAGGCGTACGACATTCTGATTAACCTGCTGACGACTGACCCCGACTACGGCATTCGCGCCGATGCGGCGGGGGCGCTGGGCTATTTAGAAGATCCGCGTGCTTTTGAGACTTTGGTGCGGGCGTTTTACGAAGACACTGACTGGCTGGTGCGCTTTAGTGCGGCGGTTTCTCTCGGCAACTTGAAAGATCCGCGTGCTCACGATGTGCTGATGCAAGCTTTGCAGAGCGAGGAGACGGTAATGCAGCAGGCGGCGATCGCAGCCGTTGGCGAAATTGGCGACCTAGAGGCGGTCGATGAAATTCTCAAGTTTGCTCAGTCGGAAGACTGGCTGGTGCGCCAGCGACTGGCCGAGGCCCTGGGCTACTTGCCTACCCCCAAAACCGAGCCTGCCCTGCGCTATCTCGAAAAAGACTCTCAGTTTCAGGTGGCCGAGTCGGCCCGTATTTCGCTGACCCGATTGCATAACCGCAAGGGCGGCCAAAACGGGTAATTTTCCATAGCTGTACAGAAGGTTGTTGCCCCTGGGCGATCGCGCGCAGGGGCTTGAGGGGAAGGTTTGGGCGCAGTGGTAAGACGTAACGGCAGGCCGACATAAAGAAACGGGAGGCCGTTATAGAGTAATGGCAGGCTGGTGCAAAGGAACAAGGGGCCGTTATAGAGTAACGGCAGGCCGCTATAGAGTAACGGTAAGCTGGTGCAGAGTAACGAGAGGCCGTGATTAAGAAACGGCAGGCTGTTACAGAGTAACGGCAGGCTGGTGCAAAGGAACGAGGTACCAGTGCAGAGGAATCGATCGCAGTGAGCTTGAGAATGGCGATCGCAGCCCCCGACAGCTATAGATAGGCCGTCCGGGGGCGGGCGGGTGCGCTACTCAATCAGCACGGTTTTGGTGGCGATCGCCATCCACAGCTCGACTCCGCTGGATGCTGGGGAGGTTGGGCCAGGGATACCGCTGGTGGGCGGCACGGGGATGGGGTCGCTCCAGTCGTTGGGGTCGGTGTAGCCGAGGGCGTGGAGGATTTTGATGGTGCGGTCTATGGC
>NZ_JADEXE010000013.1 GCF_015207265.1 Nodosilinea sp. LEGE 07298 | reverse complement strand
AATTAAGACTCTCCGTTGGGGTCAGGGTTGACGGTGGGAGAAAGAGGCAAAGGGGAATAATCTGCGATCGCAAAGATGTAAACGGCGTTGCCTACCAGCACGGGCAACCAGGTTAGCGTTACTTTGGCGACCCAGGGCACCCAATCGGAATCTAGGGTGTGAAAAAACCACAACCCAGAATTTACGGCGGTAAACGCCGCTACATGCACCGCGAAGTTAATGCGGTCTTCTAACTTGCGGTAGGCAGGGTCTTCTCGGGTGGGTTTACGGGGCCAACGGGGCGGCATAGGCCAAATATCACAATCAAAGCTACATCCTTCATTCTAAAGGTGTGTGGGCTAAAGACGACGCAACCATGCCCCACTGGCCGATATAGGCGTATATGGCCAGGGCCGCCGCCGTCTGCACATTCAGCGACTGCACCATCCCGTACTGGGGAATCATCACCACCTGGTCGCAAGCCGCCGCCACGGATGGGGGAATACCGGTCAGTTCGCGCCCCAGCACGAGCACCACCCGCTCTGGAAACCTCATCTCGGTTAAGGGCACAGCTTCAGGCTGCAGATCGAGGGCAATGGGGGTATAGCCTCGCTGCCGCTGCTGGCCTAACCACTGGGGCAGATGCTCTGGGGAGCACCCTATCAACGGCTGCCACTGATGGGTGGACACCGCTCCCTGACGAAACTTGCGTGCTTGGGTTAGTTTTAAATTGCTCAGCACCAGGGTTTCCAACCGAAAGGCTTCGGTAGTGCGGCAGAGCATGCCCAGATTGGTCGGATTTTCCACCAGGGTGGCGCAAACCATCAGAGCGTGGCGGGGCAAGGTGGGATACTGGGTACGGACTAGCGCCATGGGCAAAAAACAATGCACAAAGAACGCGCACAGATACCGAGATAGCGGATGGTAAACCCCGTGCAAGACCCGCCCCACCTAGACAGGCAGAGCGGGTAAAGGATCTCCTCCTGCCCACGCAAGCTGATGCTTAAGCCTCTAGCAAAGCAATGTTAGAGAATACAAACTCCTGGGAGTCCTCCTGCATTTCAGTGCCATTCTCAATCGTAGTTTCAATGACACGGCGAGAGAGAATATAGTAGCCACCCACCTCGGTATACTCGTCCTCAAAATCGCTGAGGCCGCCCTTTTGCTCGCCGGTTTTGGGGTCGTGGTAGACCGAATCGTAACGATGCGATAAGTAGCCTGCCCCGGTATTGTGGCTGCTGTAGGTATGAATGGTGACGACAACACCGTGGATGTGGCGGTGCACCATCGTTACTTCCTGATTCTTCAACTGGTAGCGATCGCCTTCGGCCTTGCCACCCATGAGAATTTCGACCGATCCATCGGCCAGGGTTTCGCCATAGCTAAAGGTGTTGTTGCCATGGGTGTCTTCAAATCCGCGTCGAACCCGGTGAATAGAGACCTCAAACAGCTGACCATGCACAGCCTTTTGAGCCGTTTCATCGGCAATGCCCGTCACTTCAAGCTTAAGGTCAGCGCTGACCTTGACCTGGCCAGTATGGCTTTGGCCATTGTGGGTAAACGTAACGTCGGCGGTATAGCCGGGAAAGGCGGCATCCCAGGTGTAGCGGTTTTCATAGGCCGTTCGAAAAAAGTCCCGTGCGGCAAGTTGAGTTCCAACCATCGAAAAAATCTCCCGGTGAATATCGGTGGGCAACAGCATGGGACTGTTGCACTGGGGCTTCTTTAGCATACCGATTCTAACCTTCCACCGTCTGCGCCTGGGGCAAACGAAGCCAATCGAAATCAAGCGTTAGAGCTGATTAAAATGTATTTTGGCTTACAGTCTGACGGAGGATGCTTTCTTATTGTAAAGAATCTGTGGCTTTGCTTAGAGTATTCCATCTCAAAAACATTCCGTTTGAGGGCGTGATCGCAGCCCGCTGGGCCAATCGCAGTGCAACCCCGAACAGGTATTTAGGCGAAACCTTCGTGAGGCTGATGCAGCTGGGAATTTCGTTGGCACATTAGCCCTCACTGGTTTAAGTTTAGCTGGCATTTTCCACAGGCTGATTTTTAGCGATATTTTTGCTTGTCGCGCCTAAACCCTTATCTCATCAGGGTTTTTAACCTCAGCAATGCGTTTAGCTTATAAAAACAGAACGTTATCCACAGTTTTTGGGCGGCTGTGGATAACTTATGGTGTCTGCAAGCGGGGTAATCATGCGATCGCTCGTCAGACATTGCTCCCAAGGCCGCTACGGACTTCCCTCCTGCTCCGCATATTCATCTATCGCCAAAAACAGATTGCTTAACTGGGTTGCTGTGGTAAACGGGTTGAGCAGCACTGCCTTCAGCCACCGCTGCCCTCGAAAAACCGGCAGCGACAAAAACGTCTGTTGCTGGTTCAGCAAATGCTGCTGTAGGCCAGCGTTCCAGCTGTCCCACTGCTCAGATGGTAGCGCTGATGGGCAGCCCCGAAAGCAGATCAGATTCATGTCTGGGTCGCTGGCCAACTCCAGGTAGGGGCGCTGGCGCACCAGGGCCACAAAATGCTCCGTGAGGACATAACTGGCGTCGATTAGTTCGGCGCAGCCCGTCTTGCCCAGATGGGCCAAGGTCAGCCACAGTTTCAGCACGTCGGTATGCCGGGTACCCTGCACTGAAAGTTCACCCAAGTTAGCCCAGTCGGCTTCGGTATTCATATAGGGGGCCGAGACCCGAAAGTGGCTGTGCAGCAAACCCAGATCGCGAAACAGCACCGAGGCGCAGGTCTTGGTGACGTACAGCCATTTTTGCGGGTTAAAGGTGACTGAATCGGCTTGCTCAATGCCCGCCAGCCGGTGGCGGTGGGTGGAAGAGAACGCGATCGCGCCCCCGTAGGCGGCATCCACGTGAAACCAAAGGCCATAGGCCTGGGCGATGCGAGCAATTTTTGGCAGCGGGTCAATATTGCCCGTCACCGTAGTACCCGCCGTCGCCACTACCGCAAAAGGCTTCTGCCCCTGGGCGATCGCACCCTGAATTTTTGCTTCCAAAGTGCCAATATCCATCTGGCCACGAGCGTTGGTCGCTATTGGTACGACCCCATTCAACCCTAGCCCTAGCAGCATGCCCGCCTTTTGAATGGACGTGTGGGCCAGCTCTGAGGCAAAGATCACTGGCGGCGGCCCACCGGCTAGCCCCTCGTACAAACTGCCGAGTTGGACATTGCGAGCCACCGTCAGAGCTTGCAAATTAGCCAGGGTACCGCCGCTGGTCAACAGCCCCCCGGCCCTTTCGCCCAGGCCAAAGAGCTGAGCGATCTCCTTTAGCAGCAAAGGCTCTAGCCGCGACAGGGCCGGAGACATTTCAACGCTCAGCATATTGTTGTTTAGCGCCGCCGCCACCCAGTCACCGACAATAGAGGCGGTGCTGGGCAGCGGGTCCATGTGACCCATGTAGCCGGGGTGGGACGGGTTCATCGACTGGGCCATCAGATTGCCCAAAGCATCGAGTAGGGGCGCGATCGCCGTCGGCTGTTCAGGAATACCCTGAAAGGGAATGTCTTGAACCGTTGGCAGCGGTACATAGTCGCTCGCCCCAACCAGGTAGTCGAGAATTTGCGCCGCCACCTGCTGAAACACCGCCTCAATGGCCGCTCGATTATGGCCTTGGGGGTCAACAAAGGCATTAGCGGGCAGAGCAAGAAAAGCCAACGGGCACCTCTAGCGGGGGAACATAGCTTAATTATCTCGCTAATGCGACCTTGCTAATGCCGCTGTTCTAGCCCAAACCACTCTCTAAAGAGGCTGAATCAAGATGGGTGACGATAGATGTTCCTGGGGCGCATCGGCCCGTTCTTGGGTGATAGCGACCGCCCGCACCAGACTGCGATCGCGACGATATATTGCCGGTAAATCAATCGGTTGCGTCACGTTGCCCTGCTCATCCACGGTAAATACCGTAGTCAGGATGGCGTTCTTTTGGTCTACGGTGGCCGGGGCGTTGGGGTCTAGCACCGTCCACAGCACATACACACTACCCGGCTCCAGCGGGGGTAAATTTTCTGCTGTTAGCGAACCTGCCAGAGTACCAGGATTGATCACCACCTGGGCCTGTCCAGGTGCGGCATCATCGAGCGAATCAGGGGAGCCAAGGGCAACCGTAATAGTTTCGCCACTGGGTCGCTGTGCTCGTTCTAACTGCAGTGTGCGCCACAGCATCAGATTATTAAGGCTTAGCCCCGCAATTAGTGCAGCGGCTGCGGCCCCTAAGGTTAGCCGCCAGCGCCGCGATCGCACCACTGGCACAGACGTAGATCGATCAGCGCCTGCCGCCAGCGCTGGCTGGGTTGCAACTCTGTCTGTGGTGCCAGCCACCCCCAGCACGGCCTGCCTAAGGTGAACCGGAGGAGAAATCGGATCGCCATCGTAGGCGACCTCTAGGGCCTGCTGCATCTGGTCAATGTCTTGCTGCAGGCTAGGGTCAGCCGCTACTAGGCGAGCCAGGGTCGCCGATTCTTCAGGACTAAGGTCGTAGAGAACGTAGCCTGCCAGCAGGTTTTGCAGCTGTTCGGGTGAGATAGACCCGGTCATAGTACTAGTTACCCCAACGATCCTGGAGAATTTGCCGGAGCTTGAGCAGGCCCCGGCGAGAGTGAGTCTTAACAGTGCCCAAGGGAGTATCAAGCTGCTCAGCGATGGTGGCTTGCGACAAACCTTCATAGTAGGCCAGCCGCAGAATTTGCTGCTGGTTAGCCGAAAGCTGGGCCAATGCCGATCTAACCTCCTCAGAGCGTTCGCCTTGGATTAAGGCATCGGCCGGGGTAGGTGTTTGGGGCTGATCACCGGCCTGGAGGCGAGCCACAGAATTGCGGGCCGATTGACGCGATCGCAGCCGGTCTATAGCCCGCGATCGCGTCAAAATAGCTAGATACGTACGAAATGAGCCACGCTGCGGGTCGTAGGCCGTAGACCGAGCCAGTTTGACGAAGATATCTTGGGTTAGATCTTCTGCCTCTTGGGTCTGACCAAGCACCTTAAGCGCTATGCCGTAAACCAAACCGCTATGGCGATCGTACAGCGAGCCTAAAGCACCGGTCTGCCCTGCCTTTAGGGCCAACCAGAGGTCTCCATCACTCAGCGTTCCGGCGTCTGTCGAGATCCGTTGTTCAAAGTCCATATCCGCCGAAGGCTCAGACACTAGCCTCGCCATCTCAGTTACCCTGAGGCGAAGATATACCACAGTCATTCTCTATACAATGCCATGATTTGTGTCTATTGCTATCCTATCGAGCAGCTGCAATAACTGCCGCCACCCGATGGGATAACGGGCGCGCAGTCTAAGCGGGCATCAGAATACCGCGCAGTTCACCACCCCGATTGCGGGTAGTGTGCAGATCGACGTACAACATGCCGTTTTGCAGCGCCTGAAGCTGCTCGGGGGTGAGAGTATAGTCGCCCATAGCGCTGCCACCCCGCCCGGTGTCATCCATCATCACCTCCAGCGCGTACTGGAACGGCCCGTTTTCGCTGGGGCTACCCCGGTGGACGTGGAACGCAGAGGTAATGTTAGCGTTAGGGGGATCAACCGGATCGGTACCATAATTTCTCATAGCGCTGGTCAGCTCCCGAAAGCTGCCTCGTACCACCAGGCGATCGCCCGCCAACGCTGCACCAACGACCCCTCGGGCATTAGTCATTGGCGAGTTGGGCACAACGTTCTGGCTGCTAAGCATAGCTACATAGGTGACGATAGGGCGATTAGCAGTTCCTTGAGCCAGCAAAGGAGCCGTTGCCGCCGCCAGGTTAGCGTCAATTTGTTCACCGACGGCAAAGCGATTGCCCAAGGCGGGTGCAGTCATCGCAACCCTTGATGCCGCCAGCGGCGATTGGGCCAACACCCGACCTACCATTGGCGAATATAAGAGAACCACAAATAGGCAAGTCACCAAGACGATGATGCTATTCCGCAGGTTTTTTCGTTCATTAAACATAGTGCTTCCATCCAACAGATTAATTGATGTCCCTGCAGGTAGAGACTCACAGCTAGTACGTCAACCGTTCTGATTTGGATGCAGATAACTCAACACAAACGGTGAAAGTATCGCGTGGAGACAGGCAGGGCATTTACCCGAACGTCCGTGAAATCTTTCAGAAGCAGGCTAAAAGCGTTATATGTGAAATACCCCCTTAGCCCTGGCTGCGCCGATGAAGCTTTCCTGCCAACCCTTTACCGTCCATAAGCGTGTACCGCTCACCATCAGTCGCGGCACCACGGCTCAATCCACCAACCTCTGGCTCAGGCTTAGCGCTGAGGGTATTGAGGGTTGGGGAGAAGCTGCCCCGTTTTCTATCGGCACTCACCAGCAAACCCTAGAGATTTTGCAAGCCGATATAGCTCGCTTGCAAACGGCGTTAGAAGGGTTTCATCCCTTTGATCGCCAGGCGATCGAAGCCGTTGTGACCGAACTCTCCATTCACTCCGCCAGTCGCGCTGCCCTAGATGTGGCGCTGTGGGACTGGTGTGGTAAGGCCACGGGGCAACCGGTCTGGCGGCTGCTAGGGCTAGATGTTGAGCGAATTCAGCCCACCTCGGTGACGGTAGGCATTTCATCGCCTGCAGCCGCTCAGCAGCGATCGCAGGATTGGCTACAGCAAACCTCTGCCCGCGCCCTTAAGGTAAAGCTGGGTAGCCCCAACGGACTGGAGGCCGATCAAGCGATGTTTCAAGCTATCTACGACCATATCCCGGCCAGCGTTAGCCTTAGCGTTGATGCCAACGGCGGCTGGACTTTGGACAGTGCCAAGGTAATGGCTGAATGGCTGAGCGATCGCCAAGTCACCCATCTCGAACAACCCCTGCCCGTGAGCCAAAACGCTGATTTAGCAAATCTCAAACAGCACTCGCCAATCCCGGTCTTTGTGGATGAAAGCTGTTTCAACAGCTCAGATATTCCTCACCTAGCGAATTTGGTGGATGGCATTAACATTAAGCTAATGAAAGCAGGTGGGCTCAGCGAAGTGCTGAGGATGATTCACACCGCCCAAGCCTGCGGTCTACAGGTTATGTTTGGCTGCTATTCCGACAGCAGCCTTGCCAATGGTGCGATGGCCCAGGTCTCACCCCTAGCCCGCTACCTCGACCTCGACAGCCACCTCAACCTGCGCGACGATCCGTTTACGGGTCTCACGCTAGCTAATGGCCGCCTGCTGCCCCCCAACCACCCTGGACTTGGACTCAACTAGTATCTCAAGCCCGATAGCCGCATCGCCCTGCTTATGCACGAGGGCACCCAGAGCACGATGGGCAAAACGGGTTTGGCCCTGTTGCGCTTCAGCCAGTCGCCGATCGTAGCGGTAATTGATTATCAGGCGGCAGGGCGATCGCTGGTCGATCTCACCGGCATCGACAAACCCATTCCCGTGGTTGAGTCACTGACCGAGGCGCTCACTTTCACTCCAGACGTTCTCACCATTGGCATTGCCCCCTCCGGCGGCAAGCTGCCCGACGCCTGGTTCCAAGAGATAGAGCAGGCCGTTAAAGCCGGCTTGAGCATCGTCAACGGGCTGCATACGCCCATGGCAGACCTTCCTGCACTTCAGCCCTGGCTCAGACCCTACCAGTGGATTTGGGATGTGCGAAAAGAACCCGAGGGCCTGACTGTAGGTAGTGGCCAGGCTAGGCAGTTGGCCTGCAGGCGAATTTTGACTGTAGGCACCGATATGTCTGTCGGCAAAATGTCTGCCACCTTAGAACTGCACCGGGCCTGTCTCCATCGTGGGCTGCGCTCAAAAGTCATCGCCACCGGGCAAACTAACCTCATGCTTGGGGATGACGGCGTGCCCTTAGATGCCATTAGGGTTGACTATGCTTCGGGCGCAATCGAACAACAAGTTATGCGCTACGGCCCCAATCACGATTTCATCTTCGTAGAAGGACAGGGGTCGTTGCTCAATCCAGCTTCGACCGCTACGCTGCCCCTGCTACGGGGCACCCAGCCGACCCATTTGGTGCTGGTACATCGGGCCGGGCAAAGTCATATTCACAACTTCCCAGAAGTAAAAATTCCTGACCTGCCTAGTGTCGTGGCGCTATATGAACAGGTAACCACGGCAGCAGGGGCGTTTTACCCCGCCAAGGTCGTGGCGATCGCTCTCAATACTGGCCACCTTACCGCCGCCGCCGCCGAGGCCGCTGTGCAGGACATAGAAGCTCAAACAGAACTACCCTGTGCAGATATCTTCCGTACAGGGGCTGAGAAGCTATTAGCACCAATTTTGAGCTAGGCCAAGCTACTTCTTGCGGAGGCGATAGGTGATGCGCCCCTTGGTCAAGTCGTAGGGGGTGAGTTCTACCTTGACGCGATCGCCGGGCAAGATCTTAATGTAGTTACGACGAATCTTTCCCGAAATGTGGGCTAGAACGTTAAAACCATTGTCCAAATCGACCCGGAACATCGCGTTCGGCAACGATTCGGTAATGGTGCCCTCCATTTCAATTAGGTCTTGCTTAGACAAGCTGACTTCTCCCTAAATACAAACTAACAGATTGACCTATAGCATAACCCCAGCCGCTAGTCCATTACCAGGCGCTTAAGATCGGCATACACTGCTTCCATGGTCTGATTCCCGTCCACCGATACTAGCTGTTGACGGCTGCGGTAAAACTCAATCAGCGGCTCTGTTTGCTGACGGTACACCTCAAGCCGATTCAAAATCACCGACTCTTCGTCATCCTTACGGCCTCGCTGCAACAGCCGAGCCACAATGACATCATCCTCAACATCCAGATTAATCACAAAGTCAACGGGTTGATCGATCTGATCTAGCAGCTTTTGCAAAAACTCCGCCTGGGGCACATTGCGAGGGAACCCATCTAAAAGCCAACCCTTTTGCGTATCTTCATGACCCAAGCGCTCCTCAATTAAGTCGAGAATCAGCTCGTCGGGCACCAGTTCACCGGCGGCCATATAGTGATCAGCTTTTTGGCCTAACTCACTGCCTGCTGCCACCGCCGACCGTAGAATATCCCCAGTGGAAATATGGGGCACATCACAATCCTTAGCCAGCAGCTGAGCTTGAGTCCCTTTGCCTGCCCCTGGAGGGCCAAGAAAAATAAGTCGCGTCACTACTGTTTCACCATTCCTTCGTAGCGCTGGGAAATCACGTAGGTTTGGATCTGTTTAGCGGTGTCAATGGCAACACCCACCAAAATCAGCAAGGAAGTTGCCCCAAAACCACGAAAGGTCGGCACTCGAGTCAGGCTCTCAACAGCACTAGGAACAACCGCCACCATCCCCAAGAAAATTGCACCCAGGAAAGTCAATCGGTTCAGGATACGGCTGATGTACTCAGTAGTGGCCTTACCAGGACGAATACCAGGAATGCTGGCCCCCATCTTCTTCAGGTTGCGGGAGACATCATCGGGGTTCATCACCAACGACGAGTAAAAGTAGCTAAAGAAGAGAATGAGCACCAGGTACAGCGAGACGTAGAACCAGGAGGTCGGGTTTAGGTAGTTATTTACAAACTGACCAAAAGCCGGGTTGGCTACGTATTGGGTCAGCGAGATGGGCAACACCAGTACCGCTGAGGCAAAGATAATCGGCATCACACCACCCTGGTTAAGGCGCAGGGGCAGATAGTTGCTCTGTTCTAGATACAGCTTGCGGCCCACCTGGCGACGAGCAGAAACAATTGGGATGCGGCGAGTGCCCTCTTGAACAAAGACAATGCCGACAATCATGGCCAAAAAGGCCAGCATCAAAATAATGACGCCGCCGACTAGGCCGCGATCGCCACTTTGAGCAAGCTCAATGGTTTGCCCTAGGGAACGAGGCAAGGTAGACACGATATTCAAGAAAATCAGCAGCGAAGCGCCGTTACCAATACCTCGCTCGGTGATCAACTCACCCACCCACATCACAAACATCGAGCCTGCAGTTAAGGCAATCACCGTTTGAGCAACAAAGAGCGGTCCAGGAACTTCCGCAAACTGGTACAGCAAAAAGGAGGACAGTAACGTACTTTGCAAAATTGCCCAGCCCAAAGCGACGTAGCGAGTAATTTGGGAAATTTTGCGTCGCCCGGCCTCGCCCTCGTTCTTCTGTAGGTCTTCTAGCTGGGGTAGAGCTGCTGTCAGCAGCTGCATAATAATGGAAGCATTGATGAAGGGCAAAATACCCAGAGCAAAAATACCCAGGGCTGACAAACCGCCGCCCACAAAGATATCTAAAAAGCCCACAAAGCCTGCCAGACTACCCGATTGAATCGACGCGGCAAAGGCCTGACGATCAATGCCTGGTACGGGAATAAAAATCCCCAGTCTGACCAACACCAGCAGACCCAGGGTCACCAGCAGACGGCTGCGCAGACCGGCAGCCTGAGCCATCTGCATAAATGTTTCCTGCGCGCTGGGATTTTTACCCCGACTTACGACCATGCAACAATACCTCAGCCCTACATTAGCAATACATTGACGGCAATTGGCACCTATAGATTCTATAGATACTATCCCCACCCCAGTCTAAGGGATAGGAGAACCATCTCGCTATGCGACCACTTCGCAGGTGCCGCCAGCTTGCTCAATTTTTTCTTTAGCCGACTGGGTAAATGCTGCAGCCCTGACGTTTAGAGCTACACCTAAATCACCATCACCCAGCACCTTCAAAGGGCCATCGTTAGTGGTTAAAATGCCAGATTCTAACAGCGACTCAAGAGATACGTCAGTACCCGTAGCCAGATCGGCCAAGCCCTTGACGTTAATGATGGTATAAACCTTTTGGTTTACCAGAGGGAAATGCTTGAGCTTGGGAATGCGGCGATAGAGAGGCATTTGCCCCCCCTCAAAGCCGGGTCGAGTACCGCGACCCGATCGCGATTTTTGACCCCGCATGCCGAAGCCGCAGCTAGCACCCTGCCCTGCCGAAATACCGCGACCAACGCGGCGACGGCGGTGCTTAGAGCCTGCTTGTGGTTGTGCGTCGTTGATTCTCATGGCTGAGGAAAATAGAAACAGCGATACCGAAAGGAATTAAACCTTATCC
This sequence comes from Nodosilinea sp. LEGE 07298, assembly GCF_015207265.1. Lineage (GTDB taxonomy): Bacteria > Cyanobacteriota > Cyanobacteriia > Phormidesmidales > Phormidesmidaceae > Nodosilinea. Next base: position 39,615 of record NZ_JADEXE010000013.1, on the reverse strand, counting down.
AAATCCAGAAGTGGAGTCTTGCCTTAGGAAAAACTACAGATCTCGAGCTGAACTTGATTTAGTTTAAACGTACAGATTTTCAACCGGAATATCCCGCTCTTCAGCTACGTCAGCGAAGGTGCGCAGGGAGGCCAGGGCATCTGCAGCGGCCCGGGCATTATTTAGAGGGTTGTTAGACCCCAGCTGCTTGGCCAGTACATTACGAACACCAGCCAGTTCCAGCACGGTGCGGACAGCGCCACCGGCAATCACCCCAGTACCAGGGGCCGCAGGGCGCATAAAGACCTTTGCGCCGCCGCCGATACCACTAGAGGGGTGAGGAATTGAGTAGGAGCGAGTTAAAGGCACATCTACTAGGTGTTTTTTGCCATCGGCCACGCCCTTCTTCACGGCACCGATCACATCCCCAGCTTTGCCAACGCCAACGCCAACTTGGCCTTTCTCGTTACCAACAACGACAATGGCCCGAAAGCTCAGCTTTTTACCCCCCTTCACGACCTTAGTTACGCGACGGATTTGAACAACGCGCTCCTGCCAGTCAGTTTTTTTCTCTTTAGTACGCGCTTCTTTGCGACGGTTTGCCATGCCTTTCCCCAGCCTTATTTACATCAAGCAGAATTAGGTGTTTTCGATTCGCAACCAACAGTTTGAGTCCTAAAGGCTCAAGCCAGCTTCCCGAGCCGCATCGGCTAGAGCTGCCACTCGACCGTGGTAAAGCTTACCGCCCCGGTCAAAAACAACCTGAGTTATGCCAGCCTTCAACGCTCGCTCGGCCACCAACTTACCGACTACCGCAGCAGAATCCTGGGTCGCGCCCGTTTCATCCTTCAAAACATCAGGCTCAACAGTCGATGCGGCCACCAGAGTGTGATGGCTTGTATCGTCAATGATCTGAGCATAGATATGCTGATTTGAACGAAATACGGCCAGACGGGGCCGTTCAGGGGTACCAAACACGCGGCGACGAATGCGGTCGTGACGGCGACGGGTTAATTCTTTACGACTTGCTTTCATGGCTTACTTCTTCCCTGACTTACCAGCCTTACGTCTGACCTGCTCACCGGCATAGCGTACACCTTTACCCTTATAGGGCTCAGGTGGACGGCTTGCCCGAATGCTGGCGGCGATATTACCGACTAACTCTTTATCAATGCCGCTGATAACCACATTGGTGTTATTTTCTACGACAAATTCAATGCCCGCAGGCGGCTCAAAAACAACAGGGTGGCTATACCCCAGACTGAGGTTAAGGTTACGGCCCTGTACCTGAGCCCGATAGCCAATACCCTGAATTTCTAAGCGCTTTTGGTAACCGTTGGAAACCCCTTCAACCATGTTGGCAACCAGAGTGCGACAAAGACCATGTCGCTCACGGGCTAGCCGAGAATCGTCCTTGCGATTCACCAATATGGTATCGCCCTCTTGAACCACTACAACGCCACTGGGCAAGGTGCGAGACAGTTCACCCTTGGGCCCTTTGACTTGAACATCCTGACCGTCAATCGTGATTGACACCTTAGCCGGGACTGGAATTGGCCGTTTGCCAATACGTGACATGATGCAAAACTCCTAAATCCTTAGCACTCGATAACGCCCTTAATAACCAGCGGTAGGGGAGTAGCACAGGTTCGCCACGAACCCTACCTGACCGACCTGACTACCAGACATAGCAAAGCACTTCACCACCAATACCCTGACGACGAGCATCGCGATCGGTCATGATGCCGCTTGAGGTAGAAACGATGGCAATGCCAATACCGCCCAGCACCCGAGGCAGTTCCTTCCGGTTGGAGTACACGCGCAGACCGGGCTTACTAACGCGGGTGAGATTACGAATGATGGGCTGACGAGTTTTGCCCTTGTACTTGAGGGCGACCACGATCTGAGGCCGTTCTTCGACGGTGGTCTCAGAGTAGTCAGTAATAAAGCCTTCCTCCTTCAGTACCTTGGCAATACTCCGGGTCATCCGGGTAGAAGGAATGCCCACGGTTTGGTGCCGCGCTAGATTCGCATTCCTGATGCGAGTCAACATATCCGCAATTGTGTCGTTAGCAGCCATAGTTCTAGTACGCGTATAAACCTGTGTTAGTTGTCACGGAACGGCATACCCAATTCCTTGAGTAGCGCTCGGCCTTCTTCATCGGTGCTGGCGGTAGTCACGATAGTGATATCCATACCGCGAATTTGATCGATGCTGTCGTAGTCAATTTCAGGAAAGATTAACTGCTCCCGCAGACCCAGGGTATAGTTGCCGCGCCCGTCGAAGCTCTTGGGACTAATGCCACGAAAGTCGCGAATACGGGGCAGGGTAAGGTTAATAAGGCGATTTAGAAAAGCGTACATGCGATCGGAGCGCAGGGTCACCATGATCCCCACAGGCATACCCTGGCGAATTTTGAAACCTGCGATCGCCTTCTTGGCACGAGTCACTACCGGGCGTTGACCAGTGATCAGGGCTAGTTCGCTCAGGGATGATTCCAGCGCCTTGGCATTCTGGGAAGCTTCCCCAAGACCCCGGTTAACCGTCACTTTGGTAACTTTGGGTACCTGGTGGATGTTTTCGTACTTAAACTGCTCCATCAGTTTAGGTACCACTGTGTCTTTATATATGGTCTTGAGCTGGTCGGTCATGGGTCGTTTCTTCTGCTTTCCTGGGCTTGGTCAGGACTATATTTCTAGAGACAACTACTGGGCCTAGTCGATGATTTCTCCGGTCTTTTTCAGCATCCGCACCTTACGACCGTCTTCGGTGAAGGTATAAGCAACCCGGCTAGCTACTTTTTCTTTCTCGGAGTACAGCATGACGTTGGAGCTGTGGATAGGAGCCTCTTGGGTGACAATTTGCCCGGATTCTCCTTCTTGCTGAGGCTTGACATGCTTAGTGCGAATGTTGACTCCCTCAACGACAACCTGACTAGTCTTGGGAATAACGGTGAGCACTTCACCTACCTTGCCGCGATCGCGTCCGGCGATCACCTGAACCGTGTCGCCCTTGCGTACGTGGATTTTATGCCGCACAGGCGTTTTAGATGTTGTTGCCATTAGAGAACCTCCGGTGCCAGCGACACAATCTTGGTAAAGTTCTTGTCGCGCAGTTCGCGGGCAACCGGCCCAAACACACGGGTTCCCTTAGGATTGCCGTCCTGGTTGATAATCACCGCTGCATTGTCGTCAAAACGAATGCTCATGCCACTACTGCGGCGCAATCCTTTTCTGGTGCGTACCACTACAGCTCGCACAACATCTGACTTCTTCACACCCATGTTGGGTAGCGCATCTTTGACAACAGCGATAATTACGTCGCCCACTCCGGCGTAGCGACGATTACCGCCCAGTACGCGAATGCACATGAGCTTTCGAGCACCGCTGTTATCTGCTACGTTCAAGTACGATTCTTGCTGAATCACAATCTCCCCCTACGCGTCTGCTGCGCGATTAACAATGTCAGCCACCACCCAGCGCTTGGTCCGGCTCAGGGGACGAGTTTCAAGAATTCGCACCTGATCGCCTTCCTGGCACGTATTCTCCTCGTCGTGAGCCTTATAGCGCTTGGTTCGCACCACAATCTTGCCGTACTTAGGATGGGACGTTCGGCTCTCCACAGCAACCACGACGGTTTTATCCATCTTGTTGCTGACTACCATCCCCACTCGTTCTTTAACCGCCATCTGCTTCACCTATTCCCTACACTGATACCGATTCTGTTGTAGCCGCTGCTACTGCATTGGCATGGGCCGCTACCTCTTCTTCTAGGGCGGCTAGCTGGCGTTCCCGCTGAACCGTCATCAGCTGAGATAGGCGGTGACGAACATGCTTAAACTGGTGATTTTGCTTGTCGAGCTGTCGAGTAGCCTTCTGAAAGCGCAGTTGAAACAGCTCGCGTTTGCTTTCGGCGATCGCAGTCAACAACTCTTCATCACTGAGACTCCGAGCTTCTTTAATTTTTGACAGTGCCATTACCTATGCCTCCTTGCTGTCGCGCGCGATAAACTTGGTCTTGAACGGCAGCTTAAAGGCAGCAAGCCGCATAGCTTCGCGGGCAGTCGCTTCGGGCACGCCAGCAATTTCGAAGACAATGCGACCGGGCTTTACCACAGCAACCCAATACTCTGGATTACCTTTACCCGAACCCATCCGGGTTTCTGCTGGACGCATAGTCACAGGTTTATCGGGAAAAACTCGAATCCAGATTTTGCCACCCCGTCGTACGTAGCGAGTCATCGCTCGACGAGCTGCTTCAATTTGACGAGAAGTCAACCAGCAGGGCTCAGTTGCCTGGAGGGCAAAATCGCCAAAGTTGATGTCGCTGCCCCGCTGAGCCATTCCGCGCATACGCCCGCGGTGCTGCTTGCGAAATTTAGTTCGTTTTGGACTAAGCATGGATCGGCACTCGTGAAATCACAGGTCAAAATTAATCAAAGAAACGCGGGGCAAGCTCTAATCTTCGTTAGAGCGGTCCTCAAACTGAGGACGTCGTCGGGGCTGTCGTCGTCGGGGTTGAGCATTGGGAACTGCGGGAGCATCTTCCTGTCCAGGAATAATCTCGCCCTTAAAAATCCATACCTTGACGCCCAAAATACCGTAGGTCGTTTGAGCTGTGGTGTAGGCATAGTCAACATCAGCCCGCAGGGTATGAAGAGGCACCCGACCCTCGCGAGTCCACTCAGTACGAGCAATTTCAGCGCCGTTTAGGCGACCACTCACCTGAATCTTGATACCCTCAACCCCAGCTCGCTGGGCCCGCTGAATCGCCTGGCGTACTACCCGACGGAACGAAACCCGTCGCTCTAGCTGCTGAATGATGTACTCGGCGACTAGGGCGGCATCAGCATCGACCCTATTTACCTCAACGACATTGACGCGAATCTGGCGGCTGGGATCTTTGAGCAGTTTTTGTACTCCCACGCGCAGGGCTTCGATACCAGCGCCACCGCGGCCTACGACGACACCAGGGCGAGCTGTGCGCACTTCAAGATCAATCTGGTCAGCCTTGCGCTCGATACGAATATCGGCAATGCCAGCATTGTTCAAGGTTTTCTGAACATACTCGCGAATGCGGTAGTCTTCCTGGAGCAAATCAGGATAGCGAGTCCCCTCGGCAAACCAGCGAGAGCGGTGCTCTTGAACTACACCAAGGCGAAACCCGGTTGGATGAATCTTGTGTCCCACGAACTAACCCTCTGGAAATTGGTGCTTGAAAGGTGATGTTGATCTAGCTAGCGAAAACCCATTAGTCAGCAGCCGGGGCTACGGCAATGGTGATGTGGCAAGTCGGTTTGCGAATTTGATATGCTCGTCCCTGCGCCCGAGGTCGGAAACGCTTTAGAGCTGGGCCAGCATCGGCAAATGCTTCGCTCACCACCAAACCAGTTGGATCAAGTCCATTATTGTGCTCAGCATTGGCTACCGCCGAACGCAGCACTTTGATAATGGGTTCACAAGCTTTGTAAGGCATGAACTCCAGAATAATGAGCGCATCCCGATAGCTCTTGCCGCGAATTTGGTCGAGCACTCTGCGCACCTTACGGGGTGACATGCGCACGTAGCGGGCCACCGCTTTAACCTGCTCCGAGGTATCTACAGCCATTTTTCCAGTTCCTTTACCTAATACCTAACGACGAGCTTTTTTATCGGTCTTAGCGTGGCCGCGAAAGGTTCGCGTGGGAGCAAATTCGCCCAGTTTATGACCCACCATCTGTTCAGTAACGTAGACCGGCACATGCTGACGACCGTTATGCACCGCAATAGTGTGACCAATCATCTGGGGCAAAATTGTCGATGCCCGCGACCAGGTTTTAATTACCTGCTTGTCACCCTTAGTGTTAAGGACTTCAATTTTTGAAAGCAGGTGATCGGCCACAAAGGGACCTTTTTTCAATGAGCGAGACATGATCCTTCAGCCCCAATAACACTTCAAAAAATAGCCAACCGAGACGGAGTACTTAGAGGCAACCCCTAGGCGTTACGACCGCCACGGCCCCGCTTGGACACACGACGACGGCGACGTACCACGTACTTATCGCTATCTTTGTTTTTCTTGCGGGTTTTGTAACCTAGAGCCGGTTTACCCCAGGGAGTAACTGGGCCAGAGCGACCAATTGGGGCTCGCCCCTCACCACCACCATGGGGGTGATCGACTGGGTTCATGACGCTACCGCGCACTTCGGGACGACGCCCCATCCAGCGCTTGCGGCCTGCCTTACCCAAACTGACGTTGCGAACATCAGCGTTACCCACCTGGCCAATGGTGGCATAGCATTCCCGACGCACCATCCGCACCTCAGTGGAGGGCAGCTTAAGGGTGACATAATCACCTTCTTTAGCGACCACCTGGGCTCCGGCTCCGGCCGAGCGAACCATCTGTCCGCCCTTTCCAGCCTGCATCTCGACGTTATGTACCGTCGTTCCTAAGGGAATTTTATATAGAGGTAGAGCGTTACCAACCTCTAAGGGAGAATCTGGCCCCGAGATTACAGTGCTGCCTACGGTTAGCCCAGCTGGACAAAGAATGTAGCGCTTCTCGCCATCTTCGTAGTGGAGCAGCGAAATACGCGCATTTCGGTTGGGATCGTACTCAATGGTGGCAACCTTAGCCGCTACTCCAAGCTTATCGCGGCGAAAATCAACGATCCGATAAAGTCGCTTGTGCCCACCACCCCGGTGACGGCAGGTAATTACGCCCCGGTTGTTGCGCCCCTTAGGACGATGTTTGGAGTGAGTTAACGACTTTTCTGGCTCGCTACGAGTAATTTCGGCGAACTCGGAAACGGTTCGCTCGCGCGTGCCTGGGGTATAAGGTCTGTAAGATCGGATGCCCATGGAAATACTTGCTGGCTACACGGCAAAAACGGCTGAGAAATCTGACTCTGAAATTTGTTTTTGTTACAGATCTGGGAAGAGAGGAATGGAGTCTCCAACGGCCAGGGTGACCACAGAACGCTTGTAATGAGGGCGGTTACCCACGAAGCGACCCATTCGACGCTTTTTCTTAGGAGGGTTGTAGGTATTGACCGCAACCACCTTGACATCGAACAACTCTTCGATCGCCGCTTTAATCTGCAGCTTGTTGGCACGAGGGTCAACTTCGAAGACGTACTGATTATTCTCCAGCAAGAGAGTGGCTTTTTCGGTTACCAGGGGCCGACGGATTAGATCAGCCAGAGACGGGGTATTTGCGGCATTAATCACTGTAAACCTCCTGGATAGCCTCAAGGGCTGGGGATGTAATCACGAGATGATCAGCGTTAAGCAGATCATGGACATTGAGATTGACGGCGGTAATTAGCTTTACATTCTCAATGTTGCGAGCCGACAGATAGACAAACTCTTGCCGTTCGGCAATAACCAGCAGAATTTTGGCATTGGGATCGAGACCCCAGCGAGCGATCGCGTTGAGCAACTCGCTAGTTTTGGGCCGGGAGAACTTGTCTTCAAACCCTTCGACTACGACCAAATCATCTATTCGGCCTTGGAGAGCAGTGCGCAGGGCAAGCCGCCGCTCCTTACGGTTCATCTTGACGCTGTAATCACGAGGTTTGGGGCCAAAAATTACGCCGCCACCGCGCCATAGAGGAGAGCGGTTAGACCCAGCACGAGCCCGTCCCGTTCCTTTTTGCCGCCAAGGCTTTCGGCCGCCACCCCTAACCTCAGCGCGGGTTTTGGTGGAAGCTGTACCCTGTCGGGCATTATTCATCTGTCGCACTAAGGCGCGATGGACGATGTGAGAGGCAGACTCTTCTTTGGCAACCTGAAGATCTAGGGATGCCGTACCCGCCTCTTCGCCCTCCCAGTTTTTTACAACGCACTCAACCATTATCTGAACCTATCCCTTAAAACGCTTTGAATGCCTAAAGGCCCGAACCGCCTGCCGTCTGCTAAGGCCTAAGCTTTGACCCATTGAGCTGGAGCAATGCTCAGCAACCCACCGGGTTTACCGGGAATAGCACCTTTGATAAGCAGCAGGTTGCGATCGCCGTCTACCCGTACCACTTCCAGCTTACGGATGGTTACCTTGGCATTGCCCATCTGGCCAGCCATGCGCTTGCCGGGGTAAACCCGACCGGGAGTAGTACCAGCACCGGTAGAACCGGGCTGTCGGTGATTCTTAGAACCGTGCGACATAGGACCACGGCGAAAATTGTGACGCTTTTGATAGCCAGCAAAACCGCGACCCATGCTCTTGCCGGTAACATCTACCATTTGACCGGCAGTGAAGGTCTCAGCCGTTACGGCCTGCCCGAGTTCAAAGCCATCAGCGACCTCTACCCGATACTCTTTCAGGTGACGCAAAGGAGCGCTACTGGAACGAGCCAAGTGACCCAATTCGGGTCTATTCAACGCCTTCTCAGCGACCTCATCAAAACCGAGTTGAATGGCTGCATAGCCATCGGTATCTAAGGTCTTAACTTGGGTAACGACGCAAGGACCAGCCTGTACCACCGTTACGGGGATGGCATTACCTGCCTCATCGAATATCTGGGTCATACCCAGTTTTTTGCCGAGAATACCGACTGCCACAGCCCTGTCTCCCTATTAACACACTACGAAATGCGCAGGACTCTCTAAAGTCGAGAGCTTTGCGCATCTACAACGACATCAACTTTTGAACACGCCACACTGGAGAAACCCACCGGGGTGAGCGCTACCGATACCAATCGGTTCGATTCAAAAGAAAACTAGCTGATTCTGAATCTAAGTAGACTCTCAAAACCGCAAACACCAGTGGTGGCGCGGCATCAGAACAGCTGAATGCCAGGACTTGAATAGCTTGTTGAGCCACTCAGTATCCTTTTTGTCGGCGATTTACTATGTTACATTCCTAACTTGGATATGTCTACACCTTTTTCCAAAAAACTTTTTTTGGACTCCACACACGGGCACAGCAAGTCCCGTGAGCAGCGGACACATCAAGCGACGAAACGTCCTACCTAGCTTTACTCTCGCCTTGAACACAGTACAATAGCAACTGTATTACTTGGCCGAGGGCAACTATGGCGCTGCTGACAACGGGTAAACCCTTCATTAAGGCTTTGGAAAGCAACGGCGCGATCGCCGTACGTATGCCCTTAGAAGGTGGTTTTGAAGGCCGGTACGAGCGTCGCCTGAAGACCACAGGCTACGAAACAATGAAGCTGACGGCCCGAGGACTGGGGGATATATCGTCGTACCTGACGGCTGTTCATGGTGTGCGCCCTGCCCACCTAGGGAAAAAGACCTTGGGTAGCGGTGCGGCGGTAGGGTATGTCCATTTCATTCCGCCGGTGTTGACCTATCGTCTGAAATCAATGGATCCCAAGGCTAAGGGCATGGTGCTATGGCTGATTGAGGGGCACATTCTGTCGCACCAAGAATTAACTTACCTGGTGAATCTGCCCACCATTGAGCCTCGGTCTAAGGTAGTGGTTGAGGTGGGTGGCGATCGCTACTTTAGCTGGGAACCGCTAGCCAACTTGATCTAGGCTCGTTCTAGCCCTCAAGCCAGCCTGCTAGATCTAAACTGTTTGCTAGATCTAAACTGCTTTGGAAGAGCTGGTTGCCCCCGTCAAGACTCGCCACCTGCATGGATACTGAAACCGACCCTGGGACTGCTGCCGGGAGGTATGCTACAGAAAACCTGTCGTCATCTCCCTACCAATCGCTACAGGCAGGGGAGTGGATAAAGCTAATCTGCGGTGCCAGCTACCAAGATATGCCGACGGTACGGCGCTTGGTTATGCTCTACGCATTGGCGGGGGTTGACTGTGTTGACGTAGCTGCCGATGGGGCCGTTGTGACCGCCGCCCGCCAGGGGATGGAGGATGCGGTGTGGCTAGCTGGGTATTTGGGCGATCGCAAAGCATCTCCTAAGGAGGGGCATAACTCTTTATTGCCCAGCTTGCCCTGGCTCATGGTCAGCCTCAACGACAGCGAAGACCCTCACTTTCGCAAAGCTCACTTCGATGCGGCCCATTGCCCACCAGAGTGCGATCGCCCCTGCGAAACTCTTTGCCCCACCGCCGCAATTCAGTTCCAGACGACCCGTCAGGGCGGGGTTAAACCAGAGCTCTGCTATGGATGCGGTCGCTGCATTGCTATCTGCCCGATCGATAACATCAAAGCGCGATCTTACCTGGCTAGACCAGAGGCGTTTTCCAGTGAACAACTGGCCCAAATCGATGCGGTTGAAATTCATACCCAGACAGGGCACTTAGCCCAATTTGAGCAGCTCTGGCGACGGCTTCGGCCTTGGCAACCCTATCTCAAGCTAATTTCCATCAGCTGTCCTGACCACGATCAGGTGGTGCCTTACCTGCAAGACCTTTACAACTTGATGGCTCCCCTAGAAGTGCCGTTAATTTGGCAAACCGACGGTCGCCCCATGAGCGGTGACCTGGGTAAAGGCACAACCCACGCCGCCATACGCCTGGCCCAAAAGATTCTACAGGCTGAGTTGCCAGGCTACGTGCAACCCGCTGGCGGCACCAATGGCTACACTGTAAGTAAGCTGCTCGATCTTGGCTTGATAAACAACGCGCCTTCTGCTTCTTACCCAAACGATCTTCACCCTAACGGCTTGGCATCTCCCCAGAGTGGTGGGATGGCCAACCATGATTCAGTTTTAGTCCGCAACACGATTTCAGGTATTGCCTACGGTAGCTACGGGCGATCGCAGGTGCTACCGCTGCTCGATGCCATTGATCACGAACTTCAGCCCTGGTTAGAAAACGCTTCTCTAAACCAGTCTTCCAATGGTCAGTGGATCAGCCCTAAGTCTGACGCAGCCCTCGTTGCCCCTTGGCAGCGACTCGATGCTAGTGCCCTAGGTCAGGGATTGGCACTAGCTTGCCAACTAGTGAACCAGCTCAAGACGGATAGACATTTTTTACCAGCACGGTATGGTTAGCTATAGCGACAGTGACCGCGTAAACAACGAAACATGCAATGACTTGGGCAACGGTGCCCCTGCTAACAGCCCCGTTAACGACATTTCTGCTACTACTCATAATCTCGCCGTGGATTTTTTACCCACCGAACCTGAAGGAACAGCCCCTCAACAGTCTGTCCCTGCCCAAGCCCCTCCTATTGATGACCTCGATCAGCTCCTGAGCATTTTGCCACCTGCGATTCGCCTGCAGCTGACCCAACACCCCCAGCGCCAGAGTTTGATTGAGGTGATCCTCGATTTGGGTCGCCTGCCCGAGGCTCGGTTCTACGACAGCGTAGAGTACCTGTCTGAGGAGCCCGTTACCCACGTTGACCTGGATCACTGCATCAAGCGCGTTGGCACTTTTGGTGGTGATAACCGGGCTGGTATTGAGAAGACTCTGCACCGGATTAGCGCCATTCGCAACCGTTCTGGCGAAGTGATTGGCCTCACCTGCCGCGTGGGTCGGGCCATTTTTGGCACCATTGGCATGATTCGTGACCTGGTTGAAACAGGCCGATCCATTCTCATGCTGGGCCGTCCTGGTGTTGGCAAGACTACCGCCCTGCGCGAAATTGCCCGCGTGCTCGCCGATGACCTGCAAAAGCGGGTGGTCATCATCGATACATCCAACGAAATTGCCGGGGATGGCGATATTCCTCATCCGGCCATCGGCCGCGCTCGACGTATGCAGGTGGCACATCCTGAAGAACAGCATCGGGTGATGATTGAAGCGGTGGAAAACCATATGCCTGAGGTCATTGTCATCGACGAAATTGGCACTGAACTGGAGGCTCTGGCCGCTCGCACGATAGCTGAGCGAGGGGTGCAGCTAGTCGGTACCGCCCACGGCAATCGGCTTGAAAACTTGATTAAAAACCCAACTCTTTCAGACCTAATTGGCGGTATTCAGTCGGTCACCCTGGGGGATGAGGAAGCCCGCCGCCGAGGCAGTCAAAAAAGCGTACTGGAGCGCAAAGCGCCACCCACCTTTGACATTGCGGTAGAAATGCTCGAGCGTCAGCGCTGGGCCGTCCACGACGATGTCACCGTCACTATCGACAACCTGTTGCGAGGGCGACAGCCAGGACTACAAATTCGTACTGTGGATGAAAACCAGAAGGTGGTGATCACCCATGAGCTGCCCGGTTCAGGGCGCGAGGTGGCGAAGCCATCCCGCACGGGCATGGGTTGGCGAGCTGCTGGACAAATGGTGCCGCCTACGGCTAGCTCTGCTGTGGCCCAACGCACCCTGGGCAACGGCAGCAACATTCGCCCTCTAGGCCAGGCGTTCAACCCTGAGCCGACCACAGACCCCATGTTTGCTCACCTGCTGGATATGGCCGACGATGCCATCGTTGGCCCCAACGGGGAAGACGCCATGCGCCTCTACCCCTACGGTCTCAGCCGTCACCAGCTAGAGCGAGTGATTCAAACGCTGCATATGCCCGTGGTAGTCACCAAAGACTTAGATAACGCTGATGCGGTACTGGCGCTGCGATCGCACGCCAAAGCCCAGGCCAAGCTCAAGCACATGGCCCAGGGGCGACAAATTCCGGTTCATTTAGTCAAGTCCAACAGCATTCCCCAGATTACCCGCGCTCTACAGCGTTTACTGGATATGGACGACAACCCCGCCGCCGTAGATCTAGAGCTATTTAGCCACAGCGGCGGCGACGATGAGCTAGAAGCTTTGGAAGAAGCTCGCCTAGCGGTAGAGCAGATTGTGATTCCCCAGGGGCAGCCGGTGGAGCTACTGCCGCGATCGGCCCGTATTCGCAAAATGCAGCATGAGTTGGCCGAGCACTACCGGCTTAAATCTCTCAGCTGTGGCGAAGAACCCAACCGACGGCTGCGCATTTATCCAGCCTAGGACAGAGCGTTCTAAACCAAAACGCGAAATACTATGGCCACAGGGCGCTATAGAATAAGAGCACCGAAATGACACCAGCGCAGCCTTAGCGCAGGACTCAGTGCCTATTCTTCGGGGCCTGTCGTTCGGCCTGAACTTTTTCAAAGAAGCCTATGAAATCCTTAATTGCTCGTCTTTTGGCCCTGGTACTGGTGGCCATCGTTGGTTTGACAGGGTGCAGTGCAGGCACCAGCGGCATGCTCACTGGCGATTACCGCCAGGATACGCTGATGCTGGTAGACAGCCTTAGAAACTCAATCTCGCTGCCTGACGACGACCCGGCGAAACTCGATGCCCAAGCCGAGGCCAAAGCTGTCATAAGTGACTTTGCCTCTCGCTATCGCCGAGATTCCTCAGTCGCTAACCTCAGCTCGTTCACCACTATGCGGACAGCATTAAACGCGATCGCAGGGCATTACAGCAGCTATCCTAACCGTCCTCTGCCCGAGAAGCTCAAAACCCGAGTTGAGCAAGAACTCAAACAAGTAGAATCCGCCCTTAACCGGGGAGCCTAGACATCTCAACAAATCGACCAGATGACTGAAACCGCCTGAAGGCGGTTTCTTTTTGCCTACACCGCTGTAGCGAAACAGCCGTCCCCACCGCATAAGGCAAAATTTGCAATTGACGAGTTGGCGTCAGTTTGCTAGCATAGCAATTCTGTAGTGAAGTGCGAGTTGGACATGAAAGTCCGTGCGTCTGTGCGCAAGATGTGTGATAAGTGCCGTGTAATCCGCCGCCGCGGTCGGGTTATGGTGATTTGCTCAAACCCTAAGCATAAGCAACGGCAAGGGTAGCTTTGGCGTTGCAGCTTTTTTCAGTGAAAAGAGCTGTTAACGCACTAGTTGATGATGGAGCAAGTTGGCTAAGGTAGGTTTTTTAGTAGTTGAATCGGGCTTTCTAAGTCTGGACAGCAGCCCAACTAACATTACTGGGTTAGCCGCTACTGGGTTGTTTGGTTAGAACCAAGTATTGGGGGAGATAGTTAAGGTGGCACGGATAGCAGGCGTGGATTTACCACGTGATAAACGAGTTGAAATTGGCTTGACTTATATCTACGGTATTGGCCTTACCCGTTCCAAGGAAATCCTGGCTAAAACTGGGGTTAGTCCTGATGTGCGAGTCAAAGACCTGACTGATGCCGACGTGGCTAAGCTGCGAGATTCTGTCGAAAGCGACTACCAGGTAGAAGGTGATCTACGGCGGCTTGAGAACATGAATATCAAGCGGCTCATGGATATTGGCTCCTATCGAGGTCGACGGCATCGAGCAGGGCTCCCTGTCCGTGGTCAGCGCACCCGTACTAATTCTCGGACCCGGCGGGGTGGTACTCGTCGCACTGTCGCCGGCAAGAAAAAAGCACCACGGAAGTAGAGTTAGTCCTACTTCTTGAACCCCCCATATTATTGGAGGGGCTGAGGTATTAAAGCTCGCTGACCCTTGTAGCGAGTTTTTCCGACTGTTTACCGGTGTTTGCTATTTTTATTTGCTCACCGATAGTTACGCGATCTAGATCTTAAGTTTTCTCGAATTGAATTTAGTGACAACGCTATGGCCAAACCAACCCGAAAGACCGGACCTCGCAAGAGTAAAAGGAACGTTCCCAGTGGGGTAGCCCACATTCGTTCAACCTTCAATAACACCATCGTGACTATCACTGACCAGTCAGGGGAAGCGATTTCCTGGGCATCGGCAGGATCTAGTGGGTTCAAGGGAGCCAAAAAGGGTACACCTTTTGCAGCCCAGACAGCGGCAGATGGTGCTGCACGGCGAGCTATGGATCAGGGCATGCGCCAGATTGAAGTTATGGTGAGTGGACCTGGAGCCGGACGCGAAACTGCCATTCGTGCTCTACAGGGAGCAGGTTTAGAAATCACTCTAATCCGAGACGTTACTCCTATTCCCCACAATGGTTGCCGACCACCTAAGCGCCGTCGAGTCTAAATATTGAGAATTATGGGTCCATCGATGGACAGGGTATTGCGAGGTTTAAGGGAGGCAGGATTTTGGCACAGTTTCATGTTGATTGCGTAGAGTCTGTCGTTGAAAGCGACCAGAGTCAGTACGGTCGTTTCGTAATTGAACCCCTGGAGCGCAGCCAGGGAACCACAGTAGGCAATGCCCTACGCCGGGTATTGCTCTCTAACCTTGAGGGTATTGCGATTACAGCCGTCAGAATTGCTGGCGCTACCCACGAGTTCTCCACTATTGTTGGCGTGCGCGAGGACGTCTTAGACATTCTCCTCAACATGAAGGAGATTGCTTTACGGAGCTACTCTAGTCAGCCTCAAATTGGTCGCCTTCTTGTCCAGGGGCCAGCCCGAGTAACCGCTGGGCACTTCGAGCTACCTTCCGAAGTAGAAGTGGTCAATCCTGAGCAGTATGTGGCGACCGTTGCCGATAGCCATACCCTGGAGATGGAGTTCAGAATAGAGCGCGGACAGGGCTATCGGGCTGTGGTGCGCAGCAAGGATGATGCTACTGCGCTTGACTTCATTCAGATTGACTCGGTCTTTATGCCAGTCAAAAAGGTCAACTACACCGTTGAGGAGGTAGTTGTTTCTGGTTCTATGCAGCGTGACCAGCTGATCATGGATATTTGGACCAACGGCAGCATAACGCCCCAGCAGGCGATGAGCCAGGCCGCCGATATTCTGGTCAGTCTCTTTGTTCCTCTAAAAGACGTCACTCTTGAACCCAAGTTTGACGAAGAGGTTAAGGAAGAAGACCCGAACAACCAGATTCCCATTGAAGAGCTACGGCTTTCGGTGCGAGCCTACAACTGTTTGAAGCGCGCTCAAATTAACTCGGTAGCAGATTTACTGGACTTCAGCCAGGAAGACCTGCTGGAGATCAAGAACTTCGGGCAAAAGTCTGCCGAAGAGGTTATCGAGGCTCTTCAAGAGCGGTTGGGTATTACCCTACCGCTGGAAAAAGCTTCGAAAACGGCTTGAGTTCAGGGTTAACCCCTGCGCCCGCTAAGTTTTCCCTGTGTTGCTTTTAGTTTTGTTGTTCATCTGAGTTTAGTACCATGCGCCACCGTTGTCGCGTTCATCAACTCGGGAAGCCTGCAGACCAGCGTAAAGCTCTGCTCCGCTCCCTGACCACGGAGTTAATCCGTCACGGTCGAATTACAACTACCAAAACCCGAGCTAAAGCGGTGCGTGAAGAAGCCGACCGCATGATTACTCTAGCCAAGGATGGCTCGCTTTCGGCCCGGAGACAAGCTCTGGGCTACATTTACGACAAACAGCTCGTGCACGCCCTGTTTAGTCAAGCCGATGAACGCTACGGCGATCGCAAAGGTGGATACACCCGTGTGGTCAAAACCGTTCGTCGTCGTGGCGACAATTCTGAAATGGCCATCATTGAGCTGACCTAAGCATTCCTAAGATTCGCTTAGGTCAGCTCCACTGTTCGTTAGTCCACTGTTCGTATCTGTCCGTATCCCATGGAGAAGTCATCACCTATACAGCGCAGTCTGGAGAGACCGTCCGCCGAGCTTGTCCAGGCAACTCAGCGGGTTGCTTTGGTGGTGCAGTACGTGGGCACTCATTTACACGGCTGGCAGTGGCAGCCCAATGCCCGTACTGTACAGGGCGAGATTGAGGCCGCGATTCGCTCGGTGTTAGGCTATGACGTTCGCCTCAGCGGCGCAGGGCGTACTGACACTGGTGTCCATGCAGCAGCCCAGGTGGCTCACTTCGATGCACCAGATTTTATTCCAGCATACCGCTGGGCCGACGTACTCAATGCCCGTCTGCCTGACGATGTCCTGATTCGGGCGTCAGCGACGGTACCCGATACATGGCATGCCCAGTTTTCGGCCTGCTGGCGGCGCTATCGCTACACCTTATACACTGGGCAGCGGCCCAACCTGTTTGTGCGCCCTTTTGTGTGGCATTACTACCGCCAATATTTGGATCAGGGCAAAATTCAAACGGCGTTGGATGCCATGGTTGGCCACCACGATATGACTGCGTTCCATCGGGCGCGATCGGGCAAAAGTCATTCCTGGGTTGACCTTCAAGCTGCTGAATGTCGCCGTCAGGATACTTTCCTGACCGTTGAGCTTCAGGCTAAGGGCTTTTTGTACGGCATGGTGCGGTTGATCATGGGCCTGATAGTGAAGGTAGGGAGTGGAGAGTTATCTCCAGCCGAGTTTGGCAAGCTTTGGCAGCAGCGCCAACGGCACCGCGTCAAATATGCCGCCCCACCTCAGGGATTGTGCCTGCTCCGGGTCGGCTATGACCATACTCCTTTTGCCCCGGAAGTATGGTTTGACACCCAACCCCACTTTTTCTGGGGGTCAGCGGTGGCCTAAAGCAGGTATAGGTTTATCTAGATTGTTTGTTTCGTTAGTGTGGTTCATCCAAGAAAGGCAGCTCAAGCGCTATGACTACTAAGACCTACATTCCCCCCCACGATTCTGTACAAAAGCAGTGGCACGTAATTGACGCCGAGGGCCAGCGCCTGGGACGGCTGGCCACTGAAATTGCCACCATTTTGCGCGGCAAAAACAAACCCACCTTCACGCCTCACATGGATACGGGTGATTTCGTTATTGTCGTTAATGCTGAGAAAGTTGTGGTTACCGGTCGCAAGGCCAGCACCAAACTCTATCGACGCCACTCCGGTCGTCCCGGCGGCATGAAAGTAGAGACCTTTGATAAGCTTCAGGCTCGCATTCCTGCGCGCATTATCGAGCAGGCTGTGAAGGGTATGCTGCCAAAAAATTCCCTGGGCCGCAAGCAGTTCACTAAGCTCAAGGTGTATGCCGGACCAGAGCATCCCCACCAGGCCCAAGGTCCTGAGATCCATGTTGTCAATACCATTCCCGGAGAAGCGAAATAATGCAGGCCACTGATCAATCTCAACAGGCTGTGTACTGGGGTACCGGTCGTCGTAAGACATCTATTGCCCGAGTGCGTTTAATACCTGGTAACGGCCAGCTGACCATCAACAAGCGCCCTGGCGATGACTATTTGCAGTTCAACCCAGCTTACCTAAATGCCACTAAGGCTCCTCTAGAGGTGCTAGGCCTGGAAAATTCCTATGACATTCTGGTTAATGTCAAGGGCGGCGGTCTAACCGGCCAGGCTGATGCCATTCGTCTCGGTGTGGCTCGAGCACTTTGTGAGCTAGATCCTGAAAATCGTAAACCGCTGAAGGTTGAGGGCTATCTTACCCGTGACCCCCGAGCCAAGGAGCGCCGTAAGTACGGCTTAAAGAAAGCCCGCAAAGCTCCTCAGTTCTCGAAGCGCTAGATTGGTTACCTGTGGTTCAGACTGCTCTGTAAAGAACTTTGATCTACATTGAAATTAGATCTTGGATTTTTCAGAGCTTTTTGCTCCATCCTTTTTTCGTCTGTTGATGTTTTTTAACTCATTGTCATGGCAAAGTCTGAAATTCACCCCACCTGGTATCCCGAAGCCAAGGTATTTTGTGACGGCAAAGAAATTATGACCGTGGGCTCTACCAAGCCTGAACTGCATGTGGATGTATGGTCTGGGAATCATCCCTTCTACACCGGAACCCAAAAAATCATTGACACCGAGGGCCGTGTTGAGCGCTTTATGCGTAAGTACGGTATGACTGATGCGTCAGCTACTGCCACCGACGATACAGCTGCCGACAACGCTTAGCCCGCTCTGCTGTAGCACTTAGAGTCAATATTCTGGCTAGACGGCAGATAAGAGGACACCATGGCTGAGGCTTACTTAATTGAAAAACTCAACTCTGTGGAGCAGACATTCCACGAGCTAACGCGGAGACTGGCAGACCCTGATGTTGCTAAGGATCCCGATGAGTTTCAGCGTATTGCCATGTCACGGTCCTCTTTGGAGGAAACGGTTACGACCTATGCCGAGTGGAAATCTACCGGTGAGGAATTAGCCGGAGCAAGGGAAATCTACAAGGAAGCCAGCAGCGATCCTGAAATGAAGGATATGGCTGGTTTAGAGGTAGAAACACTGGCCGAAAAGCTGGCGGAGTTAGAAGCTCGCCTCAAGGTGTTGCTGTTGCCTCGTGATCCCAATGATGACAAGAACATCATGCTGGAGATTCGCGCTGGTACTGGTGGCGATGAGGCCAGCATTTGGGCTGGGGATTTGGTGCGGCTCTACTCTCGCTATGCTGAAACCCAAGGCTGGAAGGTGAAGCTGCTGAGCGAGTCAGCGGCGGATATGGGTGGTTTTAAGGAAGCCATCTTGGAAATTGCAGGCGATCGCGTCTACAGTCAACTCAAATTTGAGGCGGGGGTTCACCGCGTACAGCGGGTTCCTGTAACCGAGGCGGGTGGGCGCGTTCACACCTCTACCGCTACCGTGGCTATTATGCCTGAGGTGGACGAGGTAGCGGTGCAAATTGATCCTAAAGATATTGAGCTAACGACGGCGCGATCGGGCGGGGCCGGCGGCCAAAACGTCAACAAGGTGGAAACGGCGGTAGACCTATTTCACAAACCTACGGGTATTCGGGTGTTTTGTACTGAAGAGCGCTCGCAGCTAAAGAATCGCGAGCGAGCGATGCAAATTCTGCGCGCCAAGCTCTTTGACATGAAAATGCGAGAGCAGCAGGAAGCCGTGTCTTCAATGCGGAAGTCGCAGGTAGGCAGCGGGTCGCGGTCAGAAAAAATTCGAACTTACAACTACAAAGACAACCGCGTTACAGACCATCGCCTCAACCAAAACTTTACCCTCACCCCCGTGCTTGAGGGGGATATTGACGATTTAGTTCAGTCCTGCGTTAGTCGCGACCAGCAGGAACGCCTAGAAGAACTGGCCGCCGAGTCGTCTTCTCCGGTGTAGGTGTTAGCCTAGGTAGGTGGCACTGGCCTACAAAGCCGGTCTTTGGATATTTCCCCAAGGAAAGCGTATGGCTAAATTTCTCCACATTGCCGATATTCACCTTGGGTTTGACCGCTACGATACGCCAGAACGCACTAAAGACTTTTTTCGCGCCCTGCGAACGGTACTGGAGCGCTACGCCATTGAGGAGAAGGTTGACTTTGTGGCGATTGCAGGCGATCTGTTCGAGCACCGCAACATCAGACCCGCTACCCTTAATCAGGCCCAGGTCTGCCTCCAAGCGCTGAAAGATGCCGACATTCCGGTACTGGCGATCGAGGGCAACCACGACAATCGCCCCTACGGTACCCGCACCAGTTGGCTCAAGTACCTTTCTGAATGGGATTTGCTCAAGCTGCTCGAACCCAATGACGGGGCCGATGCAGAGAATCGTCTGTCTCCCTGGGACGAAACAACTCGCTCGGGGGGTTATATCGACTTACCTTGTGGAGTGCGCGTTGTCGGCTCAAATTGGTACGGAGCCACCGCCCCTCGCGCCATTGAGCTACTAGCAGGGGCAATTCAAGAACTCCCGACTGGTCCAGACCACACAGTTCTACTATTTCACCACGGTTTGGAGGGGCAAATTGCTCGCTACGCCGGGGCATTACGCTATGCCGAGCTGCTGCCGTTGAAAGATGCCGGGGTAGACTACTTGGCTCTGGGCCACATCCATAAAAATTACACTGCTGAAGGCTGGGTATTTAACCCCGGTTCGCTGGAAGCCAACAACGTGGAAGAAAGCCGTTTTCAGCGAGGCGCTTACCTGGTAAATCTGTCACCTCAGGGCGTTGACGCACAGCTGCAAACCGACTATTTTCAGCGCCCTGTTGTGCGGCTGGAGTTAGTAGCGAAAGGGCAGGAGAGCCTGGATGAGCTAACTCAGATGGCGATGGATAAGGCGATCGCGGCTGCCGCTCAGGATCGGAGTGACACAGCCCCTATTCTAGAATTAAAAATAACCGGTCAGGTAGGATTCGACCGTCTGGAGCTAGACACTCGCCGCCTTCAGGAGGCAATTAAAGCGGCCAGCAACGCACTGTTAGTGCTGATTAGATATGACGTAGAAGAGATGGGCTACCAAACACCTTTGAGCGAAGGCCAAAATCGAGTTGAAATTGAGCAATCCATTTTTGAAGACATGCTCACAGCCCATCGTGATTACAAAACTCGTGCCCCAGAGCTGGCCAGAGGCCTCACTGACCTCAAAGATCGTCAGCTTGCCGGAGCTGATGAAATTGACCTTTACGGTTTAGTAGAAACCCTGCTAGGCTTGGATGAAACTGTCGCCGCCCCACAGACTTAAGCGGCATCCCAAGCATAAGCTCTGGGGCACCCTGCACCATACTTAGGACCACGAAGCTCAAGATTACATAAACCAAACGGTTAGAAAATGCCGCTGTTGCCAGATCATAGCCACGCCACTAACGGCGACAAAGGCAAACACTAGCTGTCGAAACTGCTGGGCCGACATTTTTGCTAATACCTGCTTGCCCAGCCAGTTTGCCGGTATGGCTCCTAAACCAATTACCAAACCGTAGGCTAAGTACTCCCCACTCAGGTTGCCGAAAACAGCATAGGCCATCAGCTTAACGAGATGTAGCACGGCCTTATTAAAAGCTTTGGTGGCAACCATGGCCTCTTTTTCTAGACCGTAGTTGAAATACAGCGGGTTCATGACTGGGCCAGTGCTGCCAATCAGCGCAGAGCCAATGGCGTTGACCAAAGACAACGGCAAAAAGTACCAGGCCTTGATCGTAAAATCATTTTCTTGGCCAGGCAGTAGATAGTTGACCACCACGACCAGCAGCCCTACTCCCAACAGCAGTTGCAGACCCTCTGGATGGATTCGAGTCAGCCCATAGGAGCCTAAGATCGCCCCAATAGTGGCACCCGGCACATACCAGACGGTCACGTTCCAATCAACTTGGTCTCTAAACACCCATCCTCGATGCGCATTACCAATCAACAGCCCAGTGGTAATAATGGGTGCTACGGCCTGCGTGCCCAGCAGCAGCGAAATAATTGGGATTAAAATAAACGGGCTGCCGCCCCCCGCCAGCATGCTGAGAAACCAGGCCAAAAAACTAGCCACAAATAGGCTCAAGGCGATCATAGGATAGGAGCAACATTGTGACTAAGATCTTAGTCTAGGCGGCAACAATGATCCTTAGTGAGCGTGTTTCGCTCTAAGCGACCCAATTATTCAATATCTAAGCGCAAGCGCACAGAAACAGATTGGGAATAGTTGGTTATGCTTGAACGTTTCTACTCCTGTTTTTTTACTTTTAACAGCGGCGTATGGCGCAGCCCATAGACCCCAATTCTGACCCAAATTTTCAAGCCTCTGGCTCTAGTCATTCCGCTCACCTACCGGTGGATGCCTTCTACCAACAGGCCATAGCTGCCTTTAAAGCCCAGGACTATGAGCAGGCCCTGGCGCGGTTTCAGCGCTTAGAGCAGCTTCCCCCAACATCGACTTACCACATCAAAGCCCTAATGGGCCGGGTGCGAATATACCAGCGCCTAGGCCAGGGCAATCAGGTCAAACGTCTTTGTCTCAAACTACTTAATAGCCCTTCGCCCCAGGCTCAAACGTGGGCCAATCAGGTTCTGAGCCAGTTTTCTGAACAGGCCGCGATCGCTAGTGTCCCAAACGTGGAGCCACAAACCGCCACCAGAGCAGATTTGAGTGGCTTTGTTCCCCTAGAAAATTCAAAAAACTTACCTCGGCAGACTCCAGCACCCGGTTCTCAATCGATTCCCCCTACTGGCCCCGATCAAAACGTTATCCAGACAACTACAGTCCAGGAGACCGCTGATGTTTTGGCTCAGGATGCTCCAGAGACTGAGTCGCGATCGCTGTTTCACTACCAACAGCTCAACCAGCAACCTGCCCCAGAGAGTAAAAATACTAAGGCAACGCCAGCCGGAGTGACTCCTTCAGCTTCCCCATCTTCCCCAACCCCTCTAGATAAGTCCTCGGTACCGGAGCCAGTCGCGCCGCAGGCTCGGCCCCAGCAGACGCCACAGCGTCAGGTGCCTTTACCGAATCGTCCCCTGGCGCTGTGGCTGGGGCAAGGGTTAACTGCGATCGCCCTAGTTTGGATAACCAATTGGGCCTTTCATTTCACCTGGAGAACCGCAGATAGGCTCCTGCGCGGGGTCCGCTGGCCAGTTCAGTTGGGACTACCTGGAGCCTATCAGACTTACACCGCTTGGGTTGTTATCGGGTTAGTACTGCTAGCGCTGGCTAGCCCGTGGCTCATAGATCTGGTACTGGCGACCTGGTACCGCCAGCGCCCACTATCCATTCGCCAGCTGCAAACCCATAGCCCCGGTACATTGCGTTTATTGCGCCAAGTGTGCCGTCAGCAGGGGTGGCAGATACCAGAGCTACGGTTGATTGCCGACTCGGCCCCGCTATGCTTCAGCTACGGCTGGCTGCCGCGCTATACCCGCATTGTGATTAGCCAAGGGCTATTAGAGCAAGCTTCAAACCAGGCTTTAACAACGTTCTACAGCTACGAACTGGCTCGGATGGTGAATGGCAGTCTGCCCGTGCTGTCAGCCGTCGGGCTGCCGCTGCTGCTGCTGCATACTGGGTATCGTGGCCTGGCCCAAAGGGCAGACACCCTAACTCAACCTCTAATTCAAGGCCTGCTAGGCAGCGGAGCCACCCTTCTCTATGGCCTGTTTTGGCTGCTGCGACAGGCCGTAATGTGGCTATCGCGACTGTGCTGCCGCTGGGGCGATCGCCGCGTCGTAGCCCTAACCCAGCATCCCGACCAAATGATTGAGGTACTGGTAGAGGCAACGACTGCGATCGCAACCCACCTGCAACGGCACGGCACCCTCCACCCGCTCCATACCAGCCTGGAGGTGTTGATGCCCGTCAGCAGCCGCCAGGCGATTGCTCCCGGTAGTCTACTGGCGACTCCAGGGGGCGATCGCGCCGCTGTGCTCAGTACTCTTTTAGCCGTAGATGGGCTCAACCCCTACCGCCAGTGGCTGCGGGTGAATGCTTCCCACCAACCGCTGGGCGAACGGCTGCTCTGGCTTAACCAGCAGGCACTACTCCGAGGCCAACCCAGCCTCACACTCAAACCCGAAGCGGCTCAGCCAGCACCTCGTTCTACGGCGACAGTGTCACTCCCTCTGCTGCTGTTGCAAAAAGGCCCCCTAATGGGCCTAGTAGCTGGGGGCGGCTTGGCTATGGGCTTGTGGTTTGTAGGAGGCGTTGTCAATCGGCTCGGTTGGCAGCGCCTAAGCTGGCTCTACCAAGACCCCAGCATTCTAATCGGAGGGCTGTGGCTAGGGTTGGGGCTGGGCCTACTGCTGCGCATTAATGCGCTTTTTCCCGAGCCTAGCAACCAACCAGCCAGCAATCCTTCAGGGGAAACGGTCGCGACTCTGCTGCAGCGATCTTCACCAGTGCCAGTGCAGGGACAACCGGTCAGCCTACAGGGCAAACTACGCGGTCTGACCGGAGCAGGCAACTGGGGCTGCCAGGAACTCTACCTGGATGATTCATCGGGACTGGTAAAACTGATCAACCCTGTCCCATTGGGGAGCCTACAAGGCCTACTTCAGCCTCAAACCCATCCACTCAACTGGGTAGGCCGTAGGGTCACTGTTACCGGCTGGAGTCGCTACGGTGGCGGCATGCTCTGGGTAGACATTAACCAGGTCAAGCTCGATCAGCGCCATAGCTTCTCTACCTACGGACCCGCTTGGGCTACCCTAATTAGTCTAATCAGCAGCCTGATCGGCATTTTGACCATTTTCAGAGGCGGCTGACCCGCATAACGTAAAGATATATTGCCGTAAAACCCTGCTGATGTTACATTAGTTTACAGAAACACATGCCTGGGTCCCCTGCCCACTCGATGAGTTGGCTTCAGGGGGTTGTTAGGTATTGGGTTCTCCTACTCTCAACACAGCAAATAAACCAGCCCTCGTCGGCTGGTTTTTACTTAGGGACTGAGTTTGAAATCAGCAGTTTAGTCCGGCAAGGGTTCAGCTCCCGTGTTACGGTGATGAGTGGTGCAGTTGGTCGGTAAGACTCTGACCTGCTGTAAGCGAGACTTTCTGTAGACTAGAGTCTCCGCTTTACCCAAAATGTTGAAAGTGTCTCTCTTCAGGGAGATGATTGAGTTAGACAGCTTTTGTAATTCTTAGGTGAACTGTCATAAAACTCCTCAACAGGGTGGGGGTGATACCGATAGCGTATTGTTCCTCCTCTAGTATTCAGTCATCTCAGAGGCTACCGCTGAAGCTAGGCAAGTTCCAGAGGCAAAATTTGTTAAACTACCAGAAGGTTTAGGGTTGACATTTTGATGCGGCCTGTAGGCATCTTTAGGTCAGAGTCTGCAATTCTTAGAGTGGTTGGTTAGGTTAGCGGCATTGTAGGCAGGTAGCGGTTGGCCTAAAACCCAAGCTTTATTCGGCAAGGTTATCGATCTCGATTCATTTGCCTTTAGTTTTAGAACACCAGAGGTATCTCAAATGTCAATTCGCCTTTATGTTGGCAATCTTTCCAAAGACTTAGAGCGGCAGGAGTTTGAAAGCGTTTTTACTGAATTTAACGCCGACTTAGTTTCTGTAAAGCTGATTGCCGACAAAAAAACCGGCAAATGTCGTGGGTTTGGTTTTGTTACCGTAAAAACTGATGAAAAAGCCGACGAAATCGTCGAAAAGCTGAACGGCCAGACACTGGCTGACATGCCTATCAAGATTGAGAAAGCGTTGCCTCGCACCAAGCCTGAGGGCGAAACAGACTCGCGCCCTAGAAGCGAAGAAGCCAGCGGAAAGCGATCTAGTAAGGGTGGCGGCGTTCGGAAGACTTCCACGGCGGCAGCGGCCACCAGCAGTGGTGCTGTTCAACCTGATCCTCGCTGGGCAGGAGAGCTAGAAAAACTTAAGCAGATGTTAGCCGCCCAGACTACCTCTAGCTAGACAGCCTTAACATTAAGAACTCGGCTGAGCCGCAGATCTATAAAGCTCTGCGGCTTTTGCGTTGACATATTCGCTTGGCCTCTGTAACAGGGAATCAGAGCTATGCAGCAGCAGCCTTGAGAGATTGGGAGCAGTTAAATAGGATTTGGATACGGCATAACCCTGACGTCCATTAGCAGCGATTTTCAAGCGTTTCGGCTACCTGTTTAAGGCGATGCAGCTGAGCGGCCATGTCGCGATTTGTCCAACCGGCAGCAAACCAGTTAAATCCGGCCTGCACCACTGGGTTAGGAATTTCAAACTCAAAGCGATTCAAAAGGCGCGTACCTACGGCATCGGGGCAGCATTCCCACCGATCTTGGCCGTCAAAAAAGCCCTGAAACGACCATACAATCAGTCCTGGGGCTCGCTCAACCACCGTACTAATGAGAGTAGGTTGCCTGAAGGGCAGCTGAATCATAAAGCGGCTCTGGGCACCCACATCGGTACTCCAGTCTCCGATGGGTTTACAGCGCAGGGCAGGGTTGAGCCAGCGGTGCATCAGATCGAGCGAAGTCAGGCATTGCTCGACGTCAGTGACGCTAGCACGGACAGAAATACTATGTTCGAACACTTGACGGGTAGACATCCTGACGGTCTCCTGAGAGAATCAGCCCGGGCGGCGGTATTGGGAACATTTCCCTGGCGACAGCTATCGTACCGAACCTTGGCAGTCTTATGCCTCTAGACCGATGCGGTGGCCGGCTTACTCAACTAGGGTTGCGGGGGCGGTTTGTTTCCTGTAGTTAATAGCCCATTGTCGAGATCGCGCAAGCTGCCCCCACGCACGATGCTCTTTTCAACACGCTCTCAACTACAAGGATCATGATTGATTTTTTCTCATTGACGTTGCTCCAGGTGTCACAGCCTGGAGCTGAGCCGGAATCGACTCTGCCCCTGGCGAATCCGGTAACTTCTCCTAGTCGCTTTATGGAGGAAGCTTCTGCACAATTGGGGCAGTTCTTACCCAGCTTGCTTGGGGCGATCGCGGTGCTGCTGCTGGGCTGGCTCTTGGCAACCCTGGTGGCTCTGGTCGTACGCAAACTTCTGCGCAGTACCAGTCTGGACGATCGCTTGGCCAACTGGGCCATGGGTCGCCCGGCTGACAGCCCGGTACAGGTTGAGAAGTGGGTCTCGACGGCGGTGTACTGGATTATTTTCCTATTCGCCATCATAGCGGCATTAAATGTCCTTAATCTGGCTGGGGTATCGACACCGCTAAACAACTTTTTAGACCAGATCTTCCTTTACCTACCCCGTATCGGCGGAGCATTGCTGTTGCTGGGCGTGGCCTGGCTAACGGCAACCCTGGTGCGATCGCTTGTCGTCAATGGCCTAGGGCGGTTTAACCTAGACGATCGCCTAGCCGAACAAACCGGTGTAGAGCGAGGCAGCAGCCCGATCGTTCTGAACGAAACCATCGGCAATGTGCTGTACTGGTTCATTTTGCTGCTGTTCATTCCGCTGATTTTAGGTGCCCTACAGCTGCCGGGTCTGCTAGCTCCGGTGGAGGGGTTAATTAATTCCTTCCTACAGGCGATTCCGCGGATTATTACAGCGGCGATTGTGCTGGCCATTGGCTGGATCATTGCCCGCATTGTGCGAGGAGTGGTGACTAACTTGCTGCTGGCCGCCGGGGCTGACCAGTTGGGCCATCGTGTGGGGCTTCGAACCACCGGCTCAACAACGTCTGGAGGCATGTCGCTATCGAGCCTGGCGGGTACCGTAGCCTACGTGCTGGTGCTGATACCAGCGGTAGTGGCCGCCCTCAACGAACTCGATATTGAAGCCATTTCGGCCCCTGCCGTCCTAATGCTAGAGCGGGTGTTGACCGCCATTCCCCAGATCATTATGGCTGGGGTAGTCATCGCTGCAGCCTACTTTGTAGGGCGCTTTGTGGCCGACCTGGTCACCAGCTTGCTGCAAGGGGCAGGCTTTGACAATATTATGGGCATTCTCGGACTGCCAGAATTAAACCTGGGCACCGGAACCACAACCGTACAGCCCGGCCTCGATGCTGAAGGCCGCCCGATCGCATCAGTGCAGACCCCAGGCAGAACTCCCTCCGAACTGGTGGGCATTCTCACCCTGGTCGCGATCGTGCTGTTTGGCGTGGTAACGGCTACCGAAATTTTGAATTTCCCCGGTCTGACCAACATTGTGCAAGCCATTTTGCTCATTGGGGCGCGGGTGCTAAGTGGCATAGTGGTGTTTGCCATCGGCCTGTACCTGGCCAACCTGGCCTTTCGTTTGGTCAATTCAATGGGTTCCGGGCAGGCCAAAGTACTGGCCCAGGCGGCTCGCATTGCCATTTTGATCTTTGTTGGAGCGATGGCTTTGCAGCAGATGGGGGTTGCCCCAGATATTGTTAACCTTGCCTTTGGTCTACTGCTGGGAGCGATCGCAGTGGCGATCGCGATCGCCTTTGGGCTGGGCGGGCGTGAGGTCGCCGCTACTGAGCTACGGGAGTGGTTGGTCTCTTTCAAGCAGCGCCGGTAGCTGTAACCTTTAACTCATTCAAGTCAGGCCGGGGACTGTGTCTCCGGCCTGACTCGCGTTAGTATGGTTAACTCAGCCTTAACAATAGGGTTCTTAAGGCAATGTTCGGCGTTAGTCATGGCCAACGCTAGGCGCAGACTAGCCGCAGGGGCCACCGAAATCTAGCAAAAGAGGCACCTATGGACAGCAAGGACTGGGCGGGCTATATCGAAGCTACCGACGGGCTTTCTAAACCCTGGCTGTTACTTCAGTGGCGGCTTCAGCTCCTGCAAGAGCAGCGGCCTCAGCTTGACCCCGAAACCTATGCCACCGAGCTTGCCGCGCTCCACCAGGCGCTAATGAACTTAGGCGAATGGTGGCAGGGGCAGGAGGAGGCTGTATTTGGAGCCGAGGAGTCATTTTCGGGGGAGTCTTAACGCTATGGCCACGGCGGAACGTCACAGCGGTAAAGCCGCCCTCGATCTCAGTGATCCCCATTACTACATCAGCCGCGAGATCAGCTGGCTTGAATTTAATCGGCGCGTGCTCCATGAAGCCCTTGACGAGCGCACCCCACTACTCGAAGCGCTGAAGTTTTTGGCTATTTTTAGCACTAACTTAGATGAGTATTTTATGGTGCGGGTGGCGGCCCTCAAGCAGCAGCTTGAAGCTCAGGTTACCAAGCGATCGCCCGATGGACTATCTCCCGGCGATCATCTCAGCGCTATTAGCGCCACTCTGCGCCCTATGGTCGAAGAGCAGCACCAATCATTTACCCATGATTTAAGGCAGCAAATGGCCGATCAGGGCATTTGGCTGCTTGACCACACCGACCTTACAGAGGCTCAGCAGATTTACTGCCGTGACTATTTCGACGAGCAAATTTTTCCGGTTCTGACCCCTCTGGCCGTCGATCCGGGTCACCCGTTTCCCTACATTTCCAACCTCAGCCTGAATCTAGCGGTGGTGGTACAAGACCCCCGTACCCAGCAAACACATTTTGCTCGGGTCAAGGTACCCCGGGTGCTCCCTCGGTTTATTCCGATACCCAATCCTGAAGCCGAAAATTTGAAGGATAGTCCCTGTCGATGGCTGGGAGTGCCCCTAGAGCAGGTAATTGCCGCCAACCTGACAACGCTGTTTCCTGGCATGGTGGTGCAGGAGCACTACGGCTTTCGAATTACTCGTAACGCCGATCTAGCCGTCGAAGAAGACGAAGCCGACGACCTCATGCTGGCCATCGAGCAGGAGCTGCGCAAACGCCGCCGTGGCGGGTCAGCGGTACGGATGGAGATTCAGCGAGATACACCCGGCCCGGTGCGAGCCATGCTGATGGAAGAACTCGCGCTGGCCGAAACCGACGTCTACGATATTGATGGATTGATTGGCCTGGGCGATCTAATGACCTTTATGGCTCTGCCCCTGCCCGACCTCAAAGCCCCTGTTTGGACAGCCACAGTCCCACCGGCCATCGAAAACCTCAGTCCACCTAGAGTAGATGCTGACGATACGGCCCTAGAAACCGCCGAAGATCTGTTCTCGCTGCTGCGGCGGCAAGATCAGCTGGTGCACCATCCGTATCATTCCTTTTCAGCTACTGTGCAGCGGTTTATTACTCAGGCGGCCCACGACCCCCAGGTATTGGCAATTAAAATGACGCTGTACCGAACCTCGGGCGATTCGCCAATCGTCAGCTCCCTGATTTCTGCGGCTGAAAACGGTAAGCAGGTGACTGTTCTAGTTGAAATCAAAGCCCGTTTCGATGAAGAAAACAACATCAACTGGGCCCGCAAGCTGGAGCAATCGGGAGTGCATGTGGTCTACGGACTAGTGGGGCTTAAAACCCACTGCAAGGTAACCCTAGTGGTGCGTCGTGAGGGCCAGCAGATTCGACGCTACTATCACGTAGGCACCGGCAACTACAATCCCAAAACCGCTCGACTCTACACTGATCTAGGCCTGCTCAGCGCCCAGGACGACATTGGAGCCGATATTTCTGATTTGTTTAACTACCTGACTGGCTACTCGCGTCAGCAGGTTTACCGCCAGCTGCTGGTGGCCCCGCTCACCCTGCGCCAGCGGCTCGTGGACTTAATCAAGCAAGAGATGGCCTTTCAAACAAAAGGAAAAGGCGGGCGCATTATTGCCAAAATGAACTCGTTGGTCGATCCCGCTCTAATTACGCTGCTCTACCAAGCGTCCCAGGCAGGGGTTGCGATCGATTTAATTGTCCGAGGTATCTGCTGCCTGCGACCAGGGATACCGGGCGTTAGCGATAACATTCGAGTCATAAGTATCGTAGGGCAGTTTTTAGAACACTCTCGGGTGCTTTATTTTCAACACGGTGGCCAAGAAACATTTCTGCTGGGCAGTGCTGACTTGATGCCCCGCAACCTCGATCGCCGAGTAGAGGTCATGGTACCCATTGCCGAACCCGCTCTGAGAGCAGAACTCAAAGCTATTTTAAACCTTTGCCTAGAAGACAACCGCCAAGCTTGGGATATGGCCGCCGATGGCAGCTATCACCAACGCCGCCCAGGGGATGGGGAGGTAGCGCGTAGTACCCAAGTCCAGCTCATGGCCCAGGCCAGCAGTGCCTTAGCTGCGCCGACGGCTCCAGTGAAACATCGCAGCGCCAAGTCCCGCAAGCAGCGTTAGCCCCAGCAGTCCGGCTAGGGGGTTACCGTCTAAGCCGATAACCCAGGCGGGTACAGTGCCGGTAGGCTGCAGCAGGTTACCCACCTCTAGCAGGTAGTAGCCCCATACCAGCCCGGCGTGCAGCCCCACCGGGTGGCCCAAACCAGTTTTGCCAGGGCCAACCGGAATTCGTCGAGCCCACCCTAACACTAGGCCCAGCAGCAGCAGCCCCACAAACTGAGGCAGCAGCGCCAAAATGGCGTCGAGGGGTTTAATGAAGTGGGCGATCGCAAAAATCAGGCTGGTTGCCCCCAAAGCCACCGCAGGTGACCAGCCCTGCTCTAGCTCACGCAGCAGCCAGCCGCGAAACAGCACTTCCTCTGACCAGCCCACGGCAGTAGCCGCCAATGCCCCTACCAAGCCAACTTGAAGCAGGTTTAGCCCTCTCACCCCACTAGGGTCTAAATCGGCCCAGCCCAAAAGCACCTGCACCATCGCCAGCACCGCAATGCTAAATGCCCCAATTGCGGCTCCCGTCGCCATTCCTTGAGCTAGTTCTCGACGACCGGCAAACCCAACCTGGGTCCAGGGGTGAGTCTCACCTCGGACCTGTCGCTCCCAACGGGGTAGCACCACCAAAAAAATAATGTATAGCAAGGCGGTCGGGAATAAGTCGCCGCCAGGCAGGGTGCCCTGCCCCGCTAGCCAGTATAGCGGCAGCGCCAGGGGCAGCCAAAGAGCCACCACGATTAGCAAAAAAATCAGCACCCGTCCCAGGGGCGGAAACTTAGCCAGCTTAGGCCAAGGCAGCTTATTCATCCGGTTCGATGGTGCTGCTTAGACCGAGATTGCACAGCCCTTCGCTATAAAACTCGGCGTGCTCCATGGCGCAGGTAATCACCAGGGCCACTCCAGCGGTATGGGCCTGCATCATAATATCGACCGCCTGGGGCATGGTCAGACTGGGTACCACCTTGATTAACGATTCCACTACGTATTCCATCGAGTTGAATTCGTCGTTGTGGAGCAGCACCCGGTAACGGGGAGCAGGTTTTTTAATCGTGGACGTTGTTGTCCGCTCGATGGTTTCAACTGACACAGCAACACCTCTTTGCCTAATTCAAGGGGCCTAGTTCAAGGGGCCTAGTTCAAGGGCAAGTAGAGAGACCACGCCTGCAGGCGACAGCCCTAAAAGCAGCGCATTGGGCCATCTCTTCTGTAAGACTCTTGTTAGCCAGCCCTAGACTAGTTCCTAACCTAGAACAGCCCTAGGACCAGTCATGCCCTTTTAGGGCGGCCTAAGGCGGCGGCCTGAAGAGGCACTTTGAAAGCAGCTCTCTTTTGGCTTACCCCTCCATCATCATAAAACTTCACGATGGCTTTGGCATAATCCTAGGGATGAACCGGCTAAATCTAAATTTGGGTGTGAGGCCACTGTAACCTCCGTCAATTCCCGCATTTTCGGTTTGCCCGTCTTTCGCCCATCTAGATACCCGCCCAAAGACTGGCGACTTCAGGTAATCTCGCCAGTGCTGTCAGGTTATTGCAATAGATACCATAGATCAGTAGACAGCAGAAGATAACAGATCAGCAAACACCACAGCGATCGCCTTGACCTACCGCTGCGACCCTTGGACCCAAAGCACTACATCAGCCCACTATCAACCCATGACATCCCTGGTTGCAGGCCAAATCGTATTTTTAGAGTGCCGCCAAACTCGCCTCTACGCCGAGGTGATTCAGGTGCTAGCACCTCAGTGTAGGGGCTGGATAAGACCTCTAGCCCTGGCCAGCGAAGCTGAGATCACCCCCTTGGGCACAGCTCTTGACACCACAGCCCCTGATTTCAACAAGCCCACTGTGCCAGACATGCTCTGGCCGCTAGACCAGCTACAGCCCGCCTTAGATACCGATGTTATTCCTCTACTGGCAACGCTGTCTGCCAAGGCTGCAGCCCCTAGCTCAGCACCAGATTCGCGCGCAGAATCTGTAGGTATCAGTGAATTTTTGCGATCGCTGTGGGCTGATCGCCACAGTACAGCTAGCTCCCTAGACTAGGGCCAGACAGAACTAGAGCCAAAACCGCTGCGCCTAGGAAGCCGTAAAAATCCGGACGGATTTGATGAAGCTTTTACAAAGATGCCCGAGATACCCACTAGAAACCTCAGGGGTAGCCTGACAATGCTGGAAGTTGGGCCAATCTTCGTATCGTTGACGCTTCAGGATTTAGCTGAATTAGGTAGATACCGGCTGCTGTATCGGCTCGCCGTAGATACCCAGTCCTGGAACCAGACGAATGCGGCCTTCGTCCATCTCATACATCAGGAGTTCGAGAGCTTCGGAATCGCCAATGGGTAAATATCCAAGGCGAGATAGTTCAGAGTTGATGCCTTGCTCAATATCAGGAGTCAGTAGCCCACTGTGAAGGGCTTGCTCTACCAGTCGACGAATGGAAAACGTGGGGGCCATGAACCATTACCTGAGCGCGATGTAGTTGTTACTTATTGTCGCCCCTGGGTCTGGAACAGCCAGTGACCCTGCCTTCTAAAAGGTGTGAAACCTACCACAAAGATTCGTGATCCAAGTCACAAAATAATTCAATCGTTGGAGATATGTTCAGTAGATTCACGTAGGTATTTAATTAACAAGGTCTGAATCTATATCAAGTTTCGGCCAACAAACCGACAAAAGTATCCCAGTTAAAGTGTTTCCGATTACCTTCATAAGGTAGCTTGACGGCTTTAATAGTTTTTAACATTATCCATAATCTGGAGTGTACCTAGTATGCATACGATGACTAAGGAAATGGCTATCTTTCAAGCTCAGGGCTCTCTCAATGCCTCCAATGCCCATGTTTTCCACGCATCTCTGATGCAAAAAATCCAGTCTGACTCAACCAGCGGACTTTTTGTGGACATGAGCCAGGTAGAGTCTCTCGACAGCGCCGGGCTAATCTCTTTAGTCTCGGCACTTAAGCACGCCCGGCAGCTACAAAAGCGCCTGTGCCTGTGCTCAGTGCCACCCACCATTCGCATCGTGTTTGAGCTTACCCAGCTCGATCGCGCCTTTGAAATGGTGGATGAGCTCCCCCAGGCTCTGCCTGCGGCAGCCTAAGCCGCGACTCTGACAGAGTCTGCCCTCAGCCCGCTATAGTGTGAGTGAAAATCATGCTTGCAAATGTTGGGGCAACTAGGTTGTGTCTGTATCAGTTAATACATTAGTTACAGCGGATATTTCTCGGCCAGGTCGCTACCTGGGCAATGAGCTAGGTGCTGTTCATAAGCCCTGGAATCAGGCTGCAGTGCGCTGGGTGCTAACTTACCCGGAGGTCTACGAAGTTGGGGCATCTAACCTAGGCCACATCATTCTCTACAGCATCTTAAATGCCCAGCCCAGACAGCTGTGCGATCGCGCCTACCTGCCCGCTGCCGACCTGGCCACTAAGCTAAAGGAAACCGAAACACCGCTGTTTGCCGTCGAGTCGCAGCGATCGCTGACTGACTTCGATATCTTAGGCTTTAGCCTCAGCTACGAGCTAGGGGCTACCAACATCCTTGAAATGCTCTCCCTGGCGGGTATTCCGCTGACCTGGGAGGAGCGCAACCAGGCCGGGGGCTTTGCTGTAGAAGCAGGCTCCTGGCCGCTCATTTTTGCCGGTGGTCAAACCGCCACCTCCAACCCCGAACCCTACGCCGATTTTTTTGACTTTGTTGCCCTGGGCGATGGTGAAGAACTGCTGCCCGAAATTGCCCTGGTGATTGAGGAGGGAAAAGCCGCTGGCCTCAGCCGCAAAGACCTGCTGCTCGATCTGGCTCAGGTGCCGGGGGTGTATGTGCCCCAGTTTTACACCATGGCTGCCGACGGCTCGGTTCACCCCAACCGGCCCGATGTGCCCGCGCGGGTGCTGCGACGGGTGGCCACACCGATCCCCGCCTACGCCATGGGCCTGGTACCCTACATCGAAACCGTTCACGATCGCCTGACGGTCGAAATTCGCCGGGGCTGTACAAGAGGCTGCCGCTTTTGCCAGCCGGGCATGCTCACCCGTCCGGCCCGCGATGTGGAGCCTGAAGCGGTGGTCGATGCGATCGAGACAGGCATGCGCAAAACCGGCTATGACGAGTTTTCGCTGCTGTCGCTGAGCTGTTCTGACTATCTGGCCCTGCCAGCGGTGGGGGTAGAGGTCAAAAACCGGCTCAAAAACGAAAACATTTCGCTGTCGCTGCCTAGCCAGCGGGTCGATCGCTTTGACGAAAACATCGCCAATATCATCGGCGGCACCCGCCTCACCGGGTTAACCTTTGCCCCTGAGGCGGGCACCCAGCGCATGCGCGACATCATTAATAAGGGTCTGACCAACGAAGAGCTGCTGCGCGGCATCAAGACCGCCCATGAGCAGGGCTGGAGCCGGGTCAAACTCTACTTCATGATTGGCCTGCCGGGCGAAACCGACGTCGACGTACTGGGCATTGCCGAAACTGTGCGCTGGCTGCGCCAGGCCTGCACCGTTCAGGGGCGGCGGCCTTTGTCCTTTAATATCACCATTTCCAACTTCACCCCCAAGCCCCACACGCCGTTTCAGTGGCACTCGGTATCGACGGAGGAGTTTTTGCGCAAGCAGCGGCTGCTGCGGGAGGAGTTTAGGGCCATGCGCTGGGCCAAGGTCAACTTTACCGACGTGCGGATTTCAGCGATGGAAGACTTTGTCGGGCGGGGCGATCGCCGCCTAGGCCCGGTAGTGCGTCGCGCCTGGGAACTGGGGGCCGGTATGGATAGCTGGTGGGAAAGCTTAGAAACCGCCTTTAAAGCCTGGACCCAGGCCATTGACGAAGCCGGATTGACCTTGAAATATCGCCAGGTCGACCAGGGCGAGTGGAACGTAATGGACACCGCCGAGGGGGCTAGCAGCCTAGATGCCCCCCTGCCCTGGGATCACCTCGATACGGGGATCGACAAAACCTGGCTGAAGGAAGATCTGCACCGTGCTCTAGAAGCGGCCACCGTACCCGATTGCTCCTTTGAGGGCTGTAGCCACTGCGGCGTGTGCGGCCCCGACTTTGGCCACAACATTGTGGTGCCGCCGCTGCCCATTCCAGCCTTTGCGGGCCATGGTCAGCCCAAATCTGAGCGGGTGCAGCGCCTGCGGGTCACCCTAGGCAAGCTCGGATCTATGGCGCTGCTGGGCCACCTAGACCTGGTGCGCCTGTTCGATCGCGCCCTGCGGCGAGCCGGGTTGCCCATTGCCTTTACCGGCGGCTTTCACCCCGGACCTCGGCTGTCGCCTGCCAATGCATTACCCCTGGGGGCCACCAGCAGCGGCGAAGTGATCGATTTTGAACTGACCCGCGCGATCGCCCCCGCTGACTTTTTGCAGCAGCTAGCCGCCCAGCTACCGCCAGAAATTCCTCTGTACGACATTGCGGAGGTGCCCCTCGATGAACCCTCGGCCACCAAGCGCCTAGACCGAGCCGAATACTACCTACGGCTCACTCCAGAGCATGACGCTCCAGCCCCATGGCAACAGTGGGTTGAGGCGGTGATGGCCCTG
The DNA here is from genome assembly GCF_015207265.1 of Nodosilinea sp. LEGE 07298. Classification (GTDB taxonomy): domain Bacteria; phylum Cyanobacteriota; class Cyanobacteriia; order Phormidesmidales; family Phormidesmidaceae; genus Nodosilinea. Next base: position 3,292 of record NZ_JADEXE010000013.1, on the reverse strand, counting down.
GAAGAGTGTTTGTGGGAGAAGAAAACAAAGTCGGGCAAAACCCAGGTCATAAACCTGCGGGAGCGTCTGCACGAGCTGGCCTTGGTGACAGCCGATCAACCTCTGCCGCCAGGGCTAGAATATGTTCAGGGAGAATACGGCGTTTGGCTGAGGGTTGTCGGTAACTGTCGCAACGACGGGAACCTGCTGCGCCCGGAGCAAGTCGTCACCCTAGTAGAACAGGTGGCAGGCCAGACCGTAGGCCTACAGCACGTGCATCGCAGCCGGTTAATGTTTAGTTAGAGCAACCCTGAGAGGGCGGATCATGGACAGAGAAACAGGCCATTCACCAGCGGCGGCGCAGTTCTCAGGCCAAGATCTGGCACCAGAGCAGGAGCAGGGTTGCACTCAATCTGCTCGCTGGAGGCAGCGAGTTTGGTTGGGGCGACGGGTTTTGCTGGCGATCGCAGGCGCAGGTCTGCTAATCACCGCACCGCGCCCGGCTGAGGCTCAGACAGACTGCCCCAGCGAGATGCTAACGCCCTACTGGCCTGAGCGATCGGCCCAGATTCAGCAAACCTTCTGTGAGCTTTTGGTGTTTCCGACCGCCACGCTGCCCAATGGCGATAGCTTTACCGATCGCATTGTGGATGAGTCGCTATCGAGCGATAGTCGCCGGGCCTCTGCCGACACCATGACCCTGCCCAGCTTTTGGTGGAACCGCGACTCGCTGACCTCGCACCTGGGCGGTCGTCGCCTGGTCGACTCGTGGATTTCGTACCAGGTGAAAGATTCGGGCACGACGGTGGTCGATGTGATGGTCAATGCTCAGATCTGGTCGGTGCTAACCTACAACGAGCGCTACGCCGTCATCAACCAGTTTGGTACCGCCGCCCGCGACTTTGGCTACAACCTGCGGTTTTTCCAGGGTAATTCTCGCAATTACCGCATGATGGGCCTCTACGCCTGTGACTTTATCAACCAGCCTGGCGACCCTTTGGCCGAACCACTAGCCGCAGAAGACTTAGCCGCAGAAGACAATGTTCGAACCTGCTCAGCTAACCTGGACGCAGGGTTGATTGTGCTGCTCCAGCGCAATTTGCTGGCCGAGAGTGAGCGTCGCCAGCAGGCGGCTCAGGCCGCAGCGGCTGAGGCTAGTCTGCAAAGCGCTGGGGTAACGTCATCGTCGAGTACCAACTAGCGCGGCGTTGCTGCACTGAGGCATGAATTTAGGTGAGGGCAAACGACCGTTTGCCCCTACGAAAGACCCAGGGGGCGCTCAACTGCGCAGGCTTTGCCACAAACGGCTGTAGCGATCTTCGGCGGCGGTACTGAGGGGCAGCAAAAACTCGCTTTGGTCGGCCACACTGGGGGCTAAGGCAATGGTGGACGGCGTTTGCAGCGGCTCGGGTAGCTGCGATCGCTCAGTTTCCCACAGCCGAATCGAGGTGCCCTGCCCAAAGATGGCCAGCTGTAGGGCAAAGTCGGTATCTAGGCAAAAGTCGAGCCAGTTGAGGGCGGTAGAGATGGCTTGGTCTGAAGCGGCGGGCGCGATCGCCTGGGGGCGAACCCAAAGCTGGGCGCTGAGCAGCGTGCCCTCGGGTGGTACGGCCACCGCCAAATGGCGATACTGCTTCAGCAGGGGTAGCACATCATCTGACCAGGCTACAACGGCGGTGGCATCGCCAATCAGCAGCATTTCGAGGTAGTGGTCAGAGTCGTAGAGGCGCACCTGATTTTGCAAATCGGCCAGAAAGGGTTCTAAGCCTTCTACAGTCGCTGGGTCTTCGGTGTTGGCTGAAGCACCCAAGGCCTTTTGAGCCAGACCCAGCACTAGGCGAGGATGGTTGGGCAGCACCACCCGCCGCCTGAGTTCGGGGCGCAGCAAGTCGGCCCAGGTGGTAAGCGAAGCGCTGGGGCTGGGTAGGCGATCGCGATCGTAGAGCACCACCAGGTGGCTCCAGCGGTAGGGCACGGCCCAAATGCTGCCGTCGGGGCTGAGCATTCCTTCGGCATTGCGACGCACCAGCTCGGGCCACACCGCCGCCAAGTCATCCCAGTGGGTGAGGGCTGATACCTCCAGCGGCTGCACAAGCTCCTGGCGAATGGCGGGGGCCAGCCAGTAGTCGGCCAGGCTTACCCAGTCGGCCTGTGATAGCGTATCCTCGGCTTGGCGGTGCCACTGCTGCAGCAAGCCATACAGCTCTACCAGCGATTCTTTAGGGTTAACGGCGATGTTGCTGCCCCGCTCTGGCAGCTGCTGAAAGGCACTGAGCAACTGAGCCGGTACCGAATTGGTCAGCATGGCTAACCTGAGGCTAGAGCCTGACGATCGCTGGCACCCGGCTAGCAGCGTTGTGAGGGTTAACCCACCTGCACCCGCTAAAAAGCTGCGACGATTCATGAGCATTTGCCCCTCAGCTTCCCTCTCCGGGGGAGAATACTGATCAACCATAGCGCTTTAGGACGTCCATGAAAGCTGTTCGAGATATTGTCAGTGTCTCTATAACCATTATTTTGGTGTCGTTTATTGGCCTCAGCCTGGCTCGGCTGGTGTACTTTTTTCTCCACAGCCAGCAGATTATTTAGCCAGCCAACTATCAACGTAATTCTGTGCCCCCTACCCTGCCCCCCACCCTAAATGATGTTAAGGCAGCTCGCGATCGCATTGCGCCCTATATCCGGCATACGCCTCTGGTACCCGCGATCGCCCTCAAGCAGCCCATCCCTGGCTGCCCCGACCTTTGGCTCAAGCTCGACTGCCTGCAGGTAACCGGCTCCTTCAAAGCTAGAGGTGCCGTGAACACCCTTAAAAGCCTCTCCAACGACGAACTACAAAAGGGGATTATCACCGCTTCGGGAGGCAACCACGGGCTGGCTGTGGCCTATGCTGGCTGGCTGGCCCAGGTGCCCGCCACCATTTACCTGGGCCGCAACGTGCCCGCCGCCAAAGCGGAACGGTTACGCCAGTGGGGAGCAGAGGTAGTGTTTGAGGGCAACGACTGGGATGACGCCAACCGCGCCGCCATGGCCGTCGCTAATACCCAGGGGCTGACCTACATTCACCCCTTCAACGACCCGCGCGTGATGGCTGGGCAGGGCACCCTGGCCCTGGAGATTTTGGCCGACCTACCCCAGGTCGATACGCTGCTAGTTGCGATCGGCGGTGGCGGCTTAATTGGCGGCGTCAGCCTGGCGGCGAAGGCGCTTAAGCCCGAGATTCGCATTGTCGGCATTGAGCCTGTGGGCGCACCAACGCTTAAAAGCAGCGTTGAGGCCGGTCAGATTGTTGAGCTAGAGGCCACCCCCACCC
>NZ_JADEXE010000139.1 GCF_015207265.1 Nodosilinea sp. LEGE 07298 | reverse complement strand
AGTTCAGCGATAGCCTCAAGGTGGGTTTTGAGTTGGGCTGCTTTCTCGGGGGTCATCGGTTAGGTCGCTAGGTCAACACTGGCATCCTCACCTATTTCAACCCTCCTTGCAAACCTGACATGCTCCCGGTGTCGATTCTCCCGTCTTAAGATCCCACACCCGCGCCGTGCCATCGCGTGACGCGGTGACCACTGTATCCCCCATCGCATCAAAGCTGGCGCTTCTAACGATACCAGTGTGGCCTTCAAGGGGTGTCGATTCTCCCGTCTTAAGATCCCACACCCGCGCGGTATCATCCTCTGACGCGGTGACCACTTGATCCCCCATCGCATTAAATCTAGCGCTGTTGACGGAACCGGTGTGGCCTTCGAGGGGCCTCGATTTCCCCGTCTTGAGATCCCACACCCGCGCTGTGCCATCCTCTGACGAAGTGACCACCGCATCCTCCGTTGCGTTAAAGCTGGCGCTAGTGACGGCACCGGTATGGCCTTCAAGGAGTGTCAATTCCCCCGTCTTGAGATCCCACACCCGCGCCGTGCTATCGCGTGAAGCAGTAACCACCGCATCCCCCGTTGCGTTAAAGCTGGCGCTAGTGATGGAACCGGTGTGGCCTTCGAGGAGTGTCGATTCCCCCGTCTGGAGATCCCATACACGCGCTGTGCCATCCTCTGACGAAGTTACCACTGCCTCCCCCGTCCTGTTGAAGCTGGCACTGGTGACGGAATCGGTGTGGCCTTCGAGGGGAGTAGATTGTCCTGACTTGAGATCCCACACCCGCGCCGTGCCATCGCGTGAAGCAGTGACCACCACATCCCCCATTGCGTTAAAAATGGCGCTAGTGACGGAATCGATGTGGCCTTCGAGGAGGGTCGATTCCCCCGTCTTGAGATCCCACACCTGCGCGGTGCCATCGTCTGACGCGGTGACCACCTGATCCCCAGTCGCATTAAAGAGGGCGCTTCTGACGAAAAAGGTGTGGCCTTCGACGACATCAATATAGCCTTCGAGAAGTACAGATTGACCCGTTTTGAGATCCCACACCCGCGCAGTGCTATTGGCTGATGCGGTGACCACTGCATCCCCCGTCGCGCTAAAGCTGGCGCTGAAGATGAAATCCTGATGGGCTAACAGACCTCTAGGAAGATTAACTTGTAGCTGCTGCAAGGCAAAAATAGGGCTGGCGGCAGGGTACCTAGAGATAGCCTTGACGGGGATGCCAGCTTCGGCCACGGCAGTTTGTAGCTCACTCCCGGCCTTTAGGGCTTTGAGTAAGGCTTCAATTTGGTTAAACTCAAAGCGGCTTAGAGCGAAAGTTCCGGCTTGCTCCAGGCGAGTGCCGATTTGAGCTAGGCGCTGGTCTCTTCGGGCATTAGCTGTTCTGATGTCGGCATCTTTGGCTCTCACCTCCGCAGCTTGAGCTTTGGTGTCGGCAGCTTGAGCCTTGGCATCGGCGGCTTGGGCACTGGCTTCCGCCTGCTGCTGGGCCACAGCCGCTGTTTGGGCTTTGCCGTCGGCTTCTCTGGCGCGGGTTTCGGCGGTTTGTTGGGCCTGGGCGGCGGCAGTCGCAGCATTTTGGGCTTCCTGCTGATCGCGCTTAGCTTGTTGGGTTTCCTGCCTAGCTGTCTCAGTCTGTTGGTTGGCTTTGTCTCTCTTGGTGTTAGCTTCAGCCACCTGCATATCCGCCTGGGCGATGCGCGCATCGGCCTCTTCAATAGAAGCGATAGCCTTTTGCTGTTCTGTTCGGGCCAACCAGCCAGCACCAGCGGCGACTACAATGCCAGCCACCGCCGCCAATACCCCAAGCCGCCTACCCCGCCGCAGCTTTTTCTCAGCCGCCGCTTCCGCTTCTTGTCTCGCCCTACCCGCTCGAATGTACTCTTGCTGCAAACCCGTAGGCTGGGGTTCCACTGCTGCGTTACTTATTAGCCAGGTTTCAGCCGTTTGCAAGTCTTGCCCCCGCAGCAGCAGACTTTCATCCCGCCCCCGCCGATCCCACTCGCCCGATCGCACCAGCAGCCGCGTATGGGTCTCCAAATGCTCCCGATCCGTATCCAGCGTCCTCAGCAACCCGGCAAAATTCGCCTGAAAGTCGCCATCGTGCTCGCGAAAATCTAGCCATTGCAGCTTGGCCAGCACCGGGTGCAGGTCGGCCACATCGATCGCCCGATGCAGCACCGTCACCATGCGCTTATTTAGCCCCTGGGCATACTCCACCTCATCAGCACAAAAGGGCGAGTTCACCGACTCCGGCGACAGCACAAACACAAACACATCCGAGCTTTCGATGCCCCGGTAAATCTCCTGCTGAAAGTCGGTGCCGGTGGCGATGCTCTCCTGGTCAAACCAGGTGCGTTTGCCCTGGGTTTGCAAGGCATCGTTCAGCCGACGGGCAAAGTCAGAATCCACCCGCGAGTAGGAGATAAACACATCCAGTGCCGGGTTGGGCGGCTGGCGCAGGCTCTCGGCAATGAACTGCTCGTGCAGCGCGGTGGGCAGGTGGCGGTGGGTGCGGGCCACCTTTAGCCAGCTTTCGGCCCGGCGCAGGTTGTAGCCCCGCAGCAGCAGGGTGGGGTTTTGCTGCTGCCGCTGCCACTTCAGCGCCTGCACCAGCCAGGTTTTGTGCTCGGTGTGGTAGGCGGCATCGGTGTTGAGCTGCCTGAACAGTTGGCTTTCATCGGCTGCATAGTCGCTGGCCTGGGTGTTGTCGGTCAGGTCGATGTGCTGAATGGTACGCAGCCCCTCGGGCACCAGCTCCGGTTCCACCGGGGCCGCCAGCACCGGAATCACCCGCTTGTTGAGCGCGATCGCCTGGGCCAGTTCCTGCTGGCAGTAGGGTGACTGGGCCGAGTGGGGCGACAGCACAAACACCACATTGTCGGCCTCTTCAATGCCCTGGCCAATGGCGCTGGTGTAGTCTTGGCTGGTTTGAATATCGGTGCGGTAGTTCCACACCGTGATGCCCTGGCGCAGCAGCGATCGCCGCAGTTGATCCGCCGCTGCCTGGTCTTGGTCGCTGTGGCACAAAAACGCCTGGGTCATCAGGTTGCTGGCGTTTTTGATGCTCTCGGTAATAAATTCGCAGTGCAGGTCGGTGGGGGTGCAGGGCAGCGGTGCCCTCTCAATAGTGCGAGTGCGCAGCCAGGTTTCTGCGGCTTGGCGATCGCGGCCCACCAGCAAAAACCGAGTTTCGCGATGGCGGCGATCCCACCCCAGGGCCTGGGTGAGCAGGGTGGTGTGCTGGTGCAGGTAGGCTTTCACCTCGGGCTGCTCAGCGCCGGTTTTTTCGTCGCAAACGTGCAGGGTGCGGCTGAGTTTGTCGAGGTACTGGGCCGGGTCATCGACCCCGTCACGGCACCAGATCCAGTTGAGCAGGCGAATGGTGGCGCAGCCGGTGGGGTCATGGGTGGCCCAGGCGGCACTGTCGCCCCCGCCCACGTGCAGCAGCGGAATGATGCGCTTGCCGTAGGCGATCGCCCGCTCTAGCTCTAGCTTGCAGTAGGGCGAGGCCATCGCCGAGGGCGAAATGATGTAGATGACGTGGTGCGATCGCTCAATGGCGTCGTCAATGCGCCCCTGCCAGTCGGTCGCCGAAGGAATGTCATCTAAATCGAGCCAGATCTGGCTCAGGCCCCGCACCTTGAGCTGCTCTTTGAGGGCGATCGCAAAGGCTTTGCTGTCAGCCCGCGCATAGGAGATAAACGCATCGTAAAAAGCAGCCATAGGGCGATCGGGTAAACAGGGAGCTTAAAATTCCTGGGGTTTTGGAAAACTTAGGAATGGGGGCGAAAAGAAGGATTTTTACTGAGCGTAAACCGCCTTTGTTTATAACAGCGGAAACCCTACGCTTTGCTTAACAGGACAGGGACGACACCGCTCTAGTGACGACAAGAATGGGCCACAACTGCGATCGCCCTTTGAGCCGGTCTTTGACCATTGCCCTCCCGCCGCCCGGTGGAGTTCTGTAGAATAACCAGAGTAGGAACGCAATTGGGGCTAGCTCTACAGATGGGCGCAGCGGTAACGATTCAAAACCTGAAGAAGTCCTACGGGGCGGTGACGGCGGTGCAGGATGTATCGCTCACTATTCAATCGGGCGAAATCTTTGGCCTGCTGGGGCCGAACGGGGCGGGCAAAACCACCACCATTCGCTGCCTCTGCACCCTGACTACCCCCGACAGCGGCACCCTAGAGGTGATGGGGGTCTCGGTGGTTGACCAGCCCCGGCTGGTGCGCCAGTACCTGGGCTACATTGCCCAAGAGGTCGCCCTCGACAAGGTGCTCACCGGGCGCGAGCTGCTCCAGCTCCAGGCGGATATTTACCACATGCCCAAGGGGGTCTCTGGTCGCCGCATTGACCAGATGATCGACCTACTAGAACTGGGCGACTGGGCCGACAAAAAGACGGGCAATTACTCAGGCGGGCTTAGAAAGCGCCTCGATTTGGCCCTGGGGCTACTGCACCAGCCCGATCTGCTGGTACTCGACGAACCCACTGTGGGCCTCGACATTGAAACGCGATCGGCGGTGTGGATGTTTCTGCGGCAGCTGCGGGCGGCAGGCACCACCATTTTGATTACCAGCCACTACCTCGAAGAGGTCGATGCCCTGGCCGATCGCGTAGCGATTATCGACCAGGGCCGAGTAATTGCCTCCGGTACCCCCAGCGACCTGAAAGACAAGATTGGCGGCGATCGCATCACCCTACGCATTCGCGAATTCACCTCTGATGATGAGGCCGAAAGCGCCCGCACGATGCTGGCCGATCTGCCCTTTGTGCGTGAGGTGATCGTCAACGCCGCCCAGGGTAACTCGCTCAACCTGGTGGTAGACCGCCAGCCCGATGTGCTGCTCACCGTGCAGCAGGCTCTTAAAGCCGCTGATCTGCCCGTCTTTGGCCTGGCTCAGTCGCGCCCCAGTCTCGACGATGTGTATCTGGCGGCGACAGGCCGCACGCTAATGGATGCCGAACTGGCTGCCGTGGGCCAGCGCGACCTCAAGAAAGAAAAGAAACAGGCTATGAAGGGACGCTAGGATAACACCATGAGTACCACCATTTCCACCTCTTCCACCCGAGAGGCTGCCCCCAGCCTCGAAAATTCAGAACTTAACGCCTGGAAGGCTGATCTGATCAAGTCGCAGGGGCTGGTTTCAGGGGCCTTCTTGCAAGAGACCCTGGCCATGACCCGACGGCTGTTTATTCAGCTACAGCGTCGCCCTACCACTTTGGTGGCGGGGGTCATTCAGCCGCTGATTTGGCTGGTGCTGTTTGGAGCGCTATTTCAAAACGTGCCCGCCGGGCTGTTTGGCGAAAGCCGCAACTACGGCCAGTTTTTGGGGGCAGGCATTATTGTATTTACGGCCTTTGGCGGTGCCCTCAACGCCGGGCTGCCGGTGATGTTTGATCGCGAGTTTGGCTTTTTAAACCGCTTTTTAGTCGCACCCTTGGCCTCGCGCTACTCCATTGTGGTGGCGTCGGCGCTATTTATTGCCGCCCTGAGTCTGGTGCAAACGGCGGCAATTTTGGGTCTGAGCGCCGTGCTAGGGGCGGGGCTGCCCAGCTTGTCGGGGCTGCTGCTGGTGTTGTTTATCGTCATGGCCCTAGTGCTGGGCGTGACGGCACTCAGCCTTGGGCTGACCTTTGCTTTACCCGGCCACATTGAATTAATTGGGGTGATTTTTGTCACCAATCTGCCGCTGCTGTTTTCGAGCACGGCCCTGGTGCCCCTAGACTTTATGCCCGGCTGGTTGCAGGTGGTAGCTAGCCTAAACCCGCTGACCTATGCGATCGAGCCCATTCGCTACGTGTATCTACACCCTAGCTGGGGTTTGGGCAGCACCGTACTGCAAACTCCCTTTGCGGCTGTGTCATTGGGCGCTTGTCTAGCGGTTTTGGTAGCCTTTTGCGGGCTATCGCTGGGGCTGATTCAGCCGCTGCTGCGCCGTCGTATTGCCTGAATTTGGGTTTTAGGCAACTTCTGCAAAGCAATTTCCCTAGTGGTGGGCAGTGCCCACCCTACAGCGGCTACGGTCGCTGATTAATGCTGGGGTTTTACTCCTTAGGATATGGATGGCTTGGCCAATTTTGAAGCTGGGCGATAAGGGTCGGCGGTTAGCGAGTTAGCCGCTACAATACAGGCTTAGACAGCACAATTACCTGTGCCCAAAAGCCTGCCCACAAAGTTTGAGTCGTTATGGTGTTGAGGAGTGCTCCTATGGCTTACCCAACGTTTGTCTCTCGTCCGGTAGCCGCCGCGATCGCAGCCCTGGGTCTACTAGTCCTAGCTCCCGCTGCCCTGGCTCAGTCGACTGGCACCGATCCTACCCGTGCCCCTCGCGTCGACGCCAATGAGGGCTTTGGCACCACAGACGCTGGCGGCGGTCTGTTTGGCGAAAGCGCTAGCCCCTTCGACCTAATTCACCGGGCCGTACTGATGAACGATCGCAGCTCCAGCGACTTTAGACGCCAGCATCGGGGCCGCATTAGCGATGAAGCGACCAACTTCCGCACTCTACAGCAGGATGCCCTGCGCCGCCAGCAGGCCCAGACCGAAGCACCTGAGATGGTCGCTCCCGAAACCGGGGCAGAGTAGGTTGCCCCTTGAGCGGTTGGGTTTAGATAGCGTCCTGTATTGCTGTAGTTAGAGAGCAGTTCTGACCCCTAAAACGGTTGAACACCCGCCTTGTATTTTCAACGCGGGTGCTTTTTTGTACAGATGGTGCTGTGATGCTGAATCCGCCTTGGCCACCCCCGGTTGGTTAAGGCGGATTTAGTATTAGACCTACAGTTCACAGGTAAACAGCCGGGCCATAAAGTAGTTAACCATTTTGGCCCCGTAGGGCGAATCCCACCAGACCACTGGGTAGCAGCCTACGGGGTCATCCAGATCGTGGCGGGCCTGATCAATGGTCTTCCACTGGTTGTTTTGTCGCCAGCCCACCTGTTCACCCAGGCGATTGAGCACGGCGCTATCTTGAGCGATCGCGCTCTCTAGGGTGCCGCCTACCGACTGATAAATCTGCAGCTGAATGCTAAAGCCAAAGCGCCCGCCCGTGTAGGTTGTCCACAGCCGATCCACCACTCGCAGCACGCTACAGGGAAACAAACGAATGGCATTGGGGGTAAGATCTTCGCGATCGGGCGTGCCCGCCTCCTGCAAAATGACCCGCACGGTTTCTTCATCGGCCTCTAGCAGCTTGCCGGTTTTAAGCAAGCGCTGCAGCGGCTGGTAGCGTTCGACATCGGTCACCAGGGTGAGGGCATCTTCAAGCCGGGCAACGCGCTCAGTTATTCCCTGCTGAATGAATCCTTCCACCCTGGCTTCTAGCGCTTCTAGTCGAGCAGCCAGTTCGGCCTGCGACCCTTCCCCTTCCATATCGACTCCTTAGTAGTTGTGACCAGAGCGGTGACCTCAACCAGTGGTATGTTTGGCCATTGTGTCTGGTAGGGCCATCTAGCCAACGCTATAAATTCTAGTCTTGGCCTGGCCCGAGTGCCAGATAGCGATCGCCTAGGCGGGGGTTTCTCCCCGCGATTCTCCTGGCGATTGCTCCGTAAATCGCAGCGGGGCCATGGCCTCATCTGCTTCAGATGTGGAGCGATCGCCACTCAGGCTGGTCGAGGCAGTCATGGGCGGTGCCCCAGGGCCACCGGGTAGCACCCGCTCGGCCAGACCTTTGAGAATGACGTAGAGCACGGGCACCACCAGCAGGCTCAGCACCGTGGCCACCAGCAGGCCGCCAAACACCGTATAGCCCACCGCCCAGCGGCTAGCGCTACCGGCCCCAGTCGCAACCAGCAGCGGCGAGAACCCCACCAGTGATGAGATGGCCGTCATGATGATGGGGCGAAATCGCTGTTCGGCGGCGGCGATCGCAGCGGGTACCAATCCCAACCCCTGACTGCGAGCCTGGTTAGCAAACTCCACAATCAGAATGGCATTTTTACTGGCCAGGCCAATCAGCATCACTAGGCCCACCTGGGCGTAGATGTTGAGGTCGAGCCCCCGCAAGAACAAAAACACCAGGGCTCCCAGCACGGCCAGCGGCACCGTTAGCAGAATGATGATTGGGTCGACGTAGTTTTCGTACTGGGCCGCCAGCACCAAAAACACCACCAGTACCCCCAGCCCAAAGATAATCGTAGCCAGGCCACCGGAGGCAATTTCTTCGCGGGCGGTGCCCTGCCAGGCCTGCCCCACCACCGGCAGTGCCGCCTGAGCGTGGGCCTCGCTCATCGCCGCAATCAGCTGACCCGAGCTAGCCCCCGGTGCGGGCATACCCTCCAGCTTGATCGCTCGCAGCAGGTTGAAGTGGTTGATCGTCGATGGCCCCACCACCTCGCTCAGGCTTACCACCTCGCCTAGGGGCACCATCGTGCCCTGGCGCGATCGCACGTAAATGCTGTTGATATCCGACGGCTCGTTGCGGAACCCCTCCTCAGCCTGCACATAGACGCGGTAGTTACGCCCGCCGCTCGTAAAGTCGTTGACGTAGCGCGACCCCAGGTAGGTGCCTACGGTGTTGAGGGCATCGCTGATATCAATATCGAGGGCCTTGAGGCGATCGCGGTTGACATCGACCTGCACCTGGGGCGAGCTAGCGGTGAATTGAGTAAACACCCCCATCGACGCGGGCGATTGATTGGCCAGGCCGATAATTTCGTAGGCGTTGCCTAAAAACTGATCAATGCTCATTTGGTTGCCGCTGCGGTCTTGCAGCTGCATCTCTAGCGCACCGGTGGGGCTAAAACCGGGCACCGGTGGCGCGTTAAAGGCAATCACCAGCGCCTCTTGAATGCCCGAGAGCGCCCCATTGACCTGAGGCAGCAGCCCCGCCACCGTTGACTCCGGGGCGCGGCGGTCTTCCCAGGGGGCTAGGGTGGCAAAAAACACGCCCTTATTAGGGGAAGGGCCATCAAAGCCAAAGCCCGACAGCATAAAGGTGCTGGTCACCTCCGGAAACTGCGAGATCAGCGTGTCGGCCTGGGCCATTACCCCTTTGGTGTACTCCAGCGATACGCCATCGGGGGCCTGCACAATGCCCAGAAAATAGCCCTGGTCTTCTTCGGGCACAAAGCCGGTAGGTACCACCCGCAGCATGGCCACCATCAGTAGCAGCCCTACCACAAACAGGGCCACTACGCCGTAGCGCAACCGAATCAGCATTCGCACCAGCTGCCGGTAGCGCTCGATAATTCGCGCCAGTTGACGGTTAAACCAGGTAAAGAACCCGGCTAGGGGGCCACCTCGCGCTGCTGTCGTCGGGCGCAGCAGCAGAGCCGACATAGCGGGCGAAAAGCTCAGGGCGTTGAAGGTCGAGACCACGATCGCAAAGGCAATCGTGAGGGCAAACTGCTGATAAATTTTGCCAGTGCTGCCTGGGAAAAAGGCCACCGGAATAAAGACCGCCATCAGCACTAGCGACGTCGCAATGACCGCCCCCGATAGCTCCTGCATGGCATCGAGAGCAGCCAGGCGAGGGCGCATGCCCTGGTCAATTTTGGCGGCAATGGCCTCGACAATCACAATGGCGTCATCCACTACCACGCCCGAGGCCAGAATGCAGCCAAACAGCGTCAGCGTGTTGATAGAAAACCCAAACACCAGCAAAAACGCCATGGTGCCAATCAGCGATACCGGAATCGCGATCGCAGGCACGATGGTCGCTCGCCAGTCCTGCAAGAAGATGAACAAGATCAGCAGCACTAGGGCGATCGCGGTAATCAGGGTAATCAGCACCTCCCTCAGCGACACCCGCACAAAATCGGTGGTGTCAAACACCAGCTCAGCCCGATAGCCCGGCGGAAAGGTAGCTTCTAACTCAGTCATCCGCGCCCGTACCGAACGGGCGACTTCTAAGGCGTTACTGCCCGGCAGCTGGTATATCAGCAGGCCTGCCGCCAACTTGCCCTCGGTTTTAGCATCAAAGCTGTAGTCCTGAGCCCCTAGTTCGGCTCGACCCACATCTTGCAGCCGCACCAGGTTGCCGTTTTCGCCGACTTTGACCACCAGGTTCTCAAATTCTTCTACCTCCTCTAGACGACCGGGCAGCCGCACTGTGTACTGGTAGGCCTGGTTACTGTCCACTGGCGGGGCACCAATCGAGCCACCTCCCACCTGCACGTTTTGCTCTTGGAGGGCCGCCACCACGTCGTTGGGGGTCAGCGCCTGACTGGCCAGAGCTGCCGGGTCGAGCCACAGGCGCATGGCATAGCGCCCGGCTCCAAACACCTCGGCATTGCCCACGCCGTTGAGCTGCTTCATTTCGTCGAGAATGAACAGGTCGGCGTAGTTGCTCAGGAACAGCGCATCGTAGCGATCGTCATCGGTAAAGAAGCGATACACCAGCAAAATGCTGGGCGACTGAGCGTTTACCGTTACCCCCAGCTGGGTCACCTCCGGCGGCAGCTGCGGCTCGGCTCGGGCCACCCGATTTTGCACATCCACCTGGGCAATGTCTTTGCTGCGGCCGGGCTGAAACACCACGTTAATGGTGCTCTGGCCCGTGTTTGTACTGCTAGAGGTAATAAACTCCATTCCCTCAACGCCGTTGATCTCCCGCTCCAGCACCGTCGTGACATTGTTCTCCACGGTTTCGGCATCGGCCCCGGTGTAGTTAGAGGCCACCTGAATCTGCAAAGGGGCAATCTCGGGCAGTTGCTCAATCGGCAGCAGCGGAATAGCCACCGCCCCCGCCAGCACAATCAGCAGCGTGCATACAGTCGTCAGTACCGGGCGACGAATAAAGTTATCAGCAACGGAGAACAGCGCCATGGGTAGAATACCGGGGGCTTAAAGGATAAAGGGGCCGCGATTCCTGTAGAAATCGCCTTGCGAATCGCGCCAGACAGACGCCAAAACAACGGTTAAAGCAGCAAGCAACTCCACACTATGGCGTCACCACCTAGGGTGTACCTGAGGTTTGGGCTTCGGGAGCAATTGGACTGCCGTCTTGCAGCTGCAAAATATTGGTCACAATCACGTCATCGCCGGGTTGCAGCCCGTCTATCACCTGGTAGTTGTTCCCCTGAATTTGCCCCAGCTGTACTGGCTGCTGAGAAGCCACCCGCTGGGTTTGCCCGTCTTCTTGGGGCTGGTCGGTGGCTACAAACACAAAGCTCTGCCCAGCGATACGAGTCACTGCTACCGTGGGCACCAGCAGCGTTGCGGTGGTGCTCCAGATCAGCCTGGCTCGCACAAACTGGCCATCCCGCAGGTTGCCCGCCTCATTCGGGAAACGGGCCTTCACTAAAATCGATTGGCCTTCCCCATTGACCTCGGGCGAAATAAAGTTAACGCTGCCCGTGGCCAAGGGCTCGCCCGTGTCAGGGCTCAGTAGCTCCACCGGAATCCCCGTCCGCAGCTGGCTGGCCCGCGTCGTTGGCACCTGAATGCGCAAAAACAGCTCGCTATTTTGGGTAATGGTGGCTAGGGTTTGGCCCGCCTCTACGTAATCGCCGACCTTGAGCGACACGTCGCCTAGGCGACCGGCAACCGGTGCCACCACCTGTTTAAAGCCCACGTCGGCCTGACTGACATCGACCTGAGCCTGAGCCTGCTCGAAGGTTGAGAGCGCCTGCTGAAGCTGAGCCTGAGCCGCTCGCACGTTGTCTTCGGCCTGGCGCTGGGCGGCCTGGGCGACGTTGAGCTGGTTCTGGGCGTTGTCTAGATCTTGGCGGCTTAGCGCCCCTGCCCCTACGAGACGCTCGGTGCGGCGAAACTCTACGGCAGCCAGTTCGACGTCGGCCTGGGCGCGGGCGAGCTGAGCCTGGGCAGCATCGACTTGGGCCTGGGCGGCCTCGCGCCCAAAACCAGCGGCCTGGGCAGCGGCTTGATTGGCGGCTACTTCGGACTGCACCTGGTCGGTGCTGAGCTGCACCACAGGCTGGCCCTGGGCCACGGTGCTGCCAGAGCTGACCAACACCTGAGTCACCCGACCCTCTACCTCGGGCTTGAGCTCAATGCGCTGCTCGGCCTCTAGGGAGCCCACAAAGTCAGAGCCTTCTTCAAAGGTGCCGGGCTGAAGTTCTTGCACCCGCACCTGCACTGCCTGAGGCCCCATTGCCCCCGGTGGCTGAGATTGACTGCAGGCCGCTACGGCTAGCGACAGGGCGATCGCGGCCCCCAAAGCCCGACCCGATCTACGAATGGTTACTGGCAGCATAGAATCACCAGACTTTGATTGCGCGTTAGACATGAGATGCCATTGCCTAATGGTAATGCAGAGAATTTTAGAGGTATGTCCCAAGGCCTCGCCCAGGCCAGCTATGCCAAGCCTTATATCGTAGCCGTCAATTATTAAGAGATGATAGTGCGCCCTGATCGATCAGGTAGAGCCTGACCATATCGACCAGCAGGCGGGCGCGATCGCGAAATGAGCAGCTCTGCGGCTCGTAAATACGGTGCAGTAAAATGCCGTCTACCGCACAGCATAGGAACCCCATCAGCTGCGGGTCATCTAGCCCCAGCAGGGCGGCTATCTGCTGCTTACTCTCTTGCCAAACGTCATGAAACACCTCTACGGGTGCGCTACTTTCCCGGTGCTGATGCTGATAGAACTCAATCCAGATCAGCATTTTCTTTCTCAAAAAGTCTTCATTCTGAGCCACAAACTCTAGGGCAGCCTCTATGCGCCCCAGCACACACTCATGCTGGCCAGCCGCGATCGCATTTTGGATATCTTGCAGCGTGGTTTCGCGCACCAGTTGCTCAAATAAGCCCTCTTTACTGGGGAAGTAGTGGTAGAGCGTGCCTGTAGACACCCCTAGCCCCTGGGCAATTTGGCGCATGGTCAGTGCCGCGTAGCCCTTTTCAGCAAATAAGTCAAAGCATTGATTTAATAACTCCCTGCGGTACTGGTCGTGGTCAACAATTTTGGGCATACGTGTTCAGGCGCTGCGGCCTAACCTCTGAGCAGCTTTGAAACGATACCCAAGCACCAGAAAATTTATGTTGGACGATCGATATAAAAACAATAGTCCCTTTCACCCTTCCTGTAAACCTTTTTTATTCAAGGGTGTGGTAGACGACAGACTAAGGATGTCCGTCACCGATTGGTCGCCCTTGGCTCAGCGTGTATCTATCTTTACAAGGGTATTTGCAGGGGCCTGGGCTGTAGCTAGACGCCTAGCACGGTGCCCTATTGGCGATCGTAAGGCGATCGCCTTACGCCTCAGTTAGGGCGTCAAGCATTCAGGCTGTATTGATGGCTTGAAAGCATGATCTCCTTATAAGAGCTGAAATGCTCTAGGAGTCTCAGCTGTACTGGTTTTTCCGCATCCCAAACTTTAGCTGAATGTGTTTTTTGTTTAATGCTCAGCCGTCGCTGTCGTTGCAAGTGTGTTTATTTGGTTTAACGCCTAGACATTGCCTCAAATCTGCTCTTACATAGGCATGGGTTGTACCGGGACACTGAGGTGGAACAAAGAGTAGGCCCCATCCCCAAGGTAAAGGGTCGTTTGGGTTAAGAGGAGGCACATTGAACAGTTATAAGCTGAGGCTTCGACAGCTAAAACCTCGCAACTTGAGGCAGGAGTGGTTGGCTAACCCTAAGGCCGATATTTTAGCGGGTGCAGTGGTGGGGCTAGCGTTGATACCCGAGGCGATCGCATTTTCGATCATCGCTGGGGTTGACCCCAAAGTAGGGCTTTATACCTCATTCGTCATTGCCGTCACCACCGCATTTTTGGGCGGACGTCCCGGATCGATTTCTGCGGCCACCGGAGCCATGGCCCTGCTGATGATCGACCTGGTGCGCGAATGGGGGCTGGAGTACCTGCTGGTGGCGACCCTGCTGACCGGCATTTTTCAGGTCATTTTTGGCGTACTCAGGCTGGGCCGCCAAATGCGCTACGTGCCGCGAGCGGTGATGGTGGGCTACATCAACGCGTTGGCGGTGCTGATTTTTCTGGCCCAGCTGCCCCAGCTTACCAATGTGCCCCCGTCGGTATACGTGATTGCGGCCTTGTCTTTGGTAATTATTTACGGGCTGCCCCGGTTTACTAAGGTCATACCATCGCCCCTGGTGGCGCTGTTTGTCATGACTACAGCGGTCATCACCCTAGGCATTGAGGTACCTACGGTAGGCGACATGGGCGAACTGCCCACGACCCTGCCTATTTTTGCCCTGCCCCAGGTGCCCTTTACCCTCGAAACCCTGCGTATCGTGCTGCCTTACTCGCTGACTATGGCGATAGTGGGGCTGCTGGCCTCGTTTCTCACCGCCTCTCTAGTAGATGAGCTAACCGACACTCCCAGCGACAAAAATCGGGAGGCCAAGGGCCAGGGTATTGCCAATATCATCACCAGTTTTTTTGGCGGTATGGCGGGCTGCGGCATGATTGGTCAGTCGGTCATTAACGTGCAGTCGGGGGGGCGCGGTCGGTTGTCGACCCTGTGCGCCGGGGTATTTTTGCTGTTTGCTATCTTGGCTCTGAGCGGCTGGGTACGGCAGATCCCTATGGCGGCCCTGGTAGCCGTCATGATCATGGTTTCGATCGGTACCTTTCGGTGGGCCTCCTTTCGCGATATGGCCCGCATTCCGCGCAGCGAAACGGTGGTGATGCTAACCACCATGCTGGTGACCATTTTTACCCGCAACTTTGCGCTGGGGGTAGCGACCGGCATCGTGATGAGCACGGTGTTTTTCTCGCGCAAAATTGCCCGACTGGTATTGGTCGATAAGGTGCTAAAGGATGACGGCAGCCACCGAATTTATACTGTGTCGGGGCAGATTTTTTTCGTGTCGATCGATGAGTTTTTAGGGGCCTTTAACGTTAATGAGTTTGTCGATCGCGTTACTATCGACCTGACCAACGCCCATCTGTGGGACCAGGGGGCCGTGGCGGCCTTAGACAAAGTCGTGAATAAGTTTCGTCGCGCCGGGGCAGATGTAGAGGTGATAGGTCTCAATACAGCTAGCGCCACCCTAGTCGAAAAGCTAGCTATCCACAGTCGGCCTCCCGTTAGCTCATTAACGCCTGATTGAATATAGCGCTGGCCAATTTGCTGAGGGATGCGCCCAAAAATAAAGTACCCGCTAGATAAGCTGCTCAACTGTGGATTCCCGCTGGCGCGGGAATGACGCCGGGATGTTGTTTGTTTGCAAGTCGCTTACGGCATGACTGATCGGTCAATCGCTAAACCTGAGGCGGCTAGCTCGCACTCGCCTAACGATCTGTCGTTAAAGCATCTTAACGAGTGTGGCGGTTGCTATAGCTTTGACGGAGATAGTTTTATACCTGATACCGACTGAGGCTCTACTACCGTGTCGATTCCATTGGTCAATACCCTTAGTTTTCGCCACTGGCGAGGAGATGTTTTTGGCGGAGTGACGGCAGCCGTGGTGGCGTTGCCCCTAGCGCTGGCCTTTGGGGTGGCTTCGGGGGCGGGCGCGATCGCCGGTCTCTACGGAGCCATTTTCACCGGTTTTTTTGCGGCCCTACTGGGCGGTACGCCTACCCAGGTGTCTGGTCCCACCGGCCCCATGACGGTAGTGATCACCACCGTGATTGCTAGTCTGATGGCCCGCCACCCCGATACCGGTCTAGCCATGGCGTTTACCGTGGTGATGATGGGCGGACTGCTGCAAATCGGGTTTGGGCTCATGCGCCTAGGGCAGTACATTACCCTGCTGCCCTACACGGTAATTTCAGGCTTTATGTCGGGCATTGGGGTAATCATTGTGCTGTTGCAGCTGCCGCCGCTGCTGGGGCACCAGGCGGTAGGCGGCGTGATTGACACCCTGCAAAGCCTGCCCACTCAACTCAGCCAGCCCAACGGAGTGGCAGTCGGGCTGGGGTTGCTGACCCTGCTGATTGTGTTTTTGGTGCCGACCAAGATCAACCGGGTGCTGCCAGCCCCCCTGATTGCGCTGGTGGTGGTAACGGCCTTCTCAGTGATGGTGTTTGGCCAGGCTGAGCTGCCCCGCATTGGCGAAATTCCGACTGGGCTGCCAACTCGGCAAATGCCGACCTTTAGCCTGTCTGAGCTAGACGATATGCTGCGCTATAGCATCATGCTGGCGGTGCTGGGATCGATCGACTCGCTGCTGACGTCACTGGTGGCCGACAGTATTTCGCAGACCCAGCACGACTCTGACAAAGAACTGATTGGCCAAGGCATTGGCAATGTGGTGTCGGGTCTGTTTGGCGGGTTACCGGGAGCCGGGGCCACGATGCGCACGGTGGTGAATGTGCAGGCCGGAGGGCGCACGCCCCTGTCGGGCATTATCCACGCCCTGGTGCTGCTGATGGTGGTGTTTTGGGCCGGGCCGCTGACGGCGCAAATTCCCAATGCGGTGCTGGCAGGAATCCTGCTCAAAGTGGGCTTCGATATTTTGGACTGGGGCTTTATCAAGCGGGCTCCCCGCATCTCGATGCGAGGCACTGGCATTATGTATCTGGTGCTGTTTTTGACAGTGTTTATCGATCTGATTACGGCGGTGCTGGTGGGGGCCTTTGTGGCTAATGTGCTGACTATTAAGCGGTTGACCGATGTGCAGAGCGATCGCATC
The DNA here is from genome assembly GCF_015207265.1 of Nodosilinea sp. LEGE 07298. Lineage (GTDB taxonomy): Bacteria > Cyanobacteriota > Cyanobacteriia > Phormidesmidales > Phormidesmidaceae > Nodosilinea. Next base: position 810 of record NZ_JADEXE010000139.1, on the reverse strand, counting down.
AAAACCATTACCGCAGCCACTGAAGACAGCAACCTGTCCGCTGCCGAAACAGCGATTCTTACCCAGTCAAAGGGCGATATTCTGCTGTTTCAGCTGGGCGGGCCGATGAGCTTTGGGGCGGCTAAGAGCATTTCGCGCCGCCTATCCTTGGTCAGAGATTACAAAGCCCTGGTGCTGGATCTGGGCGACGTGCCAACCATTGGGGTGACGGCGGCGCTAGCGATCGAGTCGATTGTGCAGGACTCGATTCGGCGCGATCGCACCGTCTGGATTGTAGTCAAACCCGGCCAGGTTAAGCGCCGCCTCCAAACCCTTGACTTGCAGCGGTTTGTCACCCAGCGCAAACGCACCGAAGGCACCGCTCCCCCCGCCATTCACCTAGTCGAAAGTCGCCACCAAGCTTTAGCGGCGGCCTTAGCCCTGATTCAGCCCGGGGTGGTGGTTTAGCTGGCGCAAGGGCTAAGGCTGGTCTTGGTGGTCAAACCAGGCTCGATTTCGATGTTTGGCACCTTGCCAGCAGATGTTGGTCAAGATCGTGGGCTGCTGAGCTGGGACAAACCGGGTGTGCTTGAGGCTGGCTCCCGCAAAGCTGGCCCCAGTGAGGTCAGCGCCCGCAAAGCAGGTGCCTCCCAGGGTCGTTAACCAGAGGCTGCGATCGCGCAGCCAGCCCATCCGCTCAACTTTCTGCCCCAGCCAGCGGTAGAAAAAGCTGACCCCAAACACCGTCAGCCCGGCGGTGAGGCTGGCAATCGCCAGCGCAAGGTCTCCAGGAACTGAATAGGGCGAAGACCAGATTGCTACCTCTGCACC
>NZ_JADEXE010000582.1 GCF_015207265.1 Nodosilinea sp. LEGE 07298 | reverse complement strand
AGCCGCACTTCGGACACCGGATAACGCCGTCGGGCCAGCGCAACGTCCGAACGCTGTCGTAGCACTTGGCCTCTTCCAAAAGGTGTGTCAGGGTTAGCATGAGATCGCAGAGCAGGTGCACTTTAGTGTTCAGCCTAGCGAATACATCATCTGCTTGCAGGTCACCTCCCTGAAACACCTATTGAGCCAAAAAAAGAGCGATCGCTCCAGGCTGAAATCTGCTACTTTGCCTTAGGCTGTAGGTGGCCGTAAAGGCCGCGCCCTAATTGACCCAAGCCAACATTAAGCAAATTTATGGAGTACGGTGTAGCACCAGGCAACGAGCCCGTGACCACCAGTTGGCTAGCCCGCTGGTGGGAAAAACTTAGCCCCATAGCCCAGTCGATCCTGGTGCTGCTGGCCACCCCCCTGATAGTGCTCAACGTGTGGGCACTGTCCATTATCTTTGGCTACTTTCGCTCTATTTTGGTAACGGTGCTAATTGCTGGGCTGCTGGCATTTTTGCTCAGCTATCCCATGGGTCGTCTCGAAACTCTCGGTCTCAAGCGTGGTCTGGCCGCCACGCTGGTGCTGGTGCTGGCGCTGGTGGGGTTTTCGGGGCTAGCTATTATTGTGCTGCCCTTTGTGATTGACCAGGGTCAACAGCTGGTGGTGCGCCTGCCCGACTGGTTCGACTCGGGCAAAACCCAGCTCATGATGCTGGATGGCAAGCTAGCTGACTGGGGCTTACCGATCAACTTTGACGGCATTATTACTCTCACCAGCGATCGCCTTAAGCGCGAAATTCAGTCGATCGCGGGTGAAGCCCTCAATCTCACCATTAACGTAGCAGTGTTTACCGCCAATAAACTGCTCGACGTGGTGCTGACCATAGTGCTGACCTTCTACCTACTCCAGCATGGCGAAGAAGTCTGGGGAGGGGTTGTTAGCCTGCTGCCGTCTCGCCTTCAGCAGCCTTTTTCAGAGACCTTACGGCAGAGCTTTCGCAACTATTTTTTGGGGCAGTTCATCGTCGCTAGCTGCTTTGGTACCGCCCTGACCATTATTTTTGGCCTGCTCAACGTGCCCTTTGGATCGCTGTTTGGCCTCACCGTGGGGCTGCTGGCCTTAGTGCCTTTTGGGGGTACCGTTGGGGTGATCGTTGTAACGCTGCTGGTGGCCCTACGCGACATCAAAATTGCCATCCCCATGCTAATTTCTGCCGTGGTCGTGCAGCAGCTGGTCGAAAATGGTATTGCCCCTCGGGTGCTCGGCAGTGTTACCGGGCTCAACCCGTTTTGGGTTTTCATTGCTATTTTGTCGGGGGCCAGGGT
>NZ_JADEXE010000138.1 GCF_015207265.1 Nodosilinea sp. LEGE 07298 | reverse complement strand
TTGGAAGGTTGGGGAAGGTTGGAAGGTTTGGAACGTTGAAATTGCGAACCTTCTAACCTGCAAACGTTAGAACGTGGGGCTACTTGATCCAGACGGTTTTGATGTTGACAAATTCGTGAATGCCCTGGCGGCCCAGTTCTCTTCCATATCCTGAGCGCTTAATACCGCCGAAGGGCAGGCGCGGATCAGACTTTACCAAACCATTAATAAAGACTGCCCCCGCCTCTAGCTCAGCCATCAACCGCTCTTGCTCGGCGGGGTCTTGGCTCCAGCCGCTGGCCCCCAGCCCAAAGGGAATGTCGTTGGCCCGCGCGATCGCCTCATCCAGATTGGCCACGCGAAACACCAGCGCCACCGGGCCAAAGAACTCCTCCTGCTCGGCGGGAGTACCCGGTGGCAGAGCGGCCAGAATGGTAGGCGGAAACCAATTGCCGTTCTGCAAGTCGGTGGGCAGCTGAGCCTTTAGCGCCGCAACATCCCCACCGATTAGGGCAGTGCCCCCCGCCGCCAGGCAGGCGTTGACCTGCTGCTCTAGCTCGGCGGCAATGTCAGGGGTAGACATCGGGCCGACGGTAACTTCGTCGTCTAGAGGGTTACCCACTACTAACGCAGCAAATTTTTCGGTCAGCCCCTGCTCAAACCGTTCAGCGATCGCCTCATGGACAATAAACCGCTTGGCGGCAATACACGACTGACCGTTATTGAGCATGCGGGCGGTGGCGGCGGTGGCGATCGCTGCCTCCAAATCCGCGCTGGGCATGACAATAAACGGGTCGCTGCCGCCCAGCTCCAGCACCGTCTTTTTGATCTGCTGTCCGCAGGCGGCGGCCAGACTGGCCCCGGCGGGCTCGCTACCGGTGAGGGTTGCAGCTTTGATGCGATCGTCAGTGACTAGCTTGGCAATGCGATCGCCCCCAATCAGCAGGGTCTGAAACGCCCCCTTGGGCAGCCCCGCCTTTTGAAAGATTTCCTCAATCGCCAGGGCGCACTGGGGCACATTCGAGGCGTGCTTGAGCAAACCCACGTTACCCGCCATCAGGGCCGGGGCCGCAAAGCGAAACACCTGCCAAAAGGGAAAGTTCCATGGCATCACCGCCAGCACTGGCCCCAGGGGCTGGTAGCGCACAAAACTGCGGCTGGCGTCGGTAGTGGCGGGCTCATCGGCCAGAAACTCGGCCCCGTGGTCGGCGTAGTAGCGGCAGACCAGGGCGCTTTTTTCGACCTCGGCCACGGCTCCCGCCAGCGGCTTACCCATCTCCAGGGTCATGATTTTGGCATAGGCGGCTTTGTTGTCGTCGAGCACCTGAGCCGCCTGACGCAGCCAGGCAGCCCGCTGCTCGTACGATGTCTGGCGGTAGGTAGTAAAGGTCTCAATCGCCAGGGCAAGCTTGTGCTCAATGTCGTTCTCGCTCAGGGCTTTAAATTCTTTGAGAACCGCCCCGGTGGCGGGGTTAATACTAGCAATAGGCATGATTTGACCTCCTGTTGGTCAACTGAGGTCGGCGACCGGTTCGATCGCTCCTACGGCACAGCTACCCCTAGAACGCGACTTAACCGCCGCGATCGCAGGCAACTTACCTGGGTCCAAATCTCGACAACCCAGATGAGTCAGCTATGGAGTGTATTTGCGTTCGGAACGAGTGCAGCTTCGGTCGTCAACCTCTAAAACTCAGTCTCTTTATAACTGTGCCCTGAAGCACAAAAAGCTGCCCTCTCATCCTATTACTTCTGCACAAAACATAGTGTTATGTAACGTTGACCAAACACCCCCTATTTTCAAGCCGTTTGGGCCTCATCAAAGGTGCTGGCCCTAGCCCAGGGCCAGGGGTTAGCCAGTAGGGCTGTCGCCGCATCGCGCCCCAGAGGTTGTGAAAACAAGTAGCCCTGCCCCCGCTGACAGCCCATCGCCCGCAGCCGATCTAGCTGGGTTTCGGTCTCAATTCCTTCGGCTACCAGGTCCATATTCAGCTTTTGACCCAGGGTAATAATGGTGTGAACAATTTCGCGATCGTCATCGCTTTGATCCATGCGGCCTACAAAGGACTGATCAATCTTGAGGGTATCGGTGGGAAACCGATGCAAATAGCTCAGCGATGAGTAGCCGGTGCCAAAGTCGTCGATCGCCAGCTTCAGCCCCAGCTGCTTGAGCCGATGCATCAGGTCTACGGCTCCATCGACATCGCGCATGATCATACTTTCGGTAATTTCGAGCTGTACTCGGTTGCCAACTAGCGCTAGTTCTTGCAGGGTATTGCCGAACTGATCGACCAAATCGGCCTGGTGAAACTGTCGTCGCGAGAGGTTAATGCTCATGGTCAGCGGCTGGTCGGGAAACTGCTGCTGCCAGGCTTTGAGCTGGGTACAGGCGGCCCGAAAAATCCACTGGCCCAGGTGTACAATCAGCCCTGTCTCTTCGGTCACCTGAATAAACTGCCCGGGCGACACAAAGCCCTCTTCGGGCCGATACCAGCGCACCAGTGCCTCAAACCCAGAAATGTAGCCGCTCTGAAGGCAGACGATGGGCTGGTAGTGCAGCAAAAACTCGTTGTTTTCAAAGGCATTGAGCAGATGACTCTCTAGCTCTAGGCGACGCACCGCTTCTTCATGCATGGTGCTGGCAAATACCTCGTGGCGATACTCGTGCAGCGCCTTGGCCCGATACATGGCGGTGTGGGCATCGCGCAGCAGGTCTTGGGCGGTGGGCGGATGGTCGCGGTGGGCCATGGCTACGCCCATGGAGCTAGTCACCGAAAGCCGCCGCCGCGCCACCGAGAAGGGGGCCGACAACTCGGTTTGCAAGCGGCTGAGCCACTGGTCTACGGCAGTCTGGTCGTGCACCGGCAGCAAAAAGGCAAACTCGTCGCCGCCGACCCGCGCCAGCTGAGCCGAGGTGGGCAGAAACTGCCGCAGCCGCTGACCGATCGTTTTCAGCACGCGATCGCCCATCAAGTGGCCAAAGGATTGGTTGATCAGCTTAAAGCGATCAATATCTAGAAACACCACCGTGACCGCTGTGCCGGGGTGGTGCTGCAGCGCCCGCTGCACCTGCATTAAAAACATGTCGCGCCCCGGCAGCATGGTCAACTGGTCGTAGCTGCTGCGGTACAGCGCTTTTTGGGTGAGCACCAGACCCAGGGCCAGCAAAAAGGCGGCGATGGGTTCGACCGTGGGTACCCAGACAAGCTGGGCCAGGGCCAGACCGCTGAGGCCCCAAATGCCCAAGACTATGCCGCCGCTGAGCACCAGCAGGCTTGCGGGGCGACGCACGGTCCACCCGGCAATACCGGCGACCAGGGTCCAGCCCAGCAGCCAGAGAAACTCACCCCACTGCGGTAAGAAGCGGTAGAGGGCTGGCTGGCCTGCGATCGCATCGAGCAGTTGGCTAATGCTTTGGGCATGCACTTCTACCCCGGCCATCATAAGCTGCGACGACTGATCCTGGGTGAAGGGGGTAAAAAACTCGTCCTTCAAGCTAGAGGCCGTCGAGCCAATCAGCACGATGTTGCCCCGCACCCAGGTGGGGGGCACTGCTCCGGCCAGCACCTGGGTAATGGTTAAAGTGGGGGCCGGTTCGTAGGGGGTACGATATTTCATCAGCACCTGGTAGCCCCGGTGATCGGCCCTGGCATAGCCGCCATCGCCGGGCAGCAAAGCCGGGAATTCAGCATCCCCAATGCGCAACAGGTCGTTTTGCCGATCGACTTGAAACGGTAAATCGTTGTGGTAGGCCAGCACTACCCGCAGCGGAAATGAGAAAAATGGATTTCCTGGAGCCGACACGTACAAGAGGTTACGTCGCCGCACTCCATCGGGATCAATGACAAAATCGTTAAAGCCCAACTGGTTAGCGGGCCAGGTCGCGGGGGCAGGCACCTCAATGCCCTTGCCCTGATTGCCTACGTTAAAGATACCAATGACATTAGGGGCCTCAAAGGCCTGAGCCAAAGCGGCCTGGCCGGGCATGTCTTGCGGGGTGTTGCGGTACAGGTCTAACCCCACCACCGCCGGTTCGTGGCGCTGCACCTCTGCAATAATGTCAGCGATCACCTGGTCAGATAGGGGCCAACCATGGGCTTCCAGATCGGCCTCAGTGACTTCTATCAGCAGCAGTCGGGGATCTGGCGTTCCCTGGATTTGGAGGCGGGTGAGCAGATCAAAACTCGACATTTCCAGGGTTTCAAACAGTTGAAGCCGCTTGCCCACAGACACTAGCGTCAGCGCCAGCAGGCTAGAGACCAGCACGGCTCGGCTGCCAAAATTAACCGGTTTTGAAAAATAAGCGGCTAACCGAAGAACCTGTTGCCTCAAGGGCCAAGCACGGAAATGCACCATGGATTAAACCGACAATGGTAGAAGTGACAATGGCAGGCATTGACTCAAATCCCTGAGTAAACAAAATATACAGAGCTTTTTCGGCGCTATCCGGACATTGCGCCGGAACCAAGTACCGCTCAGTATCCCGTAGGGTTGGGTCTGCCAAAGCCATGACCTCTAAGCCATAGTGTCATTGTGTAATGCGTTAACCCAGTGGGTGCCGCCCCCTCGCCGCTGGCCCGGAAACTCATCGCGAGGGCCACTAGCCTGGCGATCGCTACTCAGATTGGGCCAGTGCAGCAGTAGCAAAGTTAACACGCTGATTCCCACCAGTATGGCTGTGCCGCTAGGCCAGATAAACACTCGTATAAGCGCTGCCTTCATGACTGAAACCCACTCTAGAATAGTGACGAACCTCCTGCCCTCCCGCCAAACCAAGTTCGCTGCTGCGACTCTGATGCTGTCGGAGGCATAGTGTGATTCTTCACGTCCAAGGTTTCATTCGATACCTGACCACCAGGCTTTCACTGAAGCTTTATGGTCCTATAGAAGGACCGTAAACTTCCCTTAACCTCACAGGTGACTGCCGAGCGCTCTTGCCCTATACCAGCCGTGTGCTGCTGCGATCGCGACATGGAGCCAAACCTCAGGCATTAAAAACTTGTTAAGGTAAGGCGCTACCATCCCATTCCCCAGATATGCTTAACGCAAGATACCTCCTAACTGCGTCTCCAGCCCCGTCTGACCCCCTCTGTTGGTGTCATTTAGATGGGGCTGCTACTTTATTAGGGTGGCTAGCCAGCGCTTCATTTCTTTAAGCCAAGCTTTCTAAAGCAAATTTATCGGCAGCTTTCTGCCTTGTTGGTGCATTGCTTCGCGAATGCACTCCACAACAATCAACACATTCGGTACTTTGTTGCGATCGGGGCTAATGGTTTCGTCTCATGTGCCCAGGGGAGATTTTAAGGCACTACTCTAAAGTCTCCGCAAAGAATGTCGTTGCATATACAAATTTTAGGTGTTAGTCTGAAAAACTATTCGCTAGTCTGCGAATGACCCTGAAAGTTAGCTTTTTTTGCCCTGGTAGCTGAGCAAGCGCTGTTGCCGGGGTTGCTGCTTTCAATAGCCCACAGCTACAGCTTGTCGCTAGGTCTGCCGTCGGGTAGATGTACGGGGGCTGCGGGCGTCGATTTCAGCACACGCATAAATGACGTTATTTGGATTTCTCTGGGCTGCAGTTCTGCCGCATTATCTCAATCAACGTGTTGCGCTGCCAGCGGTTACCCCATCCGCAGCAGCTAATTTGCAGCGCCAATCGGCGGTAGATCCTGACGAACTGCCCTACTCACTTCTGCATCTGCAAGCGTTGGCTGATCGGCCTCCATCGCTGCAGCCTCAGCTTGCCTGGCCACAGACCGCCGCTGTCGATTGGTCCCACTGGGTCGCTACTGCGGCTGTGGCCGTAGTAGCCCAGGGCAGCGAGGCCCACGCTGGTAGCGGTGTTACCCAGATCATGCCAACCTCTAGTGCCTGCGGTAATGCTCTTGCCGCTGGAGTCGATAGCTCAGCCGAGGGTTTCACCATTCAGGTCAAAAATGTGCCGATTGGTCGGGTGCTATCGCGCCAGGTAGCAGACCAGATTGCCAACCAAATTCGTCAGGCGGTGCCGGTTTTAGAAACCAAACCAGATCAACTTACCCCTAGCCTGAGCCAGCACCAGGCAGCAGCCCAGGTAGACGGCAAAACCGTGTTTGTGCTGTCCAAAACGGCAGATTCTGCTTCCCCTGAGGACGCGCCGCCTGCTCTACAGGCCACCCAGTGGGTCAATAACCTGCGGCTGGCTTTTGGGGCTGCCCCCCTAGACTCTAGCCAGGTGCAGATGGTGGCTAAAGGGCTGGGCGAAACCCATCAAACCTTTGGTGGCATCGCCTCCTGGTATGGACCGTACTTCCACGGCCGACAGACAGCTACGGGCGAAACCTTTAACCAGCACGACCTTACGGCGGCCCACAAAACACTGCCCTTTGGCACCCATCTCAAGGTGCGGAACCAGCTCAACGGTAAAACTGTAGTGGTGCGTATCAACGATCGCGGCCCGTACATTGGTGAACGATCGCTTGACCTCTCCTACGCCGCCGCCCAATGCCTAGGGAGCGATCATGTGGGAGTGATTCCTTACCAGGCGACGATTTTAGCCCCAGGATTCCCCTCCGCTTGGCACGAGGATGTGGTGGCGAAGCTACCTTAGGTTTGGGGGCAAGGTATCAGGTTTAGGGTTTACGGTTTGCCCTTGAGACCGAATGCCTTGAACCGTAGTCATACCCTGCTTCAGCTCTTCAACAATGCACAGACTGCTAGGCGCGCCACTTAAGCAGCTGTGTCTTGACGGGGGTCACAAACTCACGTTGTTCGCTTTGGGAGCGCTGGTACTCTTTCTTGAGCTGGTAGTACCAGCGGGCCAGAGTGTCTGAGTCTTTAATCAGTCGCAGCACGGTCTCGTGCTTGAGCCCTTCCTGCTGCTTGATCACGACGTCGCGATCTTGGCCGAGAAACGAGCGAATCATCAGCGGCAGAATGGGCTTGAGCAGAGCGCCCCAGGGCAGATCCCAGTACAGCTCGAAGGTGACATCGGTTTGGTCGTCGGTGAGCGGCGTCACCGTCGTTAAATTCACCACGCGGTGCCTGGCTGTCGTCGTTTCCTCGGTGCGCACACCGGGCAGGTAAAAGATAATTTCGTTGTTGGGCACGCCACCGATTAGCCAGTAGCCATAGCCCATGTTGTCACCCATGCGGTGTTTGCGCATGGTGAACCCGTAGGTGGAAGGGTCGAACCACTTAATTTCGTCGTTTAGAGTCGCGCCGCGCCACCACCACGAGCGATGGACAAAGGGCGAGTGAGCCGGGTCCATTAGCCCCACTACGGCATGGTCGATATAGCAGGGAAAGCGCATGGTGTAGGTAACTTTAGGGCGCACGTCGTCGCTAAAGCCTGGTACACGCGGCACATCGAAGCGGGGAGGCTGGGGGTTGGCGCGATCGCTCATATAGACCCACAGGTTGCCCTGTACCTCTTTGACCTCGTAGCTGAGCACGTCAAAGCGGCTCAAGTCCATCTGCTGATCGGGCATCAGCGATGGAATCTCGGTGCACTGGCCGTTTTCGTTGAAGCGCCAGCCGTGGTAGCAGCACTCGACCTCAGTACCGTCGAAGCGGCCACAGCTGAGGGGCACCGCCCGATGGGGGCAAATGTCGCGCACGGCAAAGGCTTTGCCCTGGCTGGTGCGACCCAACAAAATGGGCTCGTTGAGCAGGGTTTTGGCTACCATCTTGCCCGCCTTTAGCTTGTGGCTAGGCATAGCGTGATACCAGATGTTGCGCAGCAGGTAGATGTCGTTAACGGCAACCACAGGGTTTCAGCAAATCCGCATAGATTAAAGCAATCAATACTTTAGCAGAGGTCAGGCAGCGGCAAGGGTCTTCCTTGGGCCAGTTTGGGGGCGCGTCTCACAGTTTGTCTTGATAAGAATGCCCCAGCCTGTGCAAGCCAGGCTGGGGCAATTCTCAACTATTCAGTAACTCTTAACCCACGGGTTGAGGATCTTGCACTTGCTTGAGCTGTTCGCGCAGGGGGGCTCCTTCGATCACCTCTGTTTCGAGCAGCTGCTGGGCCAGGGTTTCAAGCAAGTCGCGGTTTTGCTTGAGAATGTCGAGGGCGCGCTGGTGGCCCTCTTCGACGATCGCTTTGACCTCTTCATCGATCGCCTTGGCGGTTTCTTCACTGATCGGGCGGCGAGCATTGGGCATACCGCCATCGAGGAAGGTATTGCGCTGGCCGCGATCGTAGGCGAGGGGGCCGAGCACCTGGCTCATGCCGTAGGTGGTAACCATTTGCTCGGCCATATCAGTAGCCCGCTGCAGGTCGTTCGAGGCTCCGGTGGTAATGCTGCCGAAGATGATTTCTTCAGCCGATCGCCCGCCCAGCAGGGTGGCAATTTGCCCCTTCAGCTCGGCCTCATCCCTGAGAAAGCGGTCTTCGGTGGGCAGCTGCAGCGTATAGCCCAGGGCAGCCATACCGCGCGGCACGATAGAGATTTTTTCGACCTGATCCGTACCGGGCATCATTGCTCCGACTAGGGCATGACCGACTTCGTGGTAGGCGACAATTTTCTTTTCTTTGTCGTTGAGCACGCGGCTCTTTTTCTCTAGACCTGCAACGACACGCTCGATCGCCTCACTGAAGTCTTCTTGCTCAACTACGGTGCTGTTGCGACGGGCGGCCAGCAGGGCGGCTTCGTTGACCAGGTTGGCCAAGTCAGCCCCAGCAAAGCCTGGGGTGCGGGTGGCCGTCTGCTTCAGATTGACTGTGTCGGCCAGCTTCACATCCTTAGCGTGGATTTTGAGGATCGCTTCACGGCCCTTGACGTCGGGGCGATCGACCAGCACCTGGCGATCGAAACGACCAGGACGCAGCAGGGCAGGATCAAGGGTTTCGGGGCGGTTGGTGGCCGCCAGCACAATGACTGTAGTGGCGCTTGCGTCAAAGCCGTCCATTTCGGTGAGCAGCTGGTTCAGGGTTTGCTCGCGCTCGTCATTACCGCCGTACATACCATTAGAGGAGCGCGACTTGCCGATCGCATCTAGTTCGTCAATAAAGATGATGCAGGGCGACTGCTTTTTGGCCTGCTCAAACAGGTCGCGCACGCGGGATGAGCCCACACCCACAAACAGTTCCACAAATTCTGAACCCGAAATGCTGAAGAAGGGAACCCCTGCTTCACCGGCAACGGCCTTGGCCATCAGGGTTTTACCTGTGCCGGGAGGGCCAACCAGCAGCACGCCTTTGGGAATTTTGGCCCCCAGGTCTGTAAAGCGTTTGGGAGTTTTGAGGAAATCGACCACTTCTACCAGCTCGGTTTTGGCCTCTTCGACCCCAGCGACATCGTCGAAGGTAATTTTGCCCGCGTCACCTTCGACGTAGACCTTGGCCTTGCTCTTGCCAATCGAGAGCGCCCCCTGGGGACCGCCGCCACCACGAGCAATAAAGAACCGCCACACGCCAATGAAGATCAGCGGCGGAATCACCCAACTCAGCAGGCTGCCAAACCACTGGCCCTTAGGCGGTGGCACGGCGGCAAACTCCACGCCGTTGTCTTCAAGTAGCTGAGGCAGTTGTAAATCAAAGATGGGCGTGGTGATGTACACATCCCCAGGTTCGCCCGTGGTGGGGTCTTTGACCTGGTAGCGAATTTCGTTTTGCCCCACCGAAGCCCGCACCACCTCTTGCTCTTGAATGCGGTGGATGAACATGCTGTAGGGCTCACGGGCAGTTTGATTGCCAAACACGCCAGAGAACACGATGTTGAGCAGCAGCAAGCCGGTGGCGGCCCAAAGGACAATATTGGCGATTTGGCGCGATCGCGGCGTTTGAGGGTCTTTTTTAACAGGCATAACGGTTTTAAATTTGCGATTTTGAATTGTGGTAGGGGCGATCGCCCAAACTGGAAGGGTATCAGCCAGAGGGTGGGGTAGCGGTTCCTCGCCGTGGTGCTGGTAGGGTGGGTTGGGTATTTCTAGCCTTGATACTATTCAATAGCCTTGGGGACCATAACCCACCGCTGGAACATCTCAGTTAATTAAAATCAACGTCCACGGTGGTATCACCAGCATCGGGGGCATCGGCTCGCAATCCAGAACGCTTGTTGGTTAGCCCCGACAGCATGATCTGCGACATCGCGGCGATAAAGATAGACGCCACCGCTGCGTCGTCAATCCAGCCGATGATGGGAATGAAGTCAGGGGAAATGTCGATGGGGCTGAGCAGGTATAGCAGCGTAGCACCGGCTAAAATCCAGCGATATTTGGGGTGCTCAAGGGTGCGCTTATACCAGTCGTAAAAAGACTGAACAGGAGAGTTCATGGGGCAAGGTTGAATGCGATGGCTTTATGGTGCCACGGAACCCCTATTGTGCTCCTTGGCGGATAGCCGCCCGCTGGATGGGGCGCGACCGAACTCTAGTCCACCCGCAGGTGCCAGCCGCGAGGATTCAAAAAGGTAGACACCCCCGCTACCGATAGAGTGGCCCCCAGACCTGAGTGGCCGCGACCGCTCCAGGGCAGGCGGGGGCTAACGCGATCGCAGCAGTTCCAGTAGGCACTGCCAGTTTTGAGCTGACTCAGAATGCCTACAGCCCGTTCCCGATCCGTCCCATATACCGCCGCCGTCAGTCCGTAGGGCGTATCCTGCATCAACGCCACGGCTTCCTCGTCGCTGGCCACCCGCTGAATGCCAATCACCGGGCCAAAGGTTTCTTCTTGCATCACCGTCATGGAGTGGTTGACCTCGGTGAGCACCGTGGGGGCAAAGTACCAGCCGGGGCGATCCATCCTTTCGCCGCCGCAGCGCAGGGTAGCTCCTTTGGCTAAAGCATCCGCCACCTGATCGGCCAACACAGCTAGCTGAGGCTTACGGCTGACTGGGCCAAGGTAGGTCTGTGGATCGGTAGGGTCGCCCAGCTCAAACCCCTGCACTGTTGCCATGAACACTTCGAGAAACTCGTCGTACACATCAGTGTGAACATAGATGCGCTCGATCGCACAGCAGCTCTGACCATTGTTGTAAAACGCCCCATCCGCTAAACCCGCCGCGGCCACCGCCACCGCTGCATCGGCGCATACGTAGGCCGGGTCTTTGCCGCCCAGCTCTAGCTGAGTGCGAATTAGTTTTGGGGCGGAAGCTACGGCAATCTTTTGCCCCGTAGCGTAGGAGCCCGTGAAGAATACGCCATCGATCGGTTGATCCAGTAGCGCAGCGCCAGTTAGCCCTAAACCAATCACCGGGATAAAAACATCCTCGGGAATACCGGACTCGTGGAGGAGATCTGCGATCGCCCCTCCCGTTAGCGTGGCAAACTCCGATGGCTTATACAGCACTGCATTGCCCAGCAGCAGCGCCGGAATAAACACATTCCCCCCCACAAAATACGGATAGTTCCAGGCCGAAATATTGGCGATCACCCCCAGCGGGTCGTAACCAATCACCTCCTCCAGCGTCCCCATTCCTGGTCGGGCCTCGGCTGGCTCGCAGTAAACTCGCTCCGGGGCAAGAACGTTGGCTGCATTCTCTACGAAAAAATCAATCCGCCCCGGCACCGCCAAAATTTCGCTGCGGGCCTGGGTGATAGGCTTGCCAATTTCTGATGTGAGCAACGCCGCCAGTAGATCGACTCGTTCGATCAGTAATGCTCGTAACCGAAGGATGGGCTGAATGCGATCGGCCAAAGGCAGCGCCGACCACGCTGGCTGAGCCTGCCGCGCCCGCACGTATTTCTCAGCAACGGCAGCGCGATCATCCACCGAGATTTCTTTAATCAACGCCTCGGTAGCGGGGTTAATAATCGAGAGCAGGTCAGCCATAGCGAGGGAAGTGAAGTCGTTATTGGTTCAACTCAGCGGCAGAAAAAACAAGTGTTTCTACAGGTTCAGTCGTCAGTTTGCCTCCCTCTGATCTTCTTAGACGTTGGATAGTGACGTTGACTTCTGATGACTCTTGAAGCTGATCAGCGAGGCAGTCTAAATAATATTTCAGGATTGCGTCTCTGGCCTCTTTCTGCTTTTTCCAGACTTGAGCATCCTCCAAATCACTCACGATGCCGATAAAGCGTCCAGGTTCTCCACGAAAATCAAGAGAAAACTTGCCTGCATAAGCATGGAATTTCGGCATCAAATTGAGGACGTATCCAAGCGGCCGGTCTGGTTTGGTGCCAAATCCTTTAGCCATGGTGCAACCTTTTGAATGTTCTTCTGCTACAGGATCTGAACATACTTACTCATGCACCGCGATCGCAAGTATCTAAGGATCGCGAACGAACTAACGTAGGATAGCTGTCTCGGTTGTCTGTAGTCATGTATCTTGCCTAATCTACAGAAACTACACCTGAAAAGATTTGCACTCTTAAGGTCATGCCATTGAACGTTATTCTGAATAGAGGTTTTGCTATAGCGTTCATTAAACTATGCCCAACGTGGTCATCGTCGGCGCTGGCCCTACTGGGGCCACCCTGGCCCTGTTGCTAGCTCGGCGAGGCATACCCGTTACCCTGGTCGAAGCCGCCCGCGACTTTCAGCGCCAGTTTCGCGGCGAAGGGCTCATGCCCAGCGGTCTCGACGCCCTGCACCAAATGGGGCTAGATACCCTACTAGAGACCGTTCCCCACCGTCCCCTGAGCGCTTGGGAATTTTGGCTCAGCGATCGCCGCCTGTTTCGCGCCAATGAACCCCTGGGTTCAGCTCGCCCCTGCACTCTGGTCTCTCAACCGCCCCTGCTCGCCGCCCTGGTACAGGCAGCCCAAACCAAACCAGGATTTGAGTGGATTTCTGGAACCGGAGTAAAGGAGTTGCTGTGGGACAAGCAGCGCGTCACGGGAGTATCGCTAACCGATGGCCGCACTATAGAAGCCGACCTGGTGGTAGGGGCCGATGGCCGCGCCTCGCTCCTGCGCCAAAAGGCTGAGCTAACCCTAACCACGCAGCCCAAAAGTATCGATGTGCTGTGGTTTAAGCTGCCCGCCCCCCCCAACTACGAGAATGACAATCGCTTTTGCACCGTGGTCAAGGGCGGACGCGTATTTAGCCTGTTTCACGGAGCGGAGGCAGGCAGGCTGCACCTGGCCTGGGCCATTTCGCCAGATGAACCCACCGAGCAAAAAAACTGGGCAGCCACCTTCGCCGCCCTGGTACCCCCGGAACTAGTTGAGCATTTTTGGGCAGTGGAAGACAAAATTTCGCCACCTATGCGGCTCTCGGTCATGGTTGGTCGCTGCGATCGCTGGCACCGCCCCGGCCTGCTGCTGCTGGGCGATGCCGCTCACCCCATGTCACCCGTGCGAGCCCAAGGCATCAACCTGGCCCTGCGCGATGTAATTGTCGCCACCAATCACCTAGTACCCGCGTTTCAACAGGCTGATGACTCGGCTTCAGCTGTAATCGATTGTGCCCTGGCCCGTATTCAGGCCGAGCGCGAACCTGAAATTATTCAAGCCCAAAAATTGCAGGCCCACGAAGCTAGTCGGGGGGAGATGCTGCGCCGCTTTGGTCTGCTGAGCCAGGGGCTAAGCGCGTTTTCACCCGTCGTTGGCCCTTTAGTCAAGCGAGTCTGGACACAGCAACAGCAGCCCCTGCGCGAGGGTATTACCCCCGTGCGACTAGAGGTTTAGCAGAGAAGAAGCCCGCCCTAGTCTTGGACCCAGCTGATTGTGACAGGGGGCTGTGGCCTAGGGGTGACGGTTTAAAGTGCGCGGAGGAACTGCTGCCCTGGCTGTGTTTGAAAGGCGTGTCAACGGGAGACTTTGGCGAGGCCCTGAGCGCGTTGTCGAGGAATGAGAGGGGGACGGCTAACTCAAATCAGCCATCCCCCTCATGTATTTTGTTCTTGTCTATTTTGTTAAATCAACAAGTAGTTTAAGCGGCTAGGTCACTAGCCTTGGCGAGGCGTTTGCCCATAGCTTTGAAGCGCTCGCCTAGCTGGTCGGCAACGCTTTTGAGACCGGGGGAGTGGCGGGCGGCGGTTTTGACATAGCCATTAGGCGGACAACACCCCCCTTTTTAAGGGGGGCAGGGGGGATCAAATCACCTCAATCAAGAAACCCACAGAATAGAAGTTCTTCAATAGAAAAGAAAGAGATCCCCTCTTAAGAAGGGGAAGAAGGGGGGCTTGGGCGAGAGCTTCTGCTAACCCAACTGCCGATCGCGCAGCAGCAAGCTAAACACCTCTCCCTGCTCGGGCATAATCAATATCCCCGACTCGGGAATCGTAAACTGGCGGCTCCACTCCAGCCGCTCGGCGTATTGCAGCAGGTGCAGGTGATTGATCGCCCCCTGCACCCCTTCCGGCGAGCCAATCACCAGATGGCGCAATCGCTCGCGCCCCTGCTGAACATCGGGAATGGCAAGGCGCAGGGGATTTAGATCCCCGAGTTCTTGAAGAACTCGGGGATCTTGACGGGTAAAACACAACATAATCGGGTTCCTTTCCGATGAAACGACGGGTAAGAAACCAAAAATTTGGCCGCCCCAGACATGTGCAGTTCAGGGCGGCCAGGTAAAATCAACCTTAGCCTCCGAGACTGGCTCAGACAGTCGACGGGGTTAGCTGCTGGTTGGTGTTGACGCACCTTCCAGTGGCGTTAGACCAAATTTTTGGGAAGACAAGCTGCACGCACACAGCTATAGCTCAGTAAGATATCTCATTCGCACCGCATAGACAAGTTAAATTTGTTACACCCCGAGAATTGGGATTCATGGCAGCGAATTGCATCTAGGTAGAGGCGATAGTCACCGAACTTAGTCGAGTAGTCTCCGAGCTTAGCCGAGTAGTCTCCGAGCTTAGCCGAGTAGTCCCCGAGCTTAGCCGAGTAGTCCCCGAGCTTAGCCGAGTAGTCCCCGAGCTTAGCCGAGTAGTCCCCGAGCTTAGCCGAGTAGTCCCCGAGCTTAGCCGAGTAGTCCCCGAGCTTAGCCGAGTAGTCCCCGAGCTTAGCCGAGTAGTCCCCGAGCTTAGCCGAGTAGTCCCCGAGCTTAGCCGAGTAGTCCCCGAGCTTAGTCGAGTAGTCCCCGAGCTTAGTCGAGTAGTCTCTGAGCCTAGTCGAGTAGTCCCCGAGCTTAGTCGAGTAGTCTCTGAGCCTAGCCGAGTAGTCTCCGAGCTTAGGCGAGTAGTCTCTGAGCGTAGGCGAGTAGTCTCTAAGCCTGGTACGAGTACTCTCTGAGCCTACTGACCAACCACTAGCCGCTACTGCACCACCTGGCGCATGTAATTGCCCCACACCGCCGCTGCCTGGCCGCTGCTGCCCCGCGTGGGGGTATTGTCGTCGTTGCCCAGCCAAACGCCCGTCGTCAAGTCACGACCGGGCACAAAGCCCACAAACCAAAGGTCGCGGTTGTCGTCGGTGGTGCCGGTTTTACCCGCTTCCCCCAGGCCCAAAAAAGCGCTGCGCCCGGTGCCGCCCTGTACTACCCCCTGTAAGAGCCCGGTCAGCGTATTGGCAATTTCGGGTTCGATCGCCTGACGATTTGAATCTCCAGCCTGACCAAACTCGTAGATCACCCGGCAGGTGCTGATGTCGTTGGGGTCGGCGCAGTCGCTGCTGTCCAGCACCCGCTCAATGCCATGGGGGCGGTTCCACACGCCGTCATTGGCGACCGCCGCAAACGCCCCGGTAATTTCCAGCGGGGTGACTTCGCTTTCGCCCAGGGTCAGCCCCGGAGAGGCTACCAGCTTAGACTCAATGCCCAGGCGCTCGGCCACATTAATCACGTTGCGCAGGCCCGCCTCTTGAGCAATCCGCAGGGCCACCACGTTCTCGGAGCGGGCCATACCGGCATACATGTCGAGCGCGCCCGAACCCGAGCGACAGCCCGCAAACCGCTGCCCGCTCCAGTTCATCGGTGCGCAAGAGAACGAGCGGCCGGGGGAAATGCCCTGCTCTAGGGCTGCCCCATAGGCAAACAGCTTGAAAGTCGAGCCCGGCTGGCGCAGGGCTTGGGAAGCTCGGTTAAACTGGCTTTCGCCAAAATCGACGCCGCCGACCAGGGCACGAATGGCCGCATTGGAGCTATCGAGGGTAACCACAGCCCCCTGGGAATAAGCTAGAGCCGCGCCTTGAGTGGCGACATCTTGGCTGAGGGCACTTTCGGCAGCGGCCTGTAGGTCGAGGTCAACGCTGGTCTGCACGTAGAAATTGCCCTCGCGGGCCAGGGAGGTACCCAGTACCGCATCTAGCTCTTGAAAGACGTAGCTGTAGAAGTAGGGGGCACGGGTGCTCTGTAGCTGCCGGGTAGCATCGGGGCTGATCTCAATGCGCGATCGCCGCGCCCGCCGCGCCTCCTCCTGGCTTACCATGCCTAGGCTTACCATGCGATCGAGCACGCGATCGCGGTAAAACACGGCGGCATCGTAGTTTTGCACTGGGTTGAAGGCGTTGGGGCCAGGCAAAATGCCCACCAGAGTCGCCGCCTCAGAAAGCGTCAGGTCGCGGGCGGGTTTGTCGAAGTAAAACTGAGAGGCATCCTCAAAGCCGTAGAGGTTATCGCCCAGGTAAACCCGATTCAGGTAGGTCAGCAGCAGATAGTTTTTGCTGTAGAAGGTTTCCAGCTTCAGCGCCGTTACCGCTTCACGCAGCTTGCGCCCAGCCGAATCTTCCGTGCCCACATACTCGCGGTAAACGCTGCGGGCCAGCTGCTGGGTAATCGTACTGCCCCCCTGGCGAATGGCCCCATCTTGCAAGTTGATCAGGACGGCCCGAGCAATGCCCAAAGGGTCTACCCCCAGGTGCCAGTAGTAGCGAGTATCCTCAGAGGCAATCAGCGCCTGGGGTAGATAGGGCGAAAAGTCGCCCATGCGGCGCAGTTCTTGGTGAGACTGGGTCAGCTGCTCCCGCAGGGGCACGGCGGCTCCATTTTCTTCGCCAAACACGACTACCGGCCCCTGCACCGAGTCGGGTAGGGGCCGCATCGGAATTTTGGGCCACTCAACGCCGACAATCCAAGCCCCCACCGCTAAAGAAAGCCCGGTGAACCCGTAGAGGGTGTAGCGAGCCGTTTTGACATACCAGGGGGGCGGCTCGCTAAACCGCACGGTAACGGCATCTTCAAGCTCAGGAGGGCCGAGGGTATAGACATCACCATGGTTCATCACCGCCTGGGTGAGCCGCTTTTTGCCCCGGTAAATGCCGTTGGTCGAGTTGCGGTCCTTCATGACGAAGGGCTGGCTGGGGCGGTTGGTGTCGCGGGTGAGGGTGGCGTGCACCTGGCTGACAATCGGGCTGGGGGCCACAATGTCGCACTGGGAGCTGCTGCGCCCCATAATATAGTGCTCGCCCAGTAGAGGATAGGCGATGGGCTTACCGTTGACCGTGACTTCTAGCTCGGCAGCGCGAGCCCCCGGCTTGACCGCTAGCTTGCCAAAGTCGACCTTGGCTTGCACGGCCTGAAACGCCTGGGTAACGGTCTTGAGCAGGGTGCGGGGC
>NZ_JADEXE010000581.1 GCF_015207265.1 Nodosilinea sp. LEGE 07298 | reverse complement strand
ATTTCTACGTGGTCAATGAATTGCAAGGCACCTATCAGGGCATGATGATCGCCATTCCACCTCACCTCTGGCAAGGCTTTGCCGGAATGCCGGTCGTTGAGTTAGCCGATTTCCTCCAGGTCTTAGCCGCCAAGGTCAAGCTCAAACGCTTTCTCAAAGCCCCTCCGCAAAAGAAGAAGAAAAAGAAAAAGAAGTCATCGCCCAAGTATGACCCGAAACACCCTCATGTCTCGACGGCTAAGCTTTTATCTGGCGACTAAATAACACCTAGACAGGAATCGTCTATGGAGCCTGGCCTTTCAAAATGGGGCGACTTCTGGCGGCGGCAGGTGCTCCTATTTTTCTACGCTCTCCATGGCTTGTCGTTGGTAGACATGGTTGAGAGCATTCTCTATGAAGAGGCCGGTGAGCCGGGTGAACTGTCTGAAGCCCTGATTCAATCGTGCAGCGCTCGGGCGCAAGAGGCGATTGACCAGAAAACCTATCTAGACTTTCTGCCCTGGATCCCGAAGTCACCCCAAGAAACGGACATCGAGCAATGGGAAGACCTTATTGAAAGTTACCTGATGGATGATCGCCTATTTCAAGATCACGACTGGTTGATCAGCCTGCCTTCTTCCCATCCTGAATTGCCCGATGCGGCGGTGCTGGAGTTGCAGTTCAAAAATCAGGAAATCCAAGCAAGCGTCGGCATTGCTCCAGCTTACTTTGACATGGGGCTGAGCCAACGACAGCTCAAGCCCTGGCCAGATCTCAGGCGAGAGCTGGAGACCTATTGGGTCGCGCCCCACTTACAGACCCCGGTCATCGTCCACAGAATTGTGGAGGCTCTGGGGCAAGGGCATTTACTGGGGGCACATCCAGCCGAGGACAGCGAACCAGAGGCATGGCGTTTGGGTGCGCCTAAACGAGTGCAGGACTTACTAGGGAAAGTTACCTTTCGCGAAGGTTGCCACCTGGCGCTGAATATCTCTGAGCCAGGCGAGGTCGATCAGCTGGTTCCGATTACCCACATCAGCGTGCTGGAAGCGGAGGCAGGCTACGGCGTGGGAGGCAAAATCTGCGAGTTTGAGACTGAAGCCGGTGCTGCTGCGATCGGGGATACTCTGAACCCTGAGGCGATCGAGGAAGTGGTTGTCTTGGCGGTGGAGGATTTGGCGTCGTTTTTTAGGCCGATGGAGGACGCGGCGGGGTAACTATCTTGGCTCAATACGGATTTTGGGGAGCTAGTTCAACAAGGTCTCCAATAGGTTGCCCAGCAGTGCCTTTCCTCGCTTACGGGCATTGTGTACGAACTCAAAGAACCCCAGATAAAGCGGCAGTTTCTCCT
>NZ_JADEXE010000580.1 GCF_015207265.1 Nodosilinea sp. LEGE 07298 | reverse complement strand
GAGGTGCCTGCTGTTGAAGAGACTCCGCCCCCCCCAGCAAAACCCACCCGCAAGCGGCGATCGAAAGATGATGAAGCGCCCGCCGCCGCCGTAGAACCTTCACCTGAGCCAGTGTCTGAGGTTTCCTCTGCCACACAGCTCTCGATTCCAGACCCGGTTCAAGAGAAGCCCGCCCCCCCAGTCTTGAAGTCGGCTCAGGCGGCAGCGACGGCTGACGAGGCTGATGAGGTGACTGAATCGACCGACGATGACGACGACGACTGGGATAACAACGCCATCTTAGGCGACGACTACGGCGACGACGACGACGACAGCGACGATGAAGAGACCTACCCCTGGGAGGGCAGCGATCGCCCCACCCCCCACCTCGGCACCCTAGAGATTTCGCCACTTACCGCCGATGCGCTGCCGCCCCTGTGCTACGTGGTAGTAGAACGCACCTCGTCGGAGCTAGTGGTACTGCCCCTGCGTACCTTTGCCGATCTGGGTCAAATTCCTGAGGCCGAAGGCGATTCGCGCACCCTGCCCGTGTTCGAAAACCACAACGTAGCCCGCCGCTTTTCGCGCCGCAACCAGCGGGTGGTCAAGGTGCCAGACGGCAGTCTGCTGCAAACCACCAGCCCCTACCTGCAAGCCAAGGGCATTACCCGTCTATTAATCGATGGGCAGGTGTTTTCGCTGGGGCCAGACCCGTTAGAGCCGCTGGCCTCCAGCGTAGATGAGTAAACGTTAGTCATCATGGATGTACTGTTGCACATTGCCATTGGCATTGGCCTCAGCGCTGCCGCCGGGTTTAGAATTTTGGTGCCTTTTTTAGTCGCTGGCATTGCCGCTCAGCAGGGCTATTTAACCCTGTCTCCCACTATGGCCTGGATAGGTACAACCCCTGCCATTTTGGCTCTGGCTGCTGCTACGGCTCTGGAGATACTGATCTACTTTGTGCCCATCGTTGACAATTTGATGGATGCGGTCGAGCTGCCTGCGGCGGCGATCGCTGGTACCGTACTCACCGTGGCCGTCACAGGCGGCGATATGAACCCTTTTTTGCAGTGGAGCCTGGCGCTAATTGCGGGCGGCGGAGTGGCTAGCAGTACCCAGGCCTTTACCGGGCTGGCGCGGCTGGCCTCTACAGCGGCGGGTGGCCCAGTGGGCAACATTGCGGTTTCCACAGCCGAGTTGGCCAGTTCAACCATCCTTTCGGTACTGGCGATCGCGGTGCCAATTTTAGTATTGATCTTAGTAGGCGTGTTGCTGTATCTGGTGTTTCGGCAACGAGGCCGCAAACGACGGCGAATCTCCTAACCCCTCACCCACGACTCTAGCCAGCTCGCC
>NZ_JADEXE010000579.1 GCF_015207265.1 Nodosilinea sp. LEGE 07298 | reverse complement strand
CTAGTTCCAACTTATTTTGTGTCGGCTTTCCTGGGCAACGGCCTTCTGCCATTTAACGAAGAGGCAATCAGCAGGTTGCGCACCCAGTTGTCGTGATAGCGGAAACCGTTGAGTTGTTCAAAGGGGCATAAGCAGCCATCCATCGCTGTCTGAGTTTTGCGACAAAACGGATGAAAGTTCCAGAGTAATGCCATGGCCCGACTGGATTGCTCTGCGGATTCCCATTTCCCGTGGAAATCTTGCATGGCATATAAAGTGCGGTCGAGATAGTTCATGGGTCGGTCCACCTGATTACTGGTGCGATAAGCGTCAGGGAAGTCAAAGGCCCGTTGGAAGAACCGAGACTTGCCTTTCAGCCGTCGCAAGCGCCCGTCAATAGCCTTGGGCAAGGTGCATCTGTTCACCCACTCCAGCAACCGTCGCAATCGTTGGGCAAAGTGTCGCTTGCTGGTGGCCTGATAGACATGCCAAAGTTTGTTGAGGAGTTGTTGCCGGAGTGCGGGTTTCGAGCGGCACCAATCCCTGATTTTAATCACCTCATGGAGAAAGCACAGAATCCAGACGATGCCAGGAAATAACGTTTCCCAAGCGGCTCGGGTGGCCTCCCACCCATCGGTGGTTACTGTCTTGGGAGCATAGTCAGGGGCATGATGGGTGGCTTCCTGCTGGAACACGCCATAGGCTTCAGTGAGTCCGTCCTGCCCTGCCCTGGTACTCAGACTGGCCCCTAAGATGCACCCTTGGGCGGCGGTGACGGCCAGATAGGCCCGGTTCCCTTTCCAATTACAGTGCTTCTCGTCGGCAACTAGATGGGGGGGAGCGCCGTTTCCCTTTTAACGGTAGTCCCGACAATGGAGGCTCGGCCCAAGGACTGACAGAGACGATACCAGTGCATCTCGGAGCGCCCCAGCACATAGGCAATGCCCTCAAACCCCAGACCATGCTTCCTCAAGTAGAGGGCTTTATCCGCCATTTCTGCGGTTTCGCTCATGTATGGCATCACAAAATCTGGACGCAGTTGATAGGCCTCCTTCGTCCTCGGCAGCAAAATCCGTCGGGTCTTAATCTGCTGGCGGGAGGACTCGACCCATCCGTGAAAGCGATAACCGCCCTCAATTCCTTCGGGGAACAGTTCAGGGTGAGCCGCAATCTGCTCGTCGAGATACTGGCGAAAGACCTCCCGGTCGTCCACCAAAGTGGCGTAGTCGAGGCCGTCTGCAATGGGAAGACAAATCGTTTTATCGCCTGCGGTTCCACGCTTCCGTCGTTGCTTGGCCATCACGTTGGCCTCCTAAGCGCTCTACCCCTATTTTACTCGACACAAACTTGGGTGGAACTAG
>NZ_JADEXE010000578.1 GCF_015207265.1 Nodosilinea sp. LEGE 07298 | reverse complement strand
GAGCAGGGGGCAAGCAGGGGAGAGCTGCTTAGGGATTGCAGGTGCCGCCAGCGGTTTTGATGCGATCGGGGGAAACCTCCAGGGGCAGCAGGCCAAACCAGGCCAGGTTTTGGGTGTAGTAGGCGGTGTCGCTATCCCAAAAGCCGTCGCTGTAAACGGGCTGGAGTTTTTGACTCAAAATTTCGTCGGCGATCGCAGGCTCGTCTACCTGGGTAAGGGCTAGGTAGACCATGGCGTAGTGGGCGGTGGCCTCAAAACTGGCCTCGGCATTGCCATCAAGGGTGAGTCGGGCGGGCAGTCGGTTATTTTGCTGCCAGCGGCGAATCAGTTCGGGGGTGCGAGCTTCCAGGTAACTCTGGGCGCGGGTTTCGCTAAACCAGGCGGCATCTTGAGCAACCCGCCACCAGACCCGAAAGGCATCGAAGCTGTAGCGGCTTTGCAGCGGGTAGTCGAGGGGGAGCTGGCGGTAGGTACCGCTGGTTGGGTTGTAGGCAATCCAGTCGGGGGGCAGACCGGTGGCAGAAAACTCCGACAGGTCATCGAGCATGGCGTAGCCGCTGTCGATCAGGCGGTTCCAGTTGTGGTCGGGGTCTACTTCAGCAAACAAACGAAAGCTGGCGGGGGCAAAGTACGACGGGTTGAGAATTACCTGGTCGGGCTCTAGGCGAAAGGCATCGGCGGGGCCAGGAATTAGCTGCCGGGTGCCGTCGGGCAATTCCACTGTGCCGTGGGTCCAAATATCGGCTAGCAGGGCACGGGCTTCATCGAGGTACTGGGGACATGACCAGCGCTGGGCTGCCAAAATTAGGGCAGTGGCCGCGTCAATGTCGGCATCGGTGGCAAAATTGGCATCCAGCGTGCCCCAGCTGTTGTTTGGGCGCTGACCCCACTTCCAGGCCCAGAGCAGGTCGATCGGTTCGCCCTCTTCATCCAGGCGGGCGAGGTTGCTTTTGGCCCAGCTGTAGGTGCGATCGAAGGTGGCAGGGTCGTTAACGGCGACGGCCCGCAGCATGGCGTAGGCCTGGCCTTCAGAGACGGTGCGATCGCTGTCTTCGCGATCAATCACCCGGCCATCGTCCTGAATGA
Source organism: Nodosilinea sp. LEGE 07298 (assembly GCF_015207265.1). GTDB lineage: Bacteria > Cyanobacteriota > Cyanobacteriia > Phormidesmidales > Phormidesmidaceae > Nodosilinea. The sequence goes on along the minus strand of NZ_JADEXE010000578.1, from coordinate 257 downwards.
ATCGGCTGCGGTAGGCCTGCCAGCTCTCGATTAGAAGGTCATTTTGGGGACTATCGACGGGTAGCGCCAGGGCCACTTCTTCGCCCGAGTTGAGGCAGGCGCAGGCGGCGGTTTGGCTGGTGCAGCTGGGCGCGGCGGCTACCAGTACCAGCGCCAGGGGCAGGATAGTCAGCAGCATGCGGGTTTGTGTGCGCCGCAGGTTAAAGAGTCGCATCATGGTAGGTCACCGGGGGAGGGTGGGTGAGTGGGTATATGGG
>NZ_JADEXE010000137.1 GCF_015207265.1 Nodosilinea sp. LEGE 07298 | reverse complement strand
CCCCTATGACTGCCCAATCTCCCCCCGCCCCCGGCATTGAGGCCGAACTCCAAGACTCCTGGCTGCCCATGGTCGTGATCGGCATGGGCCAAGTGCAGATGTCGCTCAATATCAACGCCCTGCCCGTCTCCATCGGCAACATTGTCAACGAATTCAACACCGCGCCCACTACGGTCGGTACGGCGATCGTCGCCTATTCCCTCTCAGTGGCGGGCTTTGTCATGCTGGGGGGCAAGCTGGGCCAAAAGTTTGGCTCCCTGCTGATCTTCCAGATCGCCACGGTGCTGCTGCTGCTGGCCATGGTGATGATGACCTTTAGCACCAGCGCCGAGATCATGATTGTGGCCCAGCTGATTGCGGGGCTGGCGGCGGCGGCGATCGTGCCCACTCTGGTGGTGCTGATCGCTAACAACTACCGGGGCAAGCAGCAGTCTAAGGCCTTGGGCATTTTAGGGGCGGTGCAGGCGATTACCACCGTTACCGCCTTCTTTTTGGCCGGGGCCCTCGGCACCTGGATCGGCTGGCGCTGGGCCTTCGGCATCATCATTCCCTTTGCGGCGGTGGTGCTGCTGCTCAGCTTTCGACTGAAGCGGGTGCCCAAAATTCCTGGCGTCAAGATTGACTGGGTGGGCGTGGTGCTGGCCGCTCTGTCGATCATCTTTATTAGCGTCGGCTTCAACAACTTAAATGGCTGGGGCTTAGTTTTGGCCAGGGCCGCAGCTCCCCTGGCCCCGCTGGGCATTTCTCCCGCACCGATTCTCATCGTGTCGGGGGTGATCGGGGTGCAGCTGTTTGTGGCCTGGGCGCAGCGGCGGGTGGCGGCTCAGCAGACGCCGCTGCTGGCACTGGAGGTGATCGACTCGCGCCAGGAGCAGGCGGCGGCGATTTCCATGATGTCCATCGTCATCCTGGGTAATGCGATGACCTTTTTAGTGCCGCTCTACATTCAAATGGTGCAGGGCCGCACCAGCCTCAACACCTCGGTGGCGATGATTCCCTACCAGCTAGCGGTGTTTGCGGCGGCGATCTCCATTGTGCGGGTGTTCGATCGCCTCACCCCCCGCCAGATCGCCCGCAAGGCGTTCATCTTGGTGGCGGTGGGCATGGTAGTGCTCGCCATTGTGATGAACAACGAGTGGGGCACCCTGCCGGTGATTATGGGTCTAGTTTTAGTCGGCCTGGGCCAGGGCTCTCTGGTGACGCTGCTGTTCAACGTGCTGGTCACCTCGTCGCCCAAGGAGCTGGCGGCGGATGTAGGAGCGCTGCGGGGCACCATCAATAACCTCGCCGCTGGGGTGGGTACGGCCCTGGCCGGGGCGCTGGTGGTGGGCATCCTCAGCCTCAATATCCAGCGCGGCGTGATGGATAATCCCTCAATTCCGCCAGAGCTGATCCAGCAGGTGAACCTGGATGAGGTCACCTTTGTCAGCAACGATCGCCTTCAAGCAACCCTGACAACTACCACAGCTACCACCGATCAGATGGACGAGGCGATCGCCATCAACGCCGCCGCCCGCCTACGCGCCCTGAAGCTGACGTTTCTGTTCCTGGCAGCCCTGGCGCTGCTGGTGATCGTGCCGTCGCGGCGGCTGCCCAGCTACGTGCCGGGAGAGGTGCCCACCCCCGAACGCTAAGGCTTGCTCAAAAACGATTACACAGGATGTTCAACGATGCACCATAAACGCCGCCTGATTCTGATTGGCCTGCTGGCCTTTGGAGCTTTGATCTGGCCAGTGGATCGCGCCACGGCCCAGGTGCGATCTATCTTTCGCCCCAGGGTGCCAGACACCTCCACCGTTCGCACCGTAGGCCAGGTTGACCCGACAGAATCCATCGAGATCGTGATCAACAACGTGCTGACAGGGCCTCTAGGCATTGGCTTTGCGGGCGGGGCCAATGTGGAAGTGGCTCCCAGCGAGTCGGCCAAGCTGGTATTTACCACGGTGCCGGTCAACTTGTTTGTCTATCCGCTGGGACAGGAGGCGAGCGTGCGATCGCAGATTGACATCGAGGGCAACACCATCACCGCCGACATTGTGCCCCTCACCAGCGTTGCCCCTGGCGATATTTCCCTCAATATCGACGGGGCGGGCTTGGTTTATATCTATTGACCCCTCACCAATCGGAGACTGCCATGACTCAGCCTGACTCAGTGCCGCGCCCGCCGCGCCCGCCCTCACTTTTCGATGCGATCTTTCCCTTGGTTGTGCTCATTGCGCTGATCGGCGGTGCCGTCACGCTGTTTGGGCTGGATGCGGTCAGTGGCCCCGTGCAGGTGGCGCTGATTCTCAGCGCCATGGTGGCCGCTATTGTCGCCCTCAAAAACGGTCATCCCTGGTCGGCGATCAGCACTGCCGGGGGGCAGGCGGTGGCCTCGGTGACCAGCGCCATTTTTATTTTGCTGGCAGTGGGGGCCCTGATCGGCACCTGGAATATGGCGGGCACCATTCCCACCCTGGTGTACTACGGCATTCAGATTTTGCAGCCAGGCTGGTTTTACGTGGCCTCGGCGCTGATCTGCGGGCTGGTGTCGATGGCGATCGGCAGCTCCTGGACGACGGCTGGCACCATTGGCGTGGGGCTGGTGGGGATTGCGATCGCCCTGGGAGTCTCCCCCGCCGTCACCGCCGGAGCCGTAATCTCCGGGGCCTACTTTGGCGACAAGACCTCTCCCCTCTCAGAGACCACGGTGCTCAGCGCCCAAATGGTCGGCACCGACCTATACACCCACATCAAGGCCCAGCTCTGGACCTCGGGGCCAGCCTTCATCATTGCGCTGATTGTGTTCACCATCATCGGCAGCCAGACCGAAGTCACCGCTGGGGTCGAAACGGCCACCGATCTGACCCAGCTCAACCAGCTGTTCTGGATCACCCCCCTGACCCTAATTCCGATGTTCCTCTTGGGATTTATGTCCTACCGCAAGGTGCCGCCCTCTTTGGCGATCATGACGGCGGCGCTGGTGGGGGGGCTGACGGCGGTGGTGCTGCAACCCGAGGCGGTGCTGCGGTTTGTGAATGAACCGGGCACCGCCACACCCATCGTCTTCCTCAAGGGCATCTGGCTGGCCATGGCCAACGGCTTTAGCGAAAATTCTGGCGTCGCTGATGTCGATCAGCTGCTCTCGCGTGGCGGTATGGACAGCATGCTCTACACCCTGTGGATCATCATTGGGGCGGTCACCTTTGGCACCATCATGGAAGAGTTTGGCATGTTGACCAAGCTGATCAACCCGGTGCTGCTGCGGGCGCGCACCCAGGGCAAGCTGTTTGCCACGGCGGTGGCCACGGCGATCGGTCTGAATATCTTTGCCGGCGATCAATATATCGCCCTGGTGCTGCCCGCCCGCATGTTTCGCATCGAGTTTCAAAAGCGCGGCTTGCAGCCCCAAAACCTGTCGCGCCTGGCCGCCGATGCGGGCACCGTCACCTCGGCCCTGATTCCATGGAACTCCTGCGGTGCCTTCATGGCGGTGACATTGGGGGTGTCTACATTTCTGTACTTTCCCTTCGCCATTTTCAATATCGCCAGTCCTATTCTGTCCCTGCTCTACGGCATCACCAATTTCAAAATTGAGAAAATTCCTGCTGGGTTCAACCTGGCGGAAGAGGTTTAAGTCTGCGAAAATCCCATGATCGTGGCACTGCTGATTTGGGGTATGCAACAAAGGCTAGACGCATTGAGAACTCACTACACTAACCCACCAGTGTTTTCACCATAAATGTGCTGTTGGGGTCGTCGGCGTAGTCGCCAAAGGGGCCGCGGTACTCGAATCCGTAGCGCTGGTATAGGGCACGGGCTGGGGCAAAGGCAGGGAAAGCGCCCGTTTCTAAATACAGGTGGGTATAGCCCCGCTGTCGAGCGACTTCAATAATGTGCTCCAAAAGTTTGGAGGCAATACCCCGGCGGCGGTGGGCGGCGGGGGTACGCATTGACTTAATTTCGCCGCTGGTGGGGTCGAGTTCCTTCAGGGCACCGCAGCCCAGCAGATCGTCACCCTCCCAAGCCGTCCAGAAGGTGATTTCGCGCGATCGCAGCCGCTCCAAATCCAGCGCGTGAACGCTGCCGGGGGGCGTAATCTCGTGCATATTCTCCAGGTGCTCGCGCAGCAGAGCAATGATCTGCTGGCCCGTCAGGTCGTCTTCACGGATTTCCATAGCGATCGCCTCTGGTTAACTGCCCCATATCTCTGGCTCCGAAAAACCCAGTTCTTGAAAATCGCGTTCTCTCAATTTTGCCTCGTCGGCACAAAAAAACTCATCCAGCTGAGGCGGTTCAACCGATGTGCCTGCCAGCATGGCGTGAACCTGACCGCGATGGTGAATTTGATGCTGAAACAGGTGAGCCAGCAGCCGCGACATCTGCTCAGCATGTAGGCCAAGCGGCCGCTGCACCTGGACAGGCTGCTCAACGAGTTCGTCTGTGAGGGATCGGCAAAGGGCAATTAATCGGCGATCGCTCTGGTGCTGCTCCCGCTGTAGGTCTGTGCAGGTATCGAAGGGCTCCTCAGGCTCAAAAAATGCGTCGACCTGGGTATTGGGGGACTGATGGTTGATGCTCCGCTCCAGCGCGTCAATATAAAACCAGTCGACGGTTAACAGATGGTTTAGGGTCGCTTTAATTGAGGGAAAAAAGCCCGTTCTAGTGGCGACAAACTCGGCCTGGCTCAGTTGGCTGCAGGCTTTCAGCAGACGGTGGTTGGCCCAGGCGTTGTTGTAGGCCATGGTCAACAGGTGATGGGTGAGCGAAGCCATAGCAGTTCCAGTTCTCCGTGGCGACTGCAAATCAATTGTGACCTGCGGCTAGGGCGTTGATCCAAACCGCTGCCACTGGGTGGGGGGCGGCATCAAAAATTCGTAGGCCCCAGCGGCCTGCCCTGGGGCTGCGGTGAGCACAATATCAAACGAGAGCGACAGGCGCAGGGCGTCGGTGTGGTTGGGCGTGACGCCGTGGCGCTGCTTGGCCGGGAAAATAATCAGTCGGCCCTCGGTGGGCAAATACAGGGCCTGATCCTGATTCAGGTAGTTCCAGTCGGCGATGATGTCAGTGTTTTCGCTGCCTAGGCCGGGGCTGACTTCGTTGGGGCGGGCGTCGTCGAAAAAGGTGAGGCAGCCTGCCGCATCGGTGCCCGACTCGGGCACGGCGACGTAGTACACGGCGCTGACATGGGCGGTGTTGTGGCAGTGGGCACCGACTTCCTGCTGGGGGCGCGACACCACCGGCCAGGCCCGCTGAATGTAGAGTTCGACCTGGCTGAGATCTAGCCCCAGTTCCTTGAGATAGGTCACCACGTGGGTTTCGACCTGGGCCACCACCCAGCTAAAGCGAGGGTCGGTATGGACTTTTTCAACGCCGTGCAGGTCGCCTGTCCAGGCCATCTCAGGGAAGTTGCGGGGTTCGCTGCCGCTGGCCTCTAAATCGAGAATGGCCTCGGTGAGGGCGGCTTTGTACTGGGCCGCTGCGGGTAGGTCGTCGTAGTAAATGGCGAGGGGAAACCAGGTGTCGAGAGGCATAAATGGAACGTCGACCGGGGTTAAACCAAAGGGGTTGGCGAGAGGAGGTGCTAGGCCGTACTGTGAAGTACTGGTATGACTTGACGATCGGCCCAGGACTAAACTCAGCTTAGCAGGGTAGATGAGGCCAGTGATGGAGTGGATTACGACTCAACCCATTGCCCACCGGGGCCTGCACCAGGGGACGGCGGTGCCCGAAAATTCGCTGGCGGCCTTTGAAGCGGCGATCGCAGCCCAGCACCCCATTGAGCTAGACGTGCAGCTGCTGGCCGATGGCCACCTGGCGGTGTTCCACGATCGCGACCTGAAGCGGCTGACGGGCCATAAGGGCCGCATTGCCGACCAAACCCTCGGCAGCCTGGGGCAGTTTCACCTGTTTGGCACCGACCAGACGATTCCCTCACTGGCCGAAACCCTGGCCTGCATCGATGGTCGGGTGCCGCTGCTGATTGAAATTAAAAACGAGAAGAAAGTCGGCCCCCCGGAGCAGGCGCTGGTGAAAACCCTGGCGGGCTATCAGGGCGAGTTTGCAGTGCAGTCGTTCAACCCGCGATCGCTTCAGTGGTTTAGGCGCTACGCTCCCGCCGTTGTACGCGGTCAGCTGGCCAGCAAGCCGCAACAATTTTTGCGCAGCAACCTGCTGCTGGCCTGGGCCAGTGCGCCGCACTTTATTGCCTACAACGTTAAAGCGCTACCGACGCTGCCGACGACCCTGGCCCGCCACTACTTCAATTTGCCTCTTTTGGCCTGGACAGTGCGCAGCCAGGCCGACCGCGATCGGGCTACCCAGCACGCCGACAACTACATTTTTGATCCGTTTTAGATCTGTTTCGGGTCAAAGACGAGGGTACAGCAGCCCAGCTCAACCCCATAACCCGATTTAGGCCGCGCCTCGGGAGCTAGTTCGTAGAGTACGGTTCGGCTATCGCGCCGCGAGGTGACAAACCCCTGCTGCCGCAAAACGCTGAGGTGGTGAGACAGCAGACTTTGCTCTATAGAAAGACTATCGTTTAGCTCCCAAACGTGTTTTGGCCCGGCAAACAGCAGGCGGAGAATAGCCAAACGATGGGGTTCGGCCAAAACCTTCAGCCGCTGGGCACAGTAGGTTCCATCCTGAGACCTTGTAGCCATAGGCCATCCAATCCTCAGAGGCAGACGTATTGCACAGCAGAATTGCTACTGCCAACCCTATCACTCTCAGAAAGATTTAATCTAAGGCTAATATGAATCGTTATTCATGTCTTATAGAGTATTTGTAATTTTGTTGCCCTGTGACCATGCCGTTGAAAGATGCCTTTGTTAACTGCCGGTTCACTCGATGTTGAACAGATTCAAACCCAGCTGCAAAAGGCGCTGGCGCAGACGTCCCAGGCTGGCGGTAGCGAGTTGGGGCCTATGTCCGGGCCGCTAGACTTGCTGGCCCATGGTGAAGCCAACCTGATTTTTCGGCTGCACAGCGATGCTTCTGCTGAACCCCGGCGCGATGCTGAACCTGAGCCGCTGGGCGATCGCCTGATTCGAGTAGCGGTGAATACGCCCAATCAGCGCTTTGGGGGCGACTTTAGCCAGCTCACCGCCTTTGAAGGCACCATCTTGCGCTACCTCAAGGGAACCGGGCTAGGCCACGAACTGCTGGGGGCACAGCTAGGGCCTACCGCAGATTTTCCCTACACCTATCTGGTGACTAACTATTTAGATGGTGAACCGCTGGACTACAGCCGTGCCCACCTCCAGTGCTGTGCGGCTACCCTGGCCCGGCTGCATCGACTGCCCCTGGAGGCTGGCTATGGCGACTTAGACTCGCTGATGCCTCCGGTGCAGCGGGTGAGCCAGCCCCTGACGCTGTTCTTTCACGAGGCCCAGGACTACGCCCAACCCTACCTAGACTCGGAGCAGGCGGAGCCGGAGATCGTCGAGATGCTGCGGGCGGTACTGGCGAAGGCGGAGGCGCGACTCCCGGCAGAATCGCTGTTGGCGCACTATCCTCACGAGTGCCTGGTGCACAGCGACCACACCTACGAAAACTGGGTAGTGGGCTGTGATCACGCCTACCTAATCGATTGGGAATGGGCGGAAATTGGCTCTCCGGCTGGGGATCTGGGGCACTTTTTGTCGCCGGTCACGATCTGCCGCCGCCAGGGCTACCAGATGCCAGCCGCAGACCGACAGTTCTTTCTCGATGCCTACTACGGGGCGCTGGGGGATGCCGCGCTGGCGGAGAAAATATGGGTGCACTTTGCGGCCTTTGGAGCCTTCCCGGCGCTGCGATCGCTCTGCTGGACAGCCGGTTACTGGATCACCGCTCGCCTCTGGTACGCCGACCACGACGGCCCCAGCGCCACCGAACGGCAGCGCCGCTTTGAGGACAGTCGGCGGCGGTTTCCCTCCCTGTGGGCCGAGGTGATGGCGCTGCTGGAGGAACCCCTGCCATGACCGCTGTTCAACCCTTGAAAACAACTGCGTGGATGGCGCTAAGGGATGTGCCCTGGCGGGCTTACCTGCTGGTGCTGCCCGCCCTCAGCCTGGTCGCCGTACTGTTTGGCGGTGGGCTGGTGCTGGCCTTTTTGCAGAGCGTGGGCCTGCTGGGGCTGACGGGCGACGGCGGTTTTTCGCTGGCGGCCTATGGGGCGGCACTAGGGGATGAGCAGTTTTGGCGATCGCTCGGCCTCAGCCTCTACATTGCCTTTACCGCCACTGCCCTCTCGACGGTGTTGAGCATTGGCCTGGCCATGCTGCTGCGCGAGGCAGGGCGATGGGCTAGCTTCGCCTGTCAGCTGACGCTGCCGATTCCCCACCTGGTGGGCATTGCGGGCATTTTGCTGCTGCTGTCGCCCAGCGGCCTGATCTCGCGCCTGCTCTACTCCCTGGGTTGGATTTGGATTAGCTCTGATCAAGACTTTCCGCTGCTGGTCAACGACAGCGCCAACATTGGCGTGATGACCCACTTTTTGTGGAAAGAAATTCCGTTTATGACGCTGATTTTGCTGGCGGTGCTGCGGGGCATTCGCCCAGAGCTGGGTATGCAGGCGCGGGCGCTAGGGGCCACTCCCTGGCAGTGCTTCTGGAACGTGACGCTGCCGCTGCTGCGACCGGGCATTGTCTCGGCCAGTTTGATTGTGTTTGGCTTTGTGTTTGGCAATTTTGAGGTGCCGTTTTTGCTGGGCTCAACCTACCCTAAAACGCTGCCCATCTTGGTCTACCAGGCGTTTACCAATGTGGATTTGAACCAGCGGCCCGTGGCGATCGCCCTTGGCCTGCTGCTCTCGCTGATTTCGATAGCGCTGATTGCCCTATACCTGTGGCTGGGGTCGGGCCAGCCCTTTCGTCGCCGCCTTGGGGGGCAGCCATGAGCCGAAATTTGGTCTTGATGCTGATTGTGGCGGTCTTGTTTTTACCCTTTGTGCCCCTGCTGGTGTGGTCGGTGGCGGAGGGCTGGTACTTTCCGCAGCTGGTGCCCCAGCAGTGGACGGGGGCAAATTGGGCGGCGGTAGTGTCGCCGGGCAGCCGGGTGCTGCAGGGGTTTTTGCAAAGCCTGGCGATCGCGGCCCTCTCAACGGCGCTGGCGCTGGTGGTCGGCCTGCCCGCCGGGCGTGCCCTGGGGCTGATGCAGTTTCCGGGCAAGGGGGCGATCAAGCTGGCGCTGCTGCTGCCGATCATTGTGTCGCCCCTGGCCACGCTGATGGGCATTCAGTTTGTGCTGATTCGTCTGGGGCTAAGCGGCACGCTGGCCGGGGTGGTGCTGGTGCATCTGCTGCCCACCATTCCCTACATGACCCTGGTGCTGAGCAGCGTGTTTGCGAATTTTGATACTGGGTACGAGACCCAGGCGCGATCGCTGGGGGCGTCTCCGGCTCAGGTGCTGTGGCGCGTTACCCTACCGCTGATCGCACCGGGGATCGTCGTCGGGGCGCTGTTCGCCTTTTTGATTTCATGGAACGAGTTTTTGCTGACCTTTTTTGTTGGCGGGGGGCGAGTGCTGACCCTGCCGATGATTTTGTTTACCTCCCTCCAGGGGGGCAACCAGGGGTTGACCGCTGCGATCGCGGTCACCTCCGTCATTCCAGCGCTAATTTTTCTGCTGTTTTCGAGCCGGGCACTGCAAGACGATGCAGCCATTGGGGGGTTAGGGGATGTCTGAGACGGCCTACTGCGCGATGCAGAATTTGACCAAGCGCTTTCGCGGCGTGCCCGCTGTGCGCGACCTGTGGCTGGATCTGCACCAGGGCGAACGGCTGGCGCTGCTGGGGCCGTCGGGCTGTGGCAAATCGACCACGCTACAGCTGATTGCGGGGCTGCTGCCCCCCGACAGCGGGCAGATTGTGCTCGACGGGCGATCGCTGGTGGGCATTCCCCCCGAGCGGCGCGATATGGCTCTGGTGCTGCAAAAGGGGCTGCTGTTTCCCCACCTCAGCGTGGGCGAGAATGTCGCCTTTGGCCTCAAGCTGCGGGGGGTAAACCGGGCCGATCGCGAAGCCCAGGCGCTGGCCATGCTAGCTCAGGTGCAGCTGACGGGTTTTGAAAACCGGCGTCCGGCGGAGCTGTCGGGGGGGCAGGCTCAGCGGGTGGCTCTGGCGCGATCGCTGGTGATTCGCCCCAAACTGCTGCTGCTCGACGAACCTCTCTCGGCGCTCGATGCCAACCTGCGCGGCGACATGCAGGAGCTGATCTTGCAACTCCAGGCCGATACGGGCGTCACCCTGCTGATCGTCACCCACGACCAGCAGGAGGCGGTAGTGATGGCCGATCGCATTGCGCTGATGTTCGACGGCTGTCTACGCCAGGTCGATACCCCCGAAGCGCTCTATCAAAGGCCCAGCGATGGCACCGTAGCCCGCTTTTTGGGCGGGGTCAATTTCTTTGGCGCGGTGGCCGCAGGGAACCGACTGCGGCTAACCGACGGGGACAGCCTGACGCTGGATTCTGCCCATCAGGGGCCAGTGCAGGTGACCATTCGCCCGGAGCGAGTGCAGGTATTGGCAGAGCGTCTGTGCAGCACTAACCTGCTGCCCGTCACCGTCGCCCAGAGCCGCTTTACCGGCACCCAGCGCCAGCTAGTTCTTACTACCGCCGCTGGGCTAGAGCTGCAGGCTTGGGTACCGCCCGGCCAGAGTTTCGCCGTGGGTCAAACCGCTTACGCGCACCTGCCCCCGGAGGCGCTGTGGTGCTGGCCCGCTGCGGGAAATGCCTCTGTAGCGGTGCCTGAGCCGGAGTTGCTGTCGCACTAGGGCGACTTCTGGAAAATAGTTTCCCCAATGGTGGTCAGTGCCCACCCTACAGTGGCCATAGTTGTTGGATTAAAGCTGGTATTTTCTCTCCTGGAAATCTCCTAAGGTCTCGCCAAGTTTGTTTTGCTCAGTTGTTTCGTATTTTTGACAGACTCTCCTATGCCCCGTATTCGTCGTCGTCATTTTCTCTACCTCACCGCTGGCGCGGGTCTAGCCGCCGTAGCCGCCAGCTGCCAGACATCCAGCACCACCGATACCGCCTTTGACCCCACCACCGCATCGTGGGAAGACATTTAGACATTTTGGCGATCGCCCAGGGCACCACGGTCAACTGGGCCATGTGGGGCGGTAGCGACCAGATCAACAGCTATGCCGACAGCTGGGTGGCTAGCAAACTCAGCAACGACTACGGCATTACCCTGAACCGGGTGCCCATCAACGACACCGTAGAAGCGGTGAATAAAGTGGTGGGCGAAGTGCAGGCGGGCCTGACCACAGGCGGCAGCATCGACTTGATCTGGATCAACGGCGAAAACTTTCGCACCATGAAGCAGGGTGATCTGCTGTTTGGCCCCTTTACCGGACCACTGCCCTCTACCGCTTTCTACGACCTCGATGACCCTACTGTAGCCATTGACTTTGGCCTGCCGATCGAAGGCTACTCGGCCCCCTACACCGGCTCACTGTACGTGATGGCGAAAGATGGCGATCGCGTCTCTGACACTCCCCAAGACTTTGACCAACTGCTGACCTGGGCCGAGGCCAACCCTGGCCGCTTTACCTATGTTGCCCCGCCCGAGTTCGACGGCAGCCGCTTTTTGCTGACGGTGCTCTACGGCGTGACCGGCGGCTTTGACCAGTACGCCGGGGCCGAATTTGACGAAGCTCTGTGGGCGCAAAATTCGCCCCAGGTGGCGGAGTACCTGCGCGCCCTCAAGCCCCACCTGTGGCGCGGCGGCGAAACCTACGCCCCCACCCAGACCCGCCTGCTGGAGCTGTTTAGCAACGGCGAAATTTGGATGATGCCTGCGTTTACCCCCAACATTGCCGAGGGCATTGCTACCGGGCGCTTTCCGGCCAATACCGCAGCCTTTGCCCTACCGGGGGCTTCGCTCAACGACTCGTCGTTTACGGCCATTCCGGTCAATGCCAGCAATCCGGCGGCAGCGATGGTGCTGGCCGACGTGCTGGCTGGCCCTGAGGGTCAGCTCGAAAAATTTAAGCCCGAGGTTTGGGGATCGCCGCCGCTGATCGATCGCAGCCTGTTGCCCGCCGACATGCAGCAGCAGTTCGATCAGGTTGAAGCCAACTATGGCCTACCTCTGCAAGAACTGACCGCCAATACCGTGCCCATCGTCAATGCCGAATACACCCTGCGGCTCGAACAGCTCTGGGAAGAGGAGGTGGTCGGATAGGAGTATTGATTTTGGATTCCTGCATCCCCAGTCCTGCTTTCCTAAACTGAGAATCTGACCCTCTGCCCTCACTCACTCTCTATTTACTATGACATTTCAACCCCGACAGACTAGCCCCCGAGGCGTAATCGAAAACCAGCGGCTGCTGGAGCTGCACCTGTACCCCGGCAACCGCTGCAACCGCGAGTGCGACTTTTGCACTGTGTTTGGCTCGGCTGAGGGCTGGTACGCCGACTACACGCCCGAACATTTAGACGCCGCCCTGGGCACCGTTATGCTCGACGAGCGGGGCGTGGTGAAGTTCTACGGGGGCGAGCCGACCCTCAGCCCCGACAACCTGCTGTGGGCGATCGCCTACCTGCGCGATCGCGGCTTTGGTGGCAGCATTGTGATCTATTCCAACGGCATCCAGGCCGACCATTTGACCGACATTCTCGCCGCCGATCCGCTGGGTAAAACCACTGCCTCGCTCAACTACTCCATTGCCACGGGCGATGGCGCACCGCAGATGCCCCTGTCCTCTCTCCGCAAGCTGGAGGCTTACGAGGCTGAGCAACCGGGGGCGATCGCCATGGGCCACGCCGACATCGTTGACTCGGGCCGAGGTATCGACCCCTTTACGGGCGAAGAAAACCGCCCCAAAAGCGCCCACCGCTGCCCCCACTGCTACCCGGTACTCAAAACCGACGGCAGTTTCCACGCCTGCCCCTTTGCGGTAGAAAACGCGGCTCCTCATTTTCAGCTGGGCACCATTCAAGATGCGCCGGAGATGGTGGCCGACAACTTTCAGACGTTCCTAGACTGGATTGACACCGTTCACGAACCCTATGCGATCGCGCACGACCAGCCCGCCTGCACCGTATGCTGGCAACACTTAGAGGCCCTGCCCACCCCGGAGTTTCGCCAGGCTGCGGCAGAGGTTGCTTCCTGAACACGCCAAATTCACAGGTTATAGCCAGAGTCACCTGGGTTAGGACATCCATAAAGCCTGAGAACGTTCAAACGTTTGAACGTTCTCAGGTAAACAGTCCTCACTAGACTGGCTACAGCTATATTGCCGATTGTCATCGATCCAGGGTTGGGCTCTCAGTAAACATTCAGGCGATCCTCATTCGCCCTGGGGGCCGGTTGGGTAAATTATCGAAACGCTTACTGGTGTTGCGATATGTCCCTCTCTGTTGAAGGTCTATGGGCTGTGGCCAAATTGCAGGCACAGCTGGCGCGATGGTTAACCCCCCGTTCTAGCCACGCTGTTGGTACCTTACCCAAACCTTTGCCGCTGACCGAGGCGAATACCAGCGCTACTGTCACCCCCAGGGCTGACCCAACCTTGCAGCAGCCAGCCATTTCCATCGTGATTCCCGCGCTCAACGAGGCGAGCAGCTTGCCCATGGTGCTAGAGGCCATTCAGGCTGCCGCCAACGTAGAGGTCATCGTTGTCGATGGAGGCAGCTCCGATGGTACGGCTGAGGTGGCCAGGGCGATGGGGGCCAGGGTTGTGGAATCGACGCGGGGGCGATCGCGCCAGCAAAACCAGGGGGCCAGGGTTGCCAAAGGCTCAATTTTGCTCTTTCTCCACGCCGACACTTGCTTGCCCCAGGGGTTTGACCAGGCGATTCGTCAGACCCTATCGCAATCTGGCGTTGTCGCCGGGGCCTTTACGCTGGCGATCGATAGCCCCAGGCAAGGGCTGCGCTGGGTGGAATGGGGGGTAAATTTGCGATCGCGCTACCTGCACATGCCCTACGGCGACCAGGCCATTTTTCTAAAGGCCGAGGTCTTTCACCAACTCGGCGGCTTTCCCGACCTGCCGATGATGGAAGACTTTGAGCTGGTGCGGCGGCTAAGAAAGCTGGGGAAAGTTGCGATCGCGCCTAGGGCGGTGGTGACGAGCGATCGCCGCTGGCGCAGCCTCGGCATTCTGCGCACCACCCTAGCCAACCAGGTCATGATCATGGGTTATCTGCTCGGCATCGATCCCCACAGGCTGGCACGATGGTATCAGAACCTGGGGAAACCTCGCTAGCCCGACAGTAGCCCTCCGCTCATGCGCTTCATTACCCGGCCAGCAATATCGGCGTAGCTTACCTCGCCTGCTAAAATTTGCCCCAGCCGCTGGGTCGCGGTAGGTCGCTTAATGCCCACCCGGTAGCCGATCCCCGGCACCCGAAAGAACAGCCCAGCAATGCGCTTGGCCCAGGGCATGTCTTCGCCCCAGGTGCTGTGCATGGTAGCGGTGTAATTGGCCAGCGCGTCTGGATTCCCGGCCAGTGCCGCATGAATCGCCTCGGCAGCCCGCACCCCGCTAATCATGCCGGGGCGTACACCCTCCGCGCTGAGCGGATCGACAATGGCGGCGGCTTCCCCCACCAGCACGGCCCGGTGGGTGTGCAGGGGGTGGTTGCCGTCCCACAGTTTCAGCGGGTGGCTGTAGACTGTGCCTGCATCGGGGCTGACCCCAAAGGACTGGCTGTATTTTTCCAACGGCTTTTTGTAATCAGCCGGAGCCTGACCCAAAAATGTCGCCACTCCGATCGAGTAGCCCTCGGCTTTTGGGAAGTTCCAGGCGCAACCCTGCTTCACCAACCCAAACTCAAAGTTAATCGCGCAATCATCCCCCACTGGGGCATTCACTTCTAAAATGCTGGCGGTGCGCAGCGTCAAATCGGGGAAACCTAGCCACTTTGCCATTGGCCCTGTCGCACCGTCTGCGGCCACTAGGTAAGCCGCATCTAGAGTGTCATCGGGGGTAGAGACCTGCCAGTAGTCGCCCTGGTTGGCGATCGCACTAACCGCCGTACCATCCTTCAGCTGTGCTCCCTGCTTTTGCGCCTGCTGCACCAAAAACTGGTCAAACACCTCACGCCGCACCATCCAGATTGGGTCGGCGGTAGTGAGTTCGGCCTCGATCGGGTCGCCCAGCTTGTAGGTGTAGCGCACGCGGCGCATGGTGCGATCAATCGCCGGGGCAAAGTCAAAATCAAAGTATTCCGCCACACTGGGCGAAACCGCCCCGCTGCAAGGCTTGTAGCGGGGCAACGCTTCTTTCTCTAAAATCAGCACCGAGTGCCCCTGCTTGGCCAGGTGATAGGCGGTAGATGCTCCGGCAGGGCCAGCCCCCACCACAATGACGTCGTACATGGTTGATCACAGCATTTTGGTGCCTTTATCGTATCGCTTCAATGATTAGCAAACAGCAGAATCTATCGCTAACCAAGTCCGGATCAGGATCTGTCGTTTTCCCGCAGGCAGAACTCTACTTCTGGCCTTGAATGAGGTTTAGTGCCCCCCCTGGGCATTGAAGTTTAGGGGCACTCGGGGTTAAGTAAATACACTGGGTTACGGCCTTTGAAAGCCCATCAAGGCCGAGAAATAGATAACTCAGCTCTACTCCAAGACACTTTACATCTGCTCAGGTACTATGCAACGCAACACTTCAAACGTAGCAATGGGTGTGCTAGGGGCCATAGCCCTCGGCGTGCTGACCGGCTGCGGTAGCGAAAGCCCCACCGCCACCACTCCCGAAATAGCCCCCGAAACTACCGAAACCGCCAGTGCTGACGGCGAAACCGGCACCCTGCTAGTTCGGGCTAATGGCGAAGATTTTGTGCGCCAGGGGTTTACCACCAAAGACGGCTGGGAGGTTACCTTCGATAACCTCTACGTGTCGCTAGCCGACATTACCGCTGCTCAAACCGACCCTCCCTTTGACCCCGAAGCCGGTACCGAACTCCAATCCACGGCCGAGGTTAAGGTCGAAGAAGCCCAAGTGGTTGACCTAGCCGAGGGCGATGATTCGGCAGAGCCGATCATGGTGAGCGAGGTTGAGGCCCCAGCCGGGCGCTTCAATGCGCTGGCCTGGCGCATGGTGCCCGCCCCATCAGGGCCGTCCGAAGGCTACTCGATTTGGATGCAGGGCACCGCCACTAAAGAGGGCGAAACCGTGCCGTTTACCGTCAAGGTGAATGAAGAGCTGGCCTTTACCTGTGGCGATTTTGTCGGCGACGAGCGCAAAGGCATTTTGACCGCTGGCGAAGAGGCCGACGTGGAGGCTACCTTCCACTTCGACCACCTGTTTGGCGACGGCGAGGCCCCCGCCGACGACAGCATCAATACCGGTGCCCTGGGCTTTGAGCCGCTGGCCGCCCTGGCCGAAAACGGTGAAGTCGATGTCGACAGTGCGGCGCTAGAGGCCGGGCTGTCTGAGGAAGACTACCAGACTTTTCTCTCGATTTTGCCGAGCCTGGGCCACGTGGGTGAAGGCCACTGCGAAGAAGTGACGCTGACAGCCTCATGAGACTGAGACTCAAGTTTGCCTGGTTACTGGCGCTGGCACTGGTCGGCGGGGCCGCGCCTGTACTGGCCCACGGGGTGACAGTGGAGCACCGTCAGGTCAACGCCGTTGAGCTAGAAGCCCAGTTTGAGACCGGCGAGCCGATGGCCAACGCCCAGGTACTGGTCTACGCCCCTGGCAACCCTACCGATGTCTGGCAGGAGGGCACCACCGACGATCAGGGGTACTTTAGCTTTACGCCCGACACCTCCCAGCCCGGCAGCTGGGAGGTGATGGTGCGCCAGGCGGGCCACGGCGTGCTGACCACCATTCCGATCGCGGCTTCTACCTCTGGGGGGGCACCTGTCGCCACCCCAGCGACAGAGGCGGAGGCCGGGTCCAATTCTTTAATCTCTCCTAGTACTACCCTGTCTCCAGTGCAGCGGGGCATTACTATTGGCTCTGTAATCTGGGGCTTTATTGGCACCGCTTTATTTTTTGCTCGAGGCAAGCGCTAGTGCATATCCCCGATGGAATTTTACCGGCCCAGGTCTGCGCGGCGGGGTATGCCATAACCGGGGTAGCCACCTGGTACTCGCTGCGGCAGATCAACCGCAGGCCCGACCCGGCGGCTGAAGTTCCTAAGGCCTCATTGCTGACGGCGGCATTCTTTGTGGCGTCGTCGATTTATATTCCAGTACCACCCGCTAGCGTTCACCTGATTTTGAATGGGCTGCTGGGGGTGGTGCTGGGGTATTTTGCCTTTCCGGCGATTTTGATCGGCCTGTTTTTTCAGGCGCTAGTGATTGGCCACGGTGGGCTGACGACCCTGGGAGTGAACGCCACCATGATGGGGGTGCCCGCGCTGCTGGCTTACCACATCTTTCAAAGCCGCAACGTCATCGGCAAAATGCTGCCCGAGCCGACCCGTACGGG
>NZ_JADEXE010000136.1 GCF_015207265.1 Nodosilinea sp. LEGE 07298 | reverse complement strand
CCCTAGAACCCTGGCTTGAGGAGTTGAAGGTGCGATCGCGCCCCCTCGGCGGGCAGCTTAGCCAGAGCCCTCAAACGGTGACCCTAACCGTGCCCTTTGGCACCGCCCGCGACTTAGGCGATCGCTTTCAGCAGTTGTTTTCTACCCCAGAGTTGGCCGCAGAGCTGGCCGCAGATCCTAGTCGAGCTGAGACGTTCAATTTGGAAGAACCCAGCCCCAGCTCTCTACAGCTGCCCGGCTGGGGACCAGTGCCCTTTGATCTGGGCTTAGAGCAAACCAACTGGGTCTTCGTCAGCCGTACTCACCTCACCTACAGCCTCGACCTGCGCGATCTACCCGCTAATGGGGAGGAGGTAACGACCCCAGCCTGGGCCGATCTGCGCTTTCGCCTACAGGTGCCCTGGGGGCTAGACCAAATTGACCCCGCCGCCACCCCACCCCTGAGCCAGGATGCCGCCGGAGCCATCTGGCAACTTCAGCCCGGTAAAATGACCCATATTGACGCCGTATTTTGGCTACCCAACGCCATTGCCCTCGGCACTTTAGGTATTGTGGCCCTGGTTTTGGGCGGCTACGGTCTGCGCTATCGAGTGTTTAAACCAGCAAAAACCTTTCGCCAAAGTTAAAGTCTGCCTGGTTAAATAAATCTTATCCAAGTCCAGACGTGGGGTTCTGCCTGTGGGCAAGCCACAGATCCCAAGCTGGACTTAGTATTGACCTAGCGATTTTGACCAAGCGTTTTGAGGCCAGAGCCATGCGGCAGATAAATTTCGTCGTTATTTTTGTAATTGCCCTAGCCCTGGTGCTATTCGGCATTGAAAACACCGAGCCCGTGATTATTCACATCGCCCCCGGCGTGGATGTCGAGGCACCTCTATGTGTAGAGCTGATCATGGCCATGGGCATCGGGGCCGTGTTTGCCTGGGTGTTTAGCGTCTGGGCTCAAGTGCAGGGCTATATGTCCTTTGGTAAAGAGATGCAGCAGCGCGAAGTGCGAATTCAGCAGCTAGAGCAAGACGTGCAGCGCTACCAGGTCGAACTCGAAGAACAAAGCCTGATGCTGCCCGCCGCCAAGATCGAGGAGAGCGATAGCGAGGAAGCGTTTGCCCAGTAGGGCTGCTGTTGGCTGATAGGATCCTTTGGTAATAGTTCGTTAAGATAGGGGCCAGCGCTGAGTTTTGGTTGGCCTTATCGTTGGTTATGCCGACCGTTTTCTCCAGGTCTCCAGAAATGACATAGACCAGCCAACTTGAGGGAACCTGTATGGCTGCTAACGATACGTCTAACCGTCCCGACAGTTCTATCGAGGTCAATCAATCCTCAGGCACTGGAACAATTCAGCGATTTGTAGGGGGTGCTGCGATCGCTACGTTTTTGAGCATTATTTTAATTTCCTATGGGGTACCCATAGACTGGAGCTGGACGCAGGTTGGCACCGTAGCCGGTCTGGCTCTGGTATTGGGGTTACTGTCGGTGGTTTGGGGACAACGGTTTATTGATGCAGCAGTGCAGACTTTAAGCCATTTGGGACTTTAACCCGGCTGGAATTCTCAAAGCTGATCAACAGGTTCCTCAACCGTTTCCCCAAAAATCTTTGTGGTTCGGCAGTGACTCTGCCCCTTGCCCCCTTGACTATTTATGTCATCATCCCTGGCTCAAACCGCGATCGCATTTCTCATCGACCTGGCCGATCAGGGCGAAATCGACCCGTGGGATGTGAAGGTGATCGACGTGATCGATCGCTTTTTGTCGCTGCTCAAAGCCCAGTCCGAAACCCTGGCCAGCCAGGGCCGCACCCCCTACGAGGCCAACCTCTCCGAGTCGGGCCAGGGGTTTCTCTACGCCTCCATGCTGGTCCTGCTCAAGGCCGACACCATGGTGCGGGCCGAAGCCGAGGCCGAGGCCGAAGCCAACCCCGAAGAGGTCTGGGAAGAGGAGACACCTGAGCTAGTACCGCTGCCCCGCAACCTGGAGCGGCACCTGCACCGTCGGGCCGTCGCCCCCACCCCACAGCGGCGGCAGGTCACCCTGCAAGAGCTAATTCAGCAGCTCGAAACCATGGCCACCGTAATGGCCGACCACACCCCTCGCCTGCGGGCCAGACGAGCCCGGCCCCAGCCCCAGCGCCAGGCAGTACGCGCGATCGCCCAGCTCGCCCACCAGGAAAACCTCTCAGAAATTGCCGCCGCCCTCGAAGCCTTTCTCGACCAGTACTGGGACGAGTTTGGCGAAGACCTGCTGTGGATCGACTTTGAACTGTTGCTACAGCAGTGGCCCAACTTCAAGCCCGCCGACCTCGAAGACGCCCACGACTTTGACACTCCCCACGCCGCCGCCGTGCACGAGAAGGTGGGGGTGTTTTGGGGGCTCCTGTTTCTCTCGGCCCAGTCGAAGGTAGAACTCAACCAAGACACTTTCTATGCCGATTTACGGGTCAGAAACCTCAATCGCGCCCCTTTAACAGAGGCAGACGCCGCACTACCGGCCTTTATTCTGCCTGACTAGGCCAGACTAGGGTGTATAGGCTCTAGCAGCCGCTGGCGATCGCTACCGTTTCAGGCATGGGAGGGCTATTTTAAAGGAAGTGTAAGAACTCCTTGAAGGCCGACTGGGTTATCGGTGTTCTGAGCGGGGGCGCTGTTAGCATGGCCAAGTGCAATTGCCCTACCGTGGCGTTATTTCCGGCTTTTTCCTAAATCAGCCGCTCAGCCCTTAGCTCAAAAAACTGCTCTGCTGTAAATTTATCCCCATACATATTAAGGATCCTATTTGTATGAAAGCCATGATCTTGGCTGCCGGCAAAGGCACCCGTGTCCGGCCCATCACCTACACCATTCCCAAGCCCATGATTCCGATCATGCAGAAGCCGGTGATGGAGTTTTTGCTCGAACTGCTGCGCCAGCACGGTTTCGACCAGATCATGGTAAACGTGAGCCACCTGGCCAATGAAATCGAGGGCTACTTTCGCGATGGGCAGCGCTTTGGCGTCGAGCTAGCCTACTCCTTTGAAGGCCGTATCGAAGACAACGGCGAACTGGTGGGCGACGCCATTGGCTCCGCCGGGGGCATGCGCAAAATTCAAGACTTTTCGCCCTTCTTTGACGACACCTTTGTGGTGCTCTGCGGCGACGCGCTGATCAACCTCGACCTCACCGAGGCCGTGCGCCGCCACCGCGAAAAAGGTTCGATCGCAACCATTATCACCAAAACCGTGCCCCTCAAGCAGGTGCCCAGTTACGGAGTTGTGGTCACCGACGACGAAGGCCGGGTCCAGTCGTTTCAGGAAAAACCGGCGGTAGAAGAGGCGCTCAGCACCGAAATCAACACTGGCATTTACATCTTCGAGCCCGAGGTGTTTGACTACATTCCCTCGGGAGTGTCCTTTGATATCGGCGGCGACCTGCTGCCCAAGCTAGTGGCGACCAACGCTCCCTTCTACGGCATTCCCATGGAGTTTGAGTGGGTCGATATTGGTAAAGTGCCCGACTACTGGCGCGCCATTCAAGACGTACTTACGGGCGTGGTCAACCTGGTTGACATCCCCGGCGAAGAGATTCGCCCCGGCGTTTATGTGGGGCTCAACGTCAAGGCCAACTGGGACAAGGTCAATATTGAAGGCCCGGTCTATATTGGCGGGATGACCCACATCGAAGACGGGGCGACGATTATTGGTCCTAGCGCCATCGGCAACAACTGCGCGATTTGCAGCGGCGCGATCGTCGATAAGAGCGTGATCTTTGAGTACTCGCGGATTGGCCCTGGGGTACGCCTGGTCGACAAGCTGGTGTTTGGCCGCTACTGTGTCGATAAAACCGGGGCTTCTATCGATATGAAAGCTGCTGCCCTCGACTGGTTGATTACCGATACTCGCCAGCAGTTTCCGCTGGTGCCGCCGGTAGAGCACCGGGCGATCGCCGAGCTGCTGGAACAGCATATTTAAAGTCGCCCATTCAATTTTGCATTCGACTCGGTAATGGCCCCAGCGTTTAGTCGCTCTGGGGCCTTGCTTTTATTAATATCTATCCAAGGATAGTAGCGGAGAACACGTTAAACAGTTGTTTCTGATACAACTACTTTAGAGGCTTTTACCAATTCTTATAAGGATGGTGTAAAGCTAAGGGCAGCCGTTTGCGAATTGAGTTGACTTGAGCAGCAGGCTGGTTCGCAGGCAGGGCTGTGATTCTAACACTGGTATTGTTCTGCCCCTGTATTGGAGAGAGTTGTAAACAATGAGCGATCGCAACCGTTCTTTTCGCCTATCGCGACGGCAGGTGATGCGGGGACTGCTGGCCACCTCCGCCTTTGGACTCACCGCTAAGTTTGGCACCGGCTGTGCTCAGTCACCCAGTTCTGGAGGCGGCGCGGCGGCTGATGGAGCAGCGGCGGAAGAACTGGTCGTAGGCTTTATCTACGTCGGCCCCAAAGATGACTTTGGCTACAACCAGGCCCACGCCGAGGGAGCAGCAGCCATGGTCGCCGATGTACCCGGCATTCGCCTGGTCGAAGAGGCCAGCGTACCCGAAACCACCGCCGTAGCCGAGACCATGCGCAGCATGATCGAAATCGACGGAGCTAAGGTGCTATTTCCTACCTCCTTTGGCTACTTTGACCCCCACATTCTGGCCCTGGCCGAAGAATTTCCCGACGTGCAGTTTTTCCACGCTGGGGGCCTCTACCAGGAGGGCGTACACCCTAAAAACGTGGGCAGCTACTTTGGCTACATCGACGAAGCTCAGTACGTGGCCGGGGTGGTGGCGGCTCACATGAGCCCGGCAGGCAAGCTGGGGTTTGTAGCAGCCAAGCCCATTCCCCAGGTGCTGCGCAACGTCAACAGCTTTACCCTAGGGGCCAGGTCGGTGAATCCGGCGGCCACCACCCAGGTGATCTTTACCGGCGAATGGGCAGAGCCTGTCAAAGAGGCCGAGGCCACCAACAGCATGGCTGACCAGGGGATTGAGGTAATCACCTGCCACGTCGACAGCCCTAAGGTGGTGATGGAAACCGCTGAGCGTCGCGGGGTAATGACTTCGGGCTACCATGCCGATCAAAGCCCCCTGGCTCCCGAGGGCTACCTCACCGGAGCCGAGTGGGACTGGTCAAGCATTTACACTGAGCTGGGCCAAGAGTTCGTGGCGGGTAAGACCTTGATGGCTGGGGATATTCCTCACGTTTTGCGGGGTGGACTAGCGGACAATTTCTGTAAGCTGTCGCCCTACGGCCCGGCGGTCAGTGATGAGGCCAAGGCTGGTGGCGATGCCGCTGTAGCCGCTATTGAGTCTGGGGAACTGGTCATTTACCAGGGACCATTGAAGACTAACACTGGCGACGAAGTGCTCTCGACCGATCAGGCGCTGAAAACCGACAACATCGAGCTAGAAAAGATGGACTATTTTGTTGAAGGCGTGATTGGTTCCGTTAGCTAGGGCATACCCATGGCGTCTACGACAACTTGGCGGCGATCGCTGGAGGCAGTAGCCCTACCCATGGGCGCAGTGCTGGCCGCTCTGGTGATTTTTGGGGTGTTTTGCGCTCTGGCCGGGGCCAACCCCTTGGCGGTGTACGGCTCAATCTATCGGGCTGCCTTTGGCAGCTGGAGCGCCTGGCAAAACACCCTGATTCGAGCTTCGCCACTGATGCTGACGGCCCTGTGTACGGCTCTACCCGCTCGCCTGGGCCTGGTGATCATCGGCAACGAAGGGGCGCTGGTAGTGGGTGGTCTAGCGGCGGTGAGCGTCGGGCTGGGGTTGGGAGGATCTCTGCCGGGTAGTCTGGTGCTGCTGGCGATGGCCTTGGGCAGCCTGGTGGCCGGGGGTTTGTGGATTATGGCGGCGGGGGCGCTGCGCCACTACCGAGGGGTAAACGAAACCATTAGCAGTCTGCTGCTGAACTACATTGCGATCGCCCTCCTCAGCCACCTGGTGCAGGGGCCAATGCGCGATCCGGCCTTTGTCAGCAAGCCCTCCAGCTTTGAGATCGATGCCTCCGCCTGGCTGGGCACCCTACCTACCACCCGGGTTCACTGGGGGCTCATCTACGGCCTGGTGGCCTCGGTGCTGGCCTACATTCTGATTCAGCGCACCACCTTTGGCTTTGCCGCCCGCACCGCCGGGGGCAACGTGCGCGCCGCCCGCATTGCCGGACTGCCCGTGGGCAAGCTCACCCTGGCGGTGTGCTTCCTGGCCGGTTCCTGCGCCGGGCTGGCGGGCATGGTCGAGGTGGCCGCCGTGCAAAGGCGACTGAACGAATCGATTGTGTCGAACTACGGCTATGCGGGGATTTTGGTGGCCTTTGTCGCCCGCCACAATCCCCTGGCCACGGTGCTGGTGTCGGTACTGCTGGGCGGTATTTTGGCGGCGGGGGGCATTTTGCAGCGATCGCACGATCTGCCCGATGCCACCGTGCTGGTCTTCCAGGGCATTGTCTTTCTCTGCGTGCTCTACAGCGAATCGCTCTACGGACGCTTTGCCTTCTTTCAAGAGCGCGAGGCCCAGGTTGAGGCAGCGGTGGCTTCGGTGTAGGAGAGTGGATGGGTAGATGGGTGAATGGGTGGATGGGTGGATGGGATGGACCGTAAGGTAGGCACTGCCCGCCAGCGTGGGATTACTGGTTTGGGATAGGCTCTTTGGCCCTGTGGTAACTATATTAAGGAGAGATTATGGCGGCAGGAGCACTGGGCTGGTGGGGCGTACCCCTTGGTATCTTGGCGGGCACCCTGCGCGGCAGCGTGCCGTTTCTGCTGGTCAGTCTGGGCGAGTGCCTGACCGAAAAAAGCGGCAAAATTAACCTTGGCCTAGAAGGCACTCTGCTGTTTGGAGCCATGAGCGCCTACGCTATCTCCTACCTCAGCTCGGGCATCGTTGGCCCGACTCTAGCTCCCTGGCTGGGCGTGCTGGCCGCCGGGGTGGCGGGTATGGTGCTGGGGGCTATCCACGGCTGGCTGTCGCAGCAGCCCCGCGTTAACGATGTAGCGGTGGGCATCGCCATGATTATTTTTGGCGGCGGGCTGGCGAATTTCTTTGGCAAGCCCTTTATTCAGCCCCAGGCCCCCCAGCTGCCGACCATTCCCATCGGCGGCTGGAGCAGCCTAGACCCGGTGCAGTCGGCGCTGCAAATTAGCCCGCTGTTTTTGCTGGGGGTGGCGATCGTGCCCTTGATGAGCTGGTTCTTTAAGTCGACCCGCTGGGGGCTTTACGTGCGGGCGGTGGGCGATAGCCCGGATGCGGCCCTGGCGATGGGCATTTCGATTTTTTGGGTGCGGATGGCGAGCATCGTGGGGGGCAGCTTTTTGGCGGGTATTGGCGGGGCCAGCCTGTCGCTGTTTTACCCCGGCGTGTGGACCGAGCGCATTTCTAGCGGCCAGGGCTTAATGGCGGTGGCGCTGGTGATTTTTGCCCGCTGGCAGCCCTGGCAGTGCCTGTGGGCCTCACTGCTGTTTGGCGGTGCCCAGGCGCTGGGGCCAGCGTTTCAGTCGGTGGGCATCGACTCGTACTACTACCTGTTCAACGCTGCGCCCTATATTCTTACGCTGGTGATCATGATCATCACCTGCTCCCCGCAGAGGACTTTAGCAGGCGCACCAGGGGCTCTGGGTAAAGACAGTTGACTCAGGGGCTTGGCCTCAACAGAATTTATCAATCCTCCTTCATCCAGACGTAGCGGACGGGCTCAAACTCGACGTGCTTTTTGAAGTCGTGGACAGTCTGAAAAAGCTCGTCTAAGGATTCAATCTTCAGCCCTTCTTTCCAGTTTTTGCGCTCCATGGTGCCGACTACCAGGTAATCGTGGCCGACTAGGTCTGGATAGTGCTGCAGGCAGATGCGTTCCAGTAGCTCATCTAGATCGTCTTTGTGAGCAATGAGAATGTCGCAGTTAGGGCAGTAGCGACAGGTTTTGTTGAGGCTGAGGGGCTGAGCAGGCGAGATCAAAATTAACAGCGGTTTTTTGCGCAGCTTGTTAGGGCGATCGCATTTGGGACAGCGAGTAAACCGCGCGTCTTGGTAAGGGTTGAGAAAAAATTTATGCTGCGGAGGCAGGTAGCCAAACTGCCCTGGTTTTCGGCCTTGTTTCTTAGCCATTGGCAAGCGATTACACTACTGATAACGGTACCGCTGGATCGGGAAATTGCGCCATGGTCACCTCACCACCGCCCTTAAACGAGTCGCAGGTCAAGGCTCTGGCTACGGATCAGAGCTTTGACCGGGGCCGCCGATACTATCGCAACGGCGCTATCTTCAACCCGGTGCTCCAGGGAAATGTTCTATGGGCCAGCTGCGAGGGCAGCATGACCTATCAGCCTCGGGTGACGCTGGGACCGCAGGGGGTCGAAGATTCTAGCTGCACCTGTCCCTACGACTGGGATGGACTGTGCAAACACCAGGTAGCGCTACTGCTGACCTATATTCACGATCGCGATCGCAATAAAAGCCTGCGCGCCCTCAAGGAAGAGCTTGACAGAGCAGGGCTTTAACCGAAGAAACGAAGACCGCTACAGTGAGATAATGACTGGGGTAATGTTTCCACAGCCCCCTTAACCTCACTTCGGACAATTTCCCTATGACCATTGCTGAGCAGCTGATTCGCATGGCCGAAGACGAGCTGACCGAGTACAGCACCGACGCCCGCAAAATCGAGAAGCTGCGCCGTAAATTTAGCTTTGCGGTGCCCTACCCCAAGCAGGGGGCGGTGCGGGAGGAAGTAGCGGCCAGTATTCCCCAAAATTTTGTCGCCAAGCTGGTGGAAGAAAATCGTCAGACAGTGGCGTTGCCCTTCTGGGGAATTGGCGGGCTGGGGTTACTATTGGGCATTTCTGGGCGACAGCCGCTCGATTTGATTGCGACAGGCATTGGGTTTTACGTCGCCTTTCAGGTGCAGAAGTGGGGTTGGGAGCTGCAAGCGAAGCGGCTGGTGCTGCAAACCTTAGATGAAATAGAGTCCAGCGTGAAGAATCCTGAGCCAGAGAAAACGCCTTAGATCAGGGCTAATGCAGCAGGGTTTAGAAACCGGGTTTCTAGGCGATCGCCAGGAGGCTCGGTCACTATCTAGCCATAACCCGGTTTCTTCTCTTTGGGTTACTCGCTAAACTCCATTGAGCTATTCACCGTTTTACCCACTATGACCGCATCTCTTGTCGACCAGACCGTCATGATTACGGGTGCCAGCAGCGGCATTGGGGCTGCCTGCGCCCGCCAACTGGCTGCTATCGGGGCTAGGCTAATTTTGGCTGCCCGCCGGTTAGAACCTTTACAGGCATTGGCTACCGAACTTCAGCAGCAGCATGGTGCTGAGGTGCTAACGGTCGTGCTGGATGTGCGCCACCCGGAAGCCGTGAGTGAGGCGATTAGCGGTTTACCGGAAGACTGGCAGGCGATCGCCATTCTAATCAACAATGCGGGCCTGAGCCGGGGGCTAGATAAACAGTACGAAGCCCCCCTAGACGATTGGGAAACCATGATTGACACCAACGTTAAGGGGCTGCTCTACGTTACGCGGGCGGTAGTGCCAGGCATGGTGGCCCGGGGTCGGGGCCATATCGTTAATGTGGGGTCGATCGCGGGGCGGCAGACCTACCCCGGTGGCAGCGTCTACTGTGCCACTAAGGCGGCGGTCAGGTCACTCTCTGAGGGGCTCAAACTCGATCTGCTGGGCACCCCGGTGCGGGTTACTAACATTGACCCCGGCCTGGTCGAAACCGAGTTCAGCCTGGTGCGCTTTGGGGGAGATAGCGATCGCGCCAAAGGCGTCTACCAGGGGATGACACCGCTGACCGGCGACGACGTGGCCGATGTAATTGTCTTTGCGGTGACCCGCCCGGCCCACGTTAACGTCAGCGACGTGCTGCTGCTGCCCACCGATCAGTCCTCTATGTTTCACATTCATCGACGGACAGAGTAGGCTCTCTAGTCGAGCAGCAACCCCCAACACACCAATTCAGCGCTATACAATAGGCGATGGCATGTAACGTTTATTAATACTGACTATGGCCCTCTCCGCTGGCGACCCCGCTCCCGACTTCAGCCTCCCCGATGCCACCGGCAAAACCTACAGCCTGGCCGACCTCAAGGGCCAGCGCGTGGTGCTGTATTTTTACCCACGCGACAATACCCCTGGCTGCACCAAAGAAGCCTGCGGGTTTCGCGATCGCTACGCCGATTACCAGGGCAAAGATGCCGTGGTGCTGGGGGTAAGTACCGACGACGCCAAGTCTCACACCAAATTTATCGATAAATTCAGCCTGCCCTTTCCGCTGTTGGTGGATGAGGGCGGCGAAGTAGCTAGCCGCTACGGCGTTTATGGCCTGAAAAAGTTTATGGGTAAAGAATATATGGGTATCACCCGCAGCACCTTCATCATCGGCCCCGACGGCAATCTGGAGAAAGTCTATCTCAAGGTCAAAGCCGAGACCCATGCTGATACGGTGCTAGCCGACCTGGAAGCCCTATAGAATGTCCTACTTCGCCCACATTTTGCGGACCCTGATGGGGCTAATTTTGCGCCGTCCTATTTTGGGTACCTGCGTCATTCCGTTGCTGGCCGATGGCAGCCTGGTGCTGGTACGGCGGCGCGACAACGGCCTATGGAGCCTGCCTGGCGGCATTGTCGACTGGGGCGAAGACGTGATTACCGCTGCGGCCCGCGAACTGAAAGAAGAAGCCGGACTAGAGACCGTCGGGCTGGAGCGGCTGGTAGGGGTCTACTCGCAGCCCGGGCGTGACCCCCGCTTCCACTCGGTGTGCATAACGGTAGCCGTACGGGTGACGGGCACCCCCTACCCCGCCGACCGGCGCGAAATTTTGGACGTGCGCCACTTTACCGTCGACACCATACCGTGGGATCGCCTTTCCCACGACCACCAGCAGCATTTGCAAGATTTCTTTAAGGGCGAAACAGTTTTAGCCTAAGCTTTTGGGTAAACCCGCTAGATTGGGACGCTGGAGCACGGCTTCCCGGTTACTCTGGTGCCATCTACCTTACCGAGTGCCATGCCGTTACCGACCGACATTCCCATTCGCACTAGTCGCATTAAGCTGCCGCTGGGGAGCCTGTTTTGGCATGAGGGCGGCAAACCCCAGAGCGAAACAGTGGTGTTTCTCCACGGCTCGTGGCACGACAGCACCCAGTGGCTACCGCTGATGCGGCACTTGGCTCCCCGCTACCACTGCCTGGCCCCCGACTTGCTGGGCTTTGGCGAATCGTGGCAAGAGGGTAAGTCTCCCTCTCCCTACTCGGTGGCTCTACAGGTCGAGGTGCTGCACAGCTTATTGAGCGCCCTGCGCATTCAACGGTTGCGGCTGGTAGCCGATTCATTGGGGGCCTGGGTAGCCGGTCAATATGCCCTTACCTACCCCGACCAGGTGCAGAGCCTGGCGGTGCTGGCCCCTGAAGGGGTGCGCGATCGCGAACTGAGAGGTCGCTGGCGGCGCGATCGCTGGCTCGTTGCCCCCTGGTCGCCCCTGCCCCTGATCCTGCCCTGGTTGGGCAAAGCCCCTTGGGTAAAAGCGTTGCGCGATCGCCGCCGCTGCCTGCGCCAGTCCCCTGCGGCCTGCCAAATCCTCTTTCAGCGCCGCACCGCCGCCGTTGAGGGCGAACTACTACAGCAAGGTCTAGGAAAACTTTGGCTGCCGACACTGGTCCTGGAGTCTGCCGCTGCCGATCCTGTCGCTCACCGGCTTACCCAGGCCTGGCTGCGCCTGTTGCCCAATCCACAGCATCACCCATTGCCCCCTGCCGATTCACCACTAGGGATCGATACAGCCGCCTGCGCGGCAGCCCTAGAGCGGATGGCGACAGCCAATCCGCCACTTCAGCTGCCCATCCACTCGGCTACTTAGCCCGCTTGACCCTAGCCCACCGCTCTTTAGGCCCTTTACGATTCAACTGGGTTAGTAGCCAGGGTTGCCATCAGCAGCCGAGACAGCTGCTCGGCCCGATTGAGCACCATCAGGTGACCACCATCGGGCACAACGATGTCAGCGGAGTGGTGGCCAAAGGGAAACACGCGATCGCGCCCACCGTGAATTTGAACCACGTTTTTGGGCACCACTTGATTGCGCCAGCCCACCACCCGATTCATGGCCCATCTAAGGAAAAAGGGGTCAGTATCTATCAAAACCTGCTTGAATAGCGAGCGATCTTCCGGATCCTCCAGACCAAACAGCCAGCTAATCACTCCGTAAACCGCCCACAACAGTTGCTTAAACGGCACAATCAGCTGTAGCGGCAGCCAGCGAAACAGTTTGTAGTAGTTGGGCACCTGCGCCCCGCTAACGGCACTTGAGATCACGATAACCTGAGCTGGGTCGCACAGTTTGGCCATTTCTACGGCCATCAGCCCGCCAAAGGAAAGCCCAACCAGAATCGGATGTGGGGTTGTGACTTGGCCCAGCAACCGCTGGGCATAGTGCTCGATCGACTCGCCCCGGTAAGGACGCTCCCAGCAGATATGAACAGGGCGATACCCCTTCAGCTGTAGACGATGAAAGACACGCCAATCGGCTCCTAAGCCGCTGATGAAGTAGATCTCACGGCCAGCCTCGCTAGCCTCATCGACTACGCCAGCAAAGGGATCGAACCCGCTAGCGATCGCCCCGTCCCCCGCTGGCCGTTCGGGCGTTGGCAACCCAGATGTTTGCGCTTCAGTTTGCGCCTTGATGTATAGCTCTGCCGTATCGGCCATGCTTGCCTCTATTGATGTGCTACGGCCGATGGGGTGCGGCCGATGGCACAGTCTGCACTTCCCAGGAATGACCGCTGGCGTCAGCCCTTGAGTGTTTCAATCTCTTTGCGAATGGCAGCTAGTTCTTGGGTCAGAGTTTCCAAATCGCTCTGCACAGAGGCCTCTACCACGGGGCTAGCTACGGTGGTAATAGTCGGCCCATCAGTTGCAGCACCGGAGCTAGTGAAAGGGTTCGGCATCTGGCTCAGCAGCGAATCGACAAACATTCGAGCTTCGCGCTCGGTGGTTTCGCCTTTAACTTCCAGTTCCTCGGTGAGCCGATTGACGTCACCGCCTAGGGTAGAAAACTTTTGATTAGAGCTTTCAGGGTCTTGAATAGCTTCGATTAGGGACGCCGTAGCCCCCAGGGTAACGCGAAACCCTTTCTGCAAAGTCTGAGAAATATCGTCAGTGTACATACTTAAAGATGCCTTAGAAAATGCTGTTAGAAACTCCAAAAGCTAGGCAGCCCTGAGCCTTCCTCAGAAGCAGGGCAACCTGCTCCGTCAAGAACTTTTCGCTCTAGGCTAGCCGCGTTTTGCGCTCATATTCTATCGTCTTCCCCCTAGGGAAGGTAGCATCTCAGGCTACTATCCTCCTCCAGGTAGAGGGAAAAACTTGCCTGGCTTCCTAGATAGGGGTTCGCCGAGCGTACCCCCATCCCAGGTACGCCCCCTATTCCAAGTACGCATTAATGTCTTCGTAGATTTGCGATAGCTCAGCTTCGGTAGTGACGCGAATGCGATCGTCGCGCAGCGTCACGAGTACCTTGGCGGCAAAGGGGCTAGGCCAAATATTAGGGTTACAGAAAACTTCTAAAAAAACGTCGCCAGTGTGGCGGTACTCCATCGGCGGTTGGGGAGTGCGACGAGTGGGCTCTCCACCCTGGGTCGCTGCCGCTGCTTTGAGCGTAGACATCAGCTCGCCCAGGTCAGCTTTTAGACCCTGGGCCGCCTCGCTAGAAAAGGTAAATCGCAGGGATCCCTGGGGCAGGTTGAGGGTAAGAGGGGCGCTCATAGTAGACGTGCTCATCGCGATCGGTGAATGGTGTACAGCTAGCTTGACAGCAGCCAAAGCGCTTTAATTCTGACACCTGCTAGCCAGCCTACGGCATTGCGGGCCGCAATGGACCAGAGTTACACCAGTTACATCAGATTGAAGGCGATCGCCCCAGTCGCGCTTTCGGTCCTTAACTTTAGTGATCGCTCGGGTCAGTTGTTCGGGCGATCGCCCAAGGTAAAGATAAGTTACGTTGTGTGTCTCGCTACGGCACAGCTTTGATCCTTGTATAGCGGCCTATTGCCAGCTCCAAATTCCAAAGAAAACCCTAAAGCTTTGCCAATTCAAGGGTTGCACTCTCTACAGTAGTAGTCAGTAAGCGAATTTTTCGGCATTGATAGTCCTGAGTAGCTTGTTGTCAATAAGTGGAGCAATTACTTCTACGGGTCTGCCACAGTCTTCATAATTCTAAGGTTATGGCCCCTGTGAAGGTCTCTGAAGCGATCGCGCCTATTCATCCCCTGTGATTGGTCAACTGTGATCAACTCTTTCGCTCCGACAGTCCACCCCCAAAACTGCACTGCTTAATGCTGGAGATGGCATGGCCGCAAATTTCCCCTTCCTTTCGACTCCAACCACAGCCCGTGAAACGTTGTGGCCCGCCGCAACGTTTACCCCGGTAGATCGCATTCGCCGCCTAGTGTGGAAGATTGCGTTTGCGACTCTAGCCCTGATGGCAGTAGGCAGCGCCACCCGAGTCATGAATGCGGGTCTGGCCTGCCCCGACTGGCCCCTCTGCTACGGCCAGCTGGTGCCCCAGCAGCAGATGAATCTACAGGTGTTTTTAGAGTGGTTTCACCGGCTCGATGCTGCGTTGATTGGCCTCAGCACCCTTTGGCTAGCCGCCCTGTGCACCTGGTATCGACGGCAGGTACCGGGCTGGTTGCCCTGGGCAGCGGTAGGTGCCCTCGCCCTCATTGGGGTGCAAGGGGCGCTGGGCGGGCTAACCGTAACCCAGCTGCTGCGCTTTGATATTGTGACGGCACACCTGGGCACGGCACTGCTGTTCTTTAGCGCCATGCTAATCATTGCCAGCTGTCTGCTGCCCTACCGCAGTACTGGCACCGTGGGTCGCTTGCCCTGGCTGGGGCTGGTGGCCACGATGATCGTTTATGTCCAGTGCCTGCTGGGGGGGCTGGTAGGGTCGCGCTGGGCAGCCCATCAGTGCCTGGGGCTCAAAGAACTGTGTCAGGTAATGAATAGCCATTTGTTGGGCATTGTGCCTGCGAGTGCAGCGGTGCTAGCCCTAACCTGGACAGTGTGGCGCACCCCAGCGCTAACCTACCCGCTGCGGCGGTTGGGCAGCTTGGCGAGCATGCTGCTAGTGTTCCAGCTAGTGATGGGGATCGCGACGTTTCGACTACGGCTACAGGTAGAGCCGCTGACCGTGGCACACCATACCCTGGGGGCAGCGCTGGTCGGTACGCTGGTGTGCTTTACTGTGCTGGCCTGGCGCGATCGCCTTGGCCCTGTTCCTAGCGACTATCGAATTAGCGTGGCGGCTCCCCAGGAGTTGGCTAGCCCTGCTGAGTTGTAGGTGTACCAGCACCCAGTGGCACTACCCAGGATTAACACATCAGAGCGCCGCTCCTTAGAGAACTAGCCGATTGCTTTTGCCACCTATTGCTGATGTTTGCGGTTTTTAGAACCATTTAGGATTTTTTGCATGAATCAGACCACCACATGGAATGCCCCCACCCGTCACCACGAGTCCTTCAAGGCCGTTGTGCAGAGCTATGTGCAGCTCACCAAGCCCCGCATTATTCCCCTGCTGCTGATTGAAACGGCGGCGGCGATGTGGGTAGCTGGGCAGGGTGAGGTAGACCCAGTGTTGCTGATGGTGACGCTGCTGAGCGGCACCCTGGCGGCAGCGTCGGCCCAAACCATCAACTGCGTCTACGATCGCGATATTGACTACGACATGGAGCGCACTCGCCACCGCCCCCTGCCCTCCGGACGCATTCAAATTCGCGACGCGCTGGTGTTTGCCGGTGTGCTGGCGGTACTGGCCTTTGGCTTGCAGGCCCTGGTTGCCAACCTGCTGAGTGCCGTTCTAGCGATGGTGGGCATCGCCATTTATGTGGGCGTCTACACCCACTGGCTGAAGCGATCTTCTCCGCAGAATATTGTGATTGGCGGTGCTGCTGGGGCCATTCCTCCGCTGGTGGGCTGGGCCGCCGTTACGGGCGACCTGCCCCTGGCCGCCTGGTTGTTTTTCGCCATTGTGTTTATCTGGACGCCGCCCCACTTCTGGGGCCTGGCCATGCTCATTCAAGACGACTACGCCAAGGTCAACGTGCCGATGATGCCCGTCGTGGTGGGCGACAAAGCGACGGCCCAGCAAATCTGGTACTACACCCTGGTGCTGGTGCCGCTGACCCTGATGATGACCTACCCACTGGGGGCTACGGGTGCGGTATACGCGGCGATCGCTCTGGCTTTGGGCAGCATGTTTATTCAAAAAGCCTGGGCGCTGCTAAACGACCCGAGCGATCGCGACCTGGCTAAAAGTCTGTTCAAGTTCTCCATTCTCTACATGATGCTGCTGTCGGCGGGTATGGTCGTCGATAGCTGGCCGGTGACGCGATCGGCAGTGGCCTACCTGTCGGGTCAGATCGAACCCTTGGTGAGCCTGCTGCCTTTTTAGGGCACTGCTCACGGCGGGCTAGCAGAATAAACCCCTTGGCAGGGAGGCTAAGGGCCTAGCATGTAACCTTTCTGGGTGCAGGCGTGTCTCAATTCACCGAAGTGACTATAATGCCAGTTATGAATTTGCTGGTTGTGGTGCCCTACACAGGGTTGGAAACGACCTTTGGGTAAAGGGGTGGGGGTTACTCTTCGGTAAAGTGCGTAGCATACGTTTCCCTTGAGATAGTGTCTTAACTTGCTTGGCTGCCGTATGCTGCATCCCTTTACCCCTGAAATTAGCAATGTCCACTTTCACAATGGCAACAGCGCTCAGGTGCTGTCGCTGTCGTCTGATACCACGAGTCAGCAAGCCCTAGACTGCATGGGCATGCCCACTGGCCAGCCGGTGCTGGTGATTATCGGCGGGGCTAGCTTGATGTCTGCCGAGAGTCTGGAGCGATTGCAAACGGTTTTTGATCAGGTGTTTGCGCCGCTGGCTCAATCGCTCGGGCTAACGGTGCTCGATGGCGGCACCGATGCCGGGGTAATTCACATGATGGGGCAGGCTCGGCACGCTATTAGCGGCAACTTTCGGCTGATTGGGGTGGTGCCCCAGGGCAAGGCTCGGTTGCCAAGCGATCGCCCCGCCGCTGACTCTCGCCACGACCTAGAGCCTAACCACACCAATTTTTTTCTCATCCCTGGCGACTCGTGGGGTAATGAGTCGCCCTGGCTGGCGGAGTTGGCCTCTGACATTGCTACCGACCACCCGGCGCTGACCCTTTTGATCAACGGGGGCCAGGTAGCCTTAACCGACCTAAGCGAAAACCTGGCTACGGGCAGACCAGCAATTGTGCTAGCGGGCAGCGGGCGGCTGGCCGATACGATCGCCGCTGCGATCGCCGCCGCACCCCCCGAGACAGACCCAGCAATTCTCGACCTGATTCAGCGCTACCAGCCCAGCGGTAAGCTAGCAGT